>JBGSYN010000227.1:0-12947 GCA_041750975.1 Geminicoccaceae bacterium | reverse complement strand
CCATGATTCCCGCGAAGCTGACGCCGTTGCCGAAGAGTACGGCCGCCAGCGGAATGTTCCCCATCGAACCGATGAATGTGAGAAACGCCGCGAACGGACCGACGAGCGCCTGTTCCAATAAGGCGAGGAATGATGGGTTCTCGGTGCGGGACCCGATGAACAGCGTCTGAAAGAAACTCTTGGGCTCGAGCCTTGTCCCTTGCCTGCTCTAAAAACCGGCGAGGATAGGTTAGGCGAACCGCCAGCCACATCAGGAGGATCAGCAGGATGCCGCCGATATATTCACCGGCGACGAATTGCCAGCTCAAGAAGATCGCAATGACGATCCCGAGTTCGATGACGAGGTTGGTCGATGCCAGCAGGAAGGCGAGCGATGGGATCAGCCCGGCGCCCTTGGCGAACAGCGAGCGCGAGGTGGCAAGTGCCGCGAACGAGCAGGAACTCGAGATGAAGCCGAAGCCCGTTGCGAGGAGGATGGTCTTGGGTCCGGCCTCACCCATACTTTGCCGCATCCGCTCGCGGGTGACGAAGACCTGGATCATGCTGGAGACAACTTAGCCCAGACCGAAAGCCCAGAACGCCATCCAGAAAAGGCCGATCGTGGTTGTCGCGGCAGCATGCCAAGTGGTGAGAAAATCCTGATTCATCGGCAAGGCAAGGCTAAATGGGCAATGACTGCTCTCCATGGTCGGCTGATATGGATAACGGCACCCATACCCTAGGGGGGTAAAAGCTGAGACAACGTGAGCAATCTGCTATGAGTTCCATCATTTTTGAGAATGATGGAGTCACTAAGTACGGTGTCACAACCAGGGAATAATCGGCAATGGAAGGTCAGAAAGACGCGGCACTCAGGCGGCTAAAGCGGATCGAGGGGCAGGTGCGCGGCATTGCCCGGATGGTCGAGGAAGACCGCTATTGCGTCGACATCCTCAACCAGGCGGCTGCTGCGCGTGCGGCCTTGCGGGCGGTCGAGCGATTGGTCATCGCAGACCATGCGACACACTGCATCGAGGACGTGATCGCCACGGGCGATCCAGCGGATCAGCGCCGCGTGTTTCAGGAACTGATCGACATCATCGACCGCGAGTAAATAGAGGTCGCGACTTCACCAAAAGGCACACATGCGTGACCAGTGACAGTCGTCACGTGCGCATTCACAAGCAGACACATACCTATGGCGTCGTTGGGAACCGAAGGAGACTTGTCCCATGGCTACGCATACGACCATAACGCATGATCGTGCTGGATTTCCGCCAATCACGATGGCCACCGTCATGACCATCCTGCTCGCCGGCGCGGTCGCGACCGCGGCTTTCGATCTATACGGGCAGGCGCTCTCGCCGATGCTCGGCTTTCCGAACCTCGCCCCGGTGCCGCTGGCGACGCAAACCTGGCAGGCCGCGTTCGGCGTTGCATATAGTCCGGGCGGACATCTTCTGCACTATGTCGCAGGCATTATCGCCTATCCGATAGGCTGGATGTTCATCTGGCGGCCGCTTGTCGAACGGATCGCGCCATCAATGTCCTGGCTCGTCTCGGCAACCCTTTATGGCGTCGGCCTCTGGATCTTTGCACTCTACATCATGGCGCATCTGGTGGCAGGCAACCCGGCCTTTCTGGGTTTCACCGGCATCACCTGGGTCGCGTTGGTCGGTCATGTGATTTTTGCCGTTGTCGCGGCGTCGATCGTGCGCTGGCGCGAGGCCACCACTCACTGATCGGGGCAGACGCAAACTCGTCTCACACCGTCTCGAAATCGAGCCCGAGGTCGAGGCTTTTGGCACTATGGGTCAGCCATCCCGCCGAGATCAAATCCACCCCGGTCGCTGCGATCGCAGGGGCGGTTTCGGCGGTAACCCGGCCCGAAGCCTCGGTCTTGGCTCTGCCGCCGACTATCGCCACCGCGCGGCGCAGCTGTTCGGGCGTCATATTGTCGAGCAACACGACGTCGGGCGCGACGGCCATGGCCTGCTCGAGTTGCTCCAGGGTGTCGACCTCGACTTCGATTTTCACAAGATGGCCGATCCGCCGGCGCGCGCGCTCGATGGCGGTGGCGACACCGCCGGCAAGAGCGATGTGGTTGTCCTTGATCAAGACCGCATCATCGAGTCCGAAACGGTGATTGGCGCCACCGCCGGCGCGCACCGCGGCCTTCTCCAAAGCCCGGAGACCCGGCGTTGTCTTGCGGGTGCAGGTGATGACGGCATCGGTGCCTTCGACCGCCCTGACCAATGCTGCCGTCGCCGTGGCGATGCCCGAGAGCCTGCACAAGAAATTCAAAGCGACACGCTCGGCTGACAGCAAGGCCCGGGCCCGTCCCTCGAGCCGCATCACCGTCTGTCCCGGCTCGACGGGCGTTCCGTCCGGGGCTTCGATGGTACATGCGGCCGCCGGGTCGAGCAGGCGAAACGCGAGTTCGGCGCTGCGCGTCCCGGCAATGACACCGGATTCGCGTGCAATCACCGAAGCGCCGGCAGGTTGAGCCGCCGGTATGATGGCATCGGTCGTGATGTCGCCGGCCCGCCCCAGATCCTCCAGCAACGCCGATCTCACGACCGGCTCGATCAGCAGGTCCGGAAGGTTTTCGAGCTCGTTCATCGGGCTAGCCTTTCGAGACCATGTTCAGGCGCACAGGTCTCCTGAGCCGTACCGGCTGCGATGTCCTGATGGCGCGCCCAAAGCTGCGTCGTCTCGGGGAAATCCCGCCTCGAATGGGCACCGCGGCTTTCTTCGCGGTTCAGTGCCGCCGTCGCGATCAAAAGCCCGACCTCCGCCATGCGCCTCAAGGGATCGTTGGGACTCGAACCCTCGCCAATGGCCGCAAGCCGGGCGACGGCGGCTTGGAGCCCGGAGCGATCCCTGACCACGCCCACGTGCGATTCCATCAATTGCCTGAGTTTCAGGGTTGGCGATGCCGAGCGCTCGTGACATTCATAGCGGCCAGGGTGGGAGGCTTGGCTCGCTGAAAGACAGCGCGGGCTACCAATAATTGAACAGCCTTGAAGGTCTTCGGCGACCCAGGACCCGCCGGCAATGGCTTCCAGCAGCGAATTGCTGGCGAGGCGATTGGCGCCATGCAGGCCGGTCGACGCAATCTCGCCAACGGCCCAAAGCCCGGCCACGTCAGTTCGCCCAGACGCATCAACCCGCACGCCGCCCATATGGTAGTGCGCGACCGGCCGGACGGGAATGGGCCGGGTTACCGGATCGATTCCGGCAGCCCGGCAGCGGGCGGTGATGTGAGGAAATCGCTGGGGAAAGCGGTGTCCGAGCGCCTCGCGCGCGTCGAGGAATACCTCGTGCCCTGCCTGAATACGGTCCCAAAGCGCCCGTGCGACGCGATCGCGGGGCGCCAGGTCGCCGCCCGGTATGCCGGCCATGACCGGTGTCCCGGATTCGTCAACCAAAGTCGCCCCTTCGCCGCGGATCGCCTCGCTGGCGAGGGCCAGCGGCCCGCCCTCGAAAGACGCACTGGCGGCGATCGCGGTCGGATGGAACTGGACGAATTCGAGATCCCGGAGGATGGCGCCGGCCCGTCTTGCCAGGATCAGCCCGCTGCCCCAATTGCCGAGCGGGTTCGTGGTCGAGGCGTAGAGGGCACTGGCACCGCCCGCGGCCAGAACCACGCCTCGGCCGAGAATTGCAACGTGTGAAGAGTCTTTTGCAGCCAATGCGCCGACGATCTCGCCATCATTCAGAAGAAGTTCGACGATCTCTGCCTGTTCGAGGACGTCGATCGAGGGCGTGGCTCGGCTTCGTTCGACAAGTGCCGCCATAACCGAGGCGCCGGTCCGATCGCCACCACTGTGGAGAATGCGCCGGCGCGAATGAGCGCCCTCAAGCGTCAGTGCGGGATTGCCCGCGCCATCCAGGTCGAACCGAACGCCCCATTGCGCCAGGGTTTCGACACATCGAGGCGCTGCCGCAGCGACCCGATGAGCGATAGCCAGCTCAGAGAGGCCGGCACCGGCGGCGAGCGTATCCTGGGCATGCAGACAAGGATCGTCGTCGGATCCGATAGCGGCGGCAATGCCGCCTTGCGCCCAATCACTGGAGCCCGTCTTGCCGAGTTGTCCCGCCGTGACGATCAGGACAGGCAGGGGTGCGAGGCTCAGTGCGGTCGCCAGCCCAGCCAGGCCGCTGCCGACGACGATCACCCGATCCGTTTGCATGGTGTTCATGGCATTCGCACTCATTAGACGACCTGGAGCATGCGCTGCACCGCGGCCCTGGCGCGCCGGGCCACGGCCGGGTCGATCGTGACCTCGGGCTGCAGGGTTTCAAGCGCCTCGCGGATTTTCGGCAGTGAGATCCGTTTCATGTGAGGGCATAGACCGCAGGGCCGCATAAATTCGATATCGGGCGCTTCGGCGGCGATGTTGTCGCTCATCGAGCATTCGGTGAGCAGCAGCACGCGCGACGGCCGCCTGGTCTTGACGTAGTTCGTCATTTGCGCGGTGGAGCCGGCGAAATCAGCGGCTGCGATCACATCGGGCGGGCATTCCGGATGAGCGATGACGACGACGCCGTCGTTCGATTTGCGGAAGCGATCGATTTCGTCGCCGGTGAAGCGCTCATGCACCTCGCAGCGGCCGCGCCAGCCGATGATCTCCACATCGGTCTGACCTGCGACGTAGTTCGCCAGATATTTATCGGGCAGCAGGATCACGCGCGGCGTGCCCAATGATTCGACGATGCGTACGGCGTTGCCGGAAGTGCAACAGATGTCGGACTCGGCCTTCACTTCCGCCGAGGTGTTGACGTAGGTGACGATCGGCACGCCCGGATAGGCTTCGCGCAGCAGGCGGATATCGGCGGCTGTGATCGACGCGGCGAGCGAACAGCCGGCCTCCATGTCGGGGATCAGGACGGTCTTGTCGGGGTTAACCAGCTTCGACGTCTCGGCCATGAAGTGGACCCCGGCCTGAACGATGACGTCCGCATCGGTCTCGGCCGCACGACGCGCCAGCTCCAACGAATCGCCGACAATGTCCGCGACGCCGTGATAGATCTCGGGTGTCTGGTAGTTGTGGGCCAGTATGATCGCGTTGCGATGGCGTTTCAGCGCCTGAATGGCGTCGATCTCGGGGGCGAAGAGCGGCCATTCGAAGTCCGGAATGACATGTTTCACGCGCTGATGGATCGCCTCGGTACGTCGCGCGACCCCGTGCGTGAAGGACCGGGTTTCCACTTCCTGATTCAGGGTGCCGACCATAGAGGTCTCCTTTTGCTCAAATTGAGCATTAGTAAGGCAAAAAAACACTAGCTCGCGGCTAGTGGCTTTTACTCATAGTGAGCATAAGAGCTTCGCGCTTCATGTCAAGGGTAGCCGCCACGACGGGTAGCACCCACCCGAACGCCCGGCGTCGGCCGCTCCAAAGTGGCTTCGCGCCGAAAACGCATCATTTTCGCCGGCCGGCCGCCGGTATCCGCCGCGATTTCACCCGTCTCCTCGACCAGACCCTGCTGCATGACAAGCCGTCTGAAGTTCTGGATATGCAAGGGCATGCCCGAGAGCGCCTCGGCGGTTTTCTGCAGTTCCGACAAGGTGAACGAGGGCTTCATCAACTCGAACAGGACCGGGCGATATTTGATCTTGGCGCGCAGCCGGCTGACCGCCGTCGCCAGAATGCGGCGATGATCGGCGAACATCGAAACGCCCGGAAACTCGGTCACCTCAAAGGGAGGCTCGAGGCAGCGATCGTGGCAGGCTTCAGGAACGAGCTCGGCCTCATAGAGCATTTCGTAGCGTTCCAGCGCCCGCTCTTCATCCCAAGCTGCGGCGTCGATACCAAACGTCAGACGCGCTCGTTCGAGGTGATCATTGTCGCGCTGCCGGCCCATTCGGTTGGCCCAGCCGCCAAGACGCTCGTTGATCACGGCACGCGAAGGCGGCTCGCCCGACCGTCCATCCTCCCAGGGAAAGAAGGCATACCAAGGCTGCCAACGCCCTTCGATCGGGAGCTCTTCCCTGGGGAGAGGGACCAGTGCCAGATAGGCGATGGAGATGGTCCGCTGCTCAGAGCGTATGCCAGTGTCGATGGTCGAAGGAATGCGGTCGCCGAACGTATAGAGTTGCTCCACGTAGCCGAGCCGGCAATGCGTCTGTGTCTCGACCCACGATCTCAGCCCCGCCTGCAGCGAGCGATGCCCGGGCTGCAAGGGACCCGACGGCAACGCCACGGCCGGTTGACCTCGCCGGTTCACGGTCAAGACATGGGGTTCGCCGCCGCGGACAGCGATGACAACGGCAATGAGATCGACGCGGACACGGCTATCCTGGCTTCTTTCCGTCATCAGGCTCCAGGCATTTCAGTTGGCCAGTCGCCTGATACACGCCTGGAGCCCGCAAGGCACTAAGCGAAGGGACGTTGACGTTTCAGTCATTCGAGGTTTGTCTGAAAAACGTCCCCGTTCGTAGCCAGGCGAGGTCGCCCGCTCCGCCATCAATCATTCCTCGCCCGGTCAGTGCCGCTCCGGTGCCCGGCCGAAAAAGCGTCCAGACAAGCCGGACCGGCGGCATGCGTTGTCCGTTGACCAATTGAAGGGTCTTTGGCGAATGCCGCATACCGCTGTAGCGGCTGCCACTCGACACTGATCATCCAGCAGCAGGGTCTGACGCGAGAGAGTTGGGACAAGATAATTGACTGGATGGTCAAAGAGATGGTCATGCCCGAAATCGAGCCTGATACTGAGCCCCTTATACTCGACTATCTCGCCCGCGAGTACGGTCCAGACCGTCCCAATTGGAAACGTTCGGGCAGCTAGACAAATTCGCTCCTCTCGAGGCAATAGCGGCAATATCTGGTATGAATATTGCTCCGTTAGCTTCGGGATAACTCACAGAACGGGAGATACGTCATGGCACTGGAAATCATGCAGAAGGCCAGCCTGGATGGTGCGGCACGCGACGTGCACGGTGATATTTCCAAACAAACTGTCGTTTTAGACACCGTAAGCGCGACGAAAGTGACGTTCGATGCAGGCGCCAGTTGGTCGAAAGACCTCAAGGACTATGCTAAGACGAATTCCTGTGCATTGCCCAATGTCGCTTATGTTCTTTCTGGCGCTATCAAGATCAGGATGGATGACGGATCCGAGGAGATCTTTGAAAAAGGCGATATCATGATGTTGCCGCCGGGCCATGACGCCTGGACTGTTGGCGACCAGCCTTGTGTCTTCATCGAATTCTCGGATGGTAATAATTACTACGATGAACTGGTGCAACAGCATGGTCACGCATGATCCCATGATCGGCGGCGGATTGCCGGTAAGGTTTTGCTGCTGAATCTCAGTTCGGAAAGGATCTGCAGATGACCGAAGTTCTTCTGAGCAAGCTTGAAATGACCGAGACGATCATCATCGCCAAACGGCAGCAGAATCGCAGTTGGCAGCAAATATCCGAGGCGGCGGGCATGTCCGAGGTTTTTGTCGTGTCGTCTTGTCTCGGTCAGAACACGATGCCTGCGGCGGCCGCGGAGAAGGTCGCAGCCTTTCTCGGCCTCGGCACCGAGATCACCGAAGCGTTGCAGGAACCGCCGAAGAAAGCGCAAGGGGTCGAAACGGCCTCAAAGGATCCGCTGATTTATCGGTTCCACGAGATCACTTATGTCTATGGCGACACCATCAAGGCGATCGTGCACGAGAAGTTCGGCGACGGTATCATGAGCGCCATCGACTTCGACATGGCGATCGACCGTGTCGCGCATCCGAAGGGCGATCGTGTCAAGATCACCATGTCCGGGAAATTCCTGCCCTATAATCAGTGGTAGGTCGCACGTGCTTTCCGGCGGCCGCTGGCGGGCGCGTGCCTATTTCCGACTGCTCAATATCCGACGGCGGCGCAGTCGGGTCTGGAAGTAGACGTTCTCGTCGGCGGTGTCGGGATTGAAGGCCCAGCCGTCGTCACTCGGGGCGTTGCGGACGTTTTTGGTGACCGGATATTTGTCGAGTTCTTCTTCGACCAGATCGACACCGAGACCGGGTGTATTTGGCACCGGGAGCTTGCCATCGACGATTTTGAGCTCGGGCGTGATCATTTGATAGCGGCCCTCCCACTGGAACTCGACCCGCTCCATCATCAGGGCGTTGGGAATGGACGCCATCACATGGAGGGCGGCGAAATCCGCAAGCGGCCCCAGTGAGCCCGAATGCGGCGCCATCGTGATGTAATGTGCCTCGGCCATCGCCGCCATTTTGCGCATCTGCAGGATGCCGCCGGCGCGGCCGGTATCGGGTTGAATGACGTCGACCAGTTCGTCCTCGACCAGGGGCCGGATGCCCCATAAGGTCGAGACCCGTTCGCCGGCCGCCAGAGGAATATCCACCGCGTCGCGGATCCGCCGGTAGCCATCGAGATTTTCAGGGGCAATCGGGTCCTCGTAGAAGAGGAGATCATAGGGCTCGAGGGCCCGGCCCAGATGAATGGCGTCGGCTACGGTCATCCAGGATGGCCCATGGACATCGGTCATGAGATCAAGGTCCGGACCGATATGGTCTCGAAGGGCGGCGATCTTGTCGATATCGATAACACCCGTGGCACTGCATTTAAAGGCTTTGTAGCCGAGCTCGATATGCTTTTGCGCCTGCTCCGGGGTCTTGGCGTGGCAATAGGCGGGGATCGCGTCGCGGAACTTGCCGCCCAGCAGGTTCCAGATCGGCTGGCCGAGGGTTTTGCCCTTGATGTCCCAGAGCGCCATCTCGATCGCCGTCAGGGCCCCGCCGCCCACCGTGCCGATCTGGCCATGACCCATGAAACCGAGATAGCAACGGTGCCAGAGCCGATCGATATGGGTCGGATCCTCGCCGACGAGGAGGTTCGAGAGATCCTGGATCGCGGTTTGAATGACCCGCGGCCAGCCGCTGCCTTCACCGACACCATAGACACCCTCGTCGGTCAGGATTTTGATGAAACACCAGGCGCGCTCGACTTTAGCGGGATCGGTCTGATGGGGAACCTGCACGCACCAGGTCTTGATTTCTGTGATTTTCATTTTTTCACGACTTTATTGAATGAATGAATTACTTGGGAAAACTAGGCGGCGGGCTCATGATAGCGGTGCCGCTGATGCATTTTGCGTCGGCGCGGATCGGGGCGTGGCACCGCCGATAGCAGCGCCTTGGTGTAGGCATGCTGGGGGTTGTCGCAAACCTCGAGCGTGTCGCCGGTTTCGACGACGCGGCCCCGATACATGACCGCAATGCGATCGCAGAAATAACGGATGACGCTGATATCGTGGCTGATGAAGATGAAGCTCAGCTCCAGCCGCTCCTGCAGATCGAGCAGCAGATCGAGCACTTGTGTGCGTAGGGAGACGTCGAGCGCCGACGTCGCCTCATCGGCGATGATTAGCCGTGGATCGAGTGCGATCGAACGCGCCACGCCGATACGCTGGCGCTGGCCACCAGAGAACGCATGCGGATAGCGCTCCATCGTCTGGGTCGGCAGGCCGACCATCTCCAGCAACTCGGCGACCCGATCGCGGATCACTCTGGCGTTGGTTTCGCCGTTGCAGACCAGGGGCTCGCCGATGATCTGCTGCACGGTCATGCGCGGATTGAGCGAGCCGAACGGGTCCTGGAACACCATGCGCATTTCGCGGCGGATATCCTGGAGCCCGCTCTTGCCGAGTGTAAGGACCTCGACCTCCTTGCCGTTAGCGCGCCGATAGTGGATCTCGCCGCCGGTCGGCTCGTGGACGCGGACGATGCAGCGCCCCAAGGTAGTCTTGCCGCTGCCGCTCTCGCCGACAATGCCGAGATTTTCGCCTTCGTACAGAGTGAGATCGACCCCGCCTACGGCAACGATCGGATCCTGCCGCTTGGTAAAGAGACCCTTCGACATGAAGAATTTCTTCTCAAGCCCCTTGAGCCTGACGATCGGCGGTCCTAGGGGCTTGCGGGCGCGCATCTCGAGTCGTTTCGGTGAAGGTTCGTCCAGCTCGAGCACGGCGCCGAGCAGCCGTTTGGTATAGTCATGTTGCGGCTGGTGAAAAATATCCTCGACCGATCCGCGCTCGACCAGCTTGCCATGACGCATCACGACGACCTCATCGGCGATCTCGGCGACGACACCCATGTCGTGGGTGATGAACATCAACGCCATACCGAATTTTTCCTGGAGGTCACGCATGAGATCCAGGATCTCCGCCTGCGTCGTGACGTCGAGGGCGGTTGTCGGCTCGTCGGCAATCAGCACCGACGGACTGCAGGACAGGGCCATGGCGATCATCGCCCGCTGCCGCATGCCGCCCGAATATTCGAATGGGTAGCGATCGATTGCGTGCTCGGGGTTGGGGATCTCGACGCTGCGCAGCAATTCGATCGCCCGCTCACGCGCTTCCTTCTTGGCGGCACCGTCATGCAGGCGAATGGCCTCGATGATCTGGCTGCCGATCGTATGCACCGGTGACAGCGAACTCATCGGTTCCTGGAAGATCATGGCGATGTCGCGCCCGCGAATGGCGCGAATGGCGGGGGAACGCGGCGGCAGCTGCGCCAGATCGATGGTTCCGGCGCCCTCCAATCCTTTGGAGGTCAGATGCTGGTGGAACAGGATCTCGCCTTCGGTGATCCGTCCCGGCCGATCGACGATTTGGAGAATCGAGCGCGCGGTGACGCTCTTGCCGCTGCCGCTTTCGCCGACCACGCACAGGGTGCGTCCGTAGCGCAGCGTGAAGCTGACATTATCCACGGCTTTCAGCGTATGCGTGCGCATCGGGAATTCGGTGGTGAGGTTCTTGACCTCGAGCACCGGCTCTCCGGCGGCAATCGCGCTCGCATTGGCGATTCGCGTGGCTGTCTGGTCCATGATTGCCGGCCCTATTCGCGACCCTGGGCATAAGGATCGGCGGCATCCCGCAACCCGTCGCCCAGGAAATTCAAGGAAAGCACCGAGATAACGACGAAGCCGCCTGGAACGAACAGCCAGGGTGCCTGAGCAATCGAACGGATGTTCTGAGCTTCCTTCAAGAGCACGCCCCAGGAGATGATCGGCGGCTGCAGACCGAGCCCCAAAAAGCTCAAGGATGTCTCGGCGAGGATCATCAACGGGATGGCAAGCGTTACCGAGGCGATGACATGGCTGAACATCGAGGGCAGCATGTGCCTGAAAATCACCCGCCCTTCACTGGCGCCATCGAGCCTTGCCGCCGTAACGTAGTCCTCGCTGCGCAGCGACAGGAAGCGGCCGCGGACAACGCGCGCCAGCTCGGTCCAGCCGACCAGCGACAGAATGACCGTAATCGCGAAATAGCGCGACATCGGCGACCAGTCGCGCGGCAGGGCCGCGGACAGGCCGAGCCAGATCGGAATCGTCGGCAATGACAGCACGAACTCGACGATCCTTTGAATGACGAGATCGATATAGCCGCCATAATAACCGGAGACGCCACCCAGAATGATGCCGAAGATCAGGCTCAGCGTCACGCCCACGAGGCCGATCGACATCGAGATTCGGGTACCATAGATGGTGCGACTGACCATGTCGCGGCCCAGCCGATCCGCACCGAACCAATAGAAGCGCTCTGTCGGATCAACGGTTGTCAGGAAATGCAGATCGCTCTCGAACAGGCCCCAGAGATTATAGGTGGCACCACGCCCGAAGAAGGTAAGGTAGATCTTCTCGCCTTCCTGCGGCACGTAGTTCGCTTGCAGCGTGAAGGGATCGCGCTCGAGCTTGAAGGCGTTCACATAAGGGCGGATCGACCAGTTGCCGGCCTCATCCGTGTCGATCAGTTTGATTGCCTGGGGCGGGTGATAAATGGCGCGGCGGTTGGCTTCATGGGGATTGAACGGCGCCAGGAACTCCGCGAACAACGCCATCAAGTAGAGCAGGAGGACAACACCGAGTGCCACCATGGCAAGCCTGTGGCGGCGGAACGACCACCACATCAGCTTCCACTGGGAGGCGACCTCGTTGTTGGCCAGATCCTGGCGTTCGGCGACAGTAGCCATAGTTCAGCGATACCTGATGCGGGGGTCGAGTATGGCGAGCAGAATATCCGAGACCAGCATGCCGATGATCGTCAGCGTGCTGAGCAAGAGGATAAATGCACCCGCCAGATACATGTCCTGCGCCAGCAGGGCCTGCAGCAGGAGCGGTCCCGCCGTCGGCAGCGACAGCACGAAGGCGGTGATGACGGCACCCGAAATCAATTGCGGGAAGGCCCAGCCGATAGTGCTGACGAAAGGATTGAGGGCGAGGCGGACAGGATATTTCATCAAGAGATCGAATTCGCTCAACCCCTTGGCCCGGGCCGTCGTGACATAGGGCTTGTGCAACTCATCGAGGAGATTGGCCCGCATGACACGGATCAGGCTCGCCGTTTGCGAGGTGCCCAGAATGATGACGGGGATCCAGAGATGCCGCATCAGATCGACGACCTTGCCCCAGGACCATGGTGCGTTCTCGTATTGATCGGAGAAGAGGCCGCTGACATCGGCGCCGAAATAAACCACGCCGATGTACATGAGGACCAGAGCGAACAGAAAGTTCGGTGTGGCGAGGCCAATAAACCCGAGTGTCGTGAAGAAATAATCGCCCTTCGAATATTGGCGCGATGCCGAGTAGATGCCGATCGGAAAGGCCAGCGCCCAGGTGAAGACAATCGTCGAAAGTGCGAGGCAGACCGAAAGACCGGTGCGCTCCCAAATCAACTCGGAAACCGGCTGACGCCATTCGAAGGAAAGTCCGAAATCACCTTGAAGAACCCCTGTGATCCACTTCCAATACTGCACCAGGAAGGGCTCGTTGAGGCCGTAGCGCTCGCGCAGGACTTCGAGCGCCCGGTGGTCGACGATCTCACCCGAGGCTGCAAGAGTGGCGGCGTAGGTCGTCAGATAATCGCCCGGCGGCGCCTGGATGATCGCAAAGGCGACGACCGAGACGCCGAACAGAAACGGCACGGCCCAGAGAACGCGGCGAACGATATAGGCCAACAGCA
>JBGSYN010000226.1:0-9802 GCA_041750975.1 Geminicoccaceae bacterium | reverse complement strand
GCGATGCGGCAGGAAGGACGCCACCCCCCAATTCATCAAAAGAGCCCCGATCCCGGGCCTGCAGAGCTCGCTCGAGCCTTGAAATATGCCGCTGCCATGATTGGTGATCATGCAGGGAAAGGGGCCCTCGCCTGGCGGCTTGAAAAAGAAGCCTTTGAGCTCGAGATCGCCGCTTTTGAAGGTCATCTCAACGGGCTCGACGGGTGCCCCGTCGAGTGGCAAGTCGTATAAAACGCAGCTCTCGAAATCCCGATCTGGCCGCATGATCACACGGTCGAAATGCTCGATATGACCCCGCATCTCCGAGCGGACGGCCTCGAAATCGGCGCTCGCCGCGCGGGCGTCGAGATCGGCCTGATGCTCGGCCTCGCTGGCGAAGCGACCTTCCCAAAAGACCCAGTCCACACCGTCGATCTGCCCTTGGTAGATCGTGCCGGCCCGCAAGCCTTCGCCGATCCGCACCCGGCTCGCCCGGCGACGCGTTGCCAGAACCTCCTGGAGCTTGCCGGGCTTCGGCAGATAGCAGGTGCGCTCGACGATCATGACGGATCTCCAATCGGAAAGAAGCATCGTACCATCCCACCATGAGCGGCTTCCGCCAGTACCGGCACGTCCTTGCGACAGCGCTCTTGGGCCCTGGGGCAGCGGGGATGAAAAACGCAGCCGGGCGGAGGGTCGATCGGGCTCGGAATGTCGCCCTCGACCGGCGGCTGTGCCGTTCGGCGTTTCGGATCGAGTTCGGGCACGGCCTTCAACAATGCGGCGGTATAGGGATGCTGCGGCATGGTGAAGAGTGTTGCGGCATCGGCCAGCTCCACGATCCGTCCCAGATACATGACGGCAATGCGATGGCTCAGATGGCGCACGACGGCGAGATTGTGCGAGATGAAGAGCAGGCTCAAGCCCAGCCGTTCGCGCAAGTCCGCCAGAAGATTGAGGATTTGCGCCTGAACCGAAACGTCGAGTGCAGAGACGGCCTCATCGCAAATGATGAGCTTCGGGCTGAGTGCCAGGGCTCTGGCGATACAGATGCGTTGGCGCTGGCCGCCGCTGAAGGCATGGGGATAGCGCGAGGCGGCGTCGGCAGGCAGGCCGACGATGCCAAGCACCTCGGCCACGCGTGCTTCGATCTCGCGCCTCGAGGCGCCAAAATTTTCCAGCGGCTCGGCAATGATGTCCCGCACCGCCAGACGCGGATTGAGCGAGGAATAGGGATCTTGAAAGATCACCTGAATGTCGCGGCGAAATGGACGCATCGAAGGCTCGTTCAACGCGGTGATATCGCGGCCGTCGAACCTGATGGCGCCCGAGGTCGGCCGGACCAGACGCAGCACCAGCCGTCCGAGCGTGGTCTTGCCACAGCCGCTCTCGCCGACGATGCCCAAGGTCTCGCCATAGCCGAGGCCGAAGCTCACATCGTCGACGGCCCGCAGGCGGCGACCGCCACGAACCTTGAAGTCCTTGGTCAGCCCCGCGACCTCGAGAACGGCTGGCGCACGCATCAGGCGGCCGCTACCAAATGATCGCCGGCGCGCCAACACCGGACCTCGCCGGCGCCTAGTCGCTCCAGCTTCGGCGATTCGCGGCGGCAACGGTCAATGACCAGCGGGCAGCGCGGATGAAAGCGGCAGCCTGCCGGAAGTGCCGCGGGTGAAGGCATGCTGCCCGCGATCGTCTCGAGCCTGGCCGTCGGGCCGGTGAGCCGCGGCACCGAGCGCAGCAGCAGATGCGTGTAGGGATGTTGCGGTGCGGTGAAGATCGCCTCGACCGGCGCCTTCTCGATCACCTCGCCCGCATACATGACGGTTACATGATCGCTCATCTCGGCTATGACGCCCATGTCATGAGTGATCATGAGGACGGCCGTCCCGTGATCGTCCCGCAAGCGGCGAATGAGGTTCAAGATCTGCGCCTGGATCGTCACGTCCAATGCCGTGGTCGGTTCGTCGGCAATCAAGAGCTTCGGCTCGCAGGCGAGCGCCATGGCGATCATCGCCCGCTGCCGCATGCCGCCCGAGAGCTGGTGGGGATAGTCGTCGAGCCGGTCGTCCGCGGGGATGCCGACCTCATCCATGAGTGCCAAAGCGCGCCGCAAAGCGTTGCGACGGCTCATCCCCAAATGCTCGATCAAGACCTCGGCGATCTGAAATCCGACCGTGAAGACGGGGTTGAGGCTGGTCATCGGCTCCTGGAAGATCATCGCGATCTCGCGGCCGCGTATCGCTCGCATCGCGGCCTCGCTCAGTCGCGTGAGTTCCTGATCACGGAGCCGAATGCTGCCTTGGACGATCCGGCCCTGATCACCCAGGAGCTGCATGATCGCAAGGGCGGTCACCGATTTGCCGGAGCCGCTTTCGCCGACGACACCCATGATCTCCCCGGGCGCGAGCTCGAAGGACACATTCTCGATGACGTGGTGCTCACCCCGCAGGCTCGAAAAGGCCACGGCAAGATCCTCGACACGGAGAATGTCTTCACTCACCGATCGCGAATCCGAGGGTCGAGAATGTCGCGCAGCCCGTCACCCAGGAGATTGAAGCCGACGATGGTGATCGCCAGGGCAAGACTTGAATAGAGCGCCAGATAGGGGTCGGTCCGCAACGCCTGAAGTCCGTCCCGGATCATACCGCCCCAGGTCGGCTGAGGTTCCTGCACGCCGATGCCGAGGAAGCTCAGCGTCGCCTCGGCCATGATGATGAAGCCGACACCGATCGAGGCACGGACGATCAAGGGGGCGACGATGTTCGGGAGGATGTGACGGCGGAGGATTTTGTGAGGCGGGCTGCCACAGGCAATGGCCGCACTGACGAAAAGTTCGTTCTTGAGCTGTAGCACGAGTGAACGCGTCAATCGCGCGATGCCGGGCCACCAAACCAGTGAGAGGGCGATGATGACGGTAGTGATCCCGGGGCCGATCATCGCCGCCACCAGGATCGCCAGAATGAGTTCGGGAAAGGCGAAAATGATGTCGACGGTGCGCATGATGAGCGTGTCCGCCCAGCCGCCGAAATAGGCGGCAACCATGCCCAATGTGACGCCAACCGTGAGCGTGATCGCCAGCACGGCGAGGGCCACGAAGAGCGAGACCTGGGCGCCCACGAAAATCCGGCTCAAGATGTCCCGCCCCAGGGCATCGGTGCCCAGGGGGTGCGCCGCCGAGGGTACCGCCCAGACCTGCAGAATATTGACCCGCTCGAAATCGTGCGGGGCCAGCCAGTGCGCAAAAATCGCCACCAGCACGACCAGCGTGACCAGTACGGCACCCGCCACCGCGTTGCGGCTCCGGCGAAATCGTAGCCGGAAATCGGCTCCGCGCCGATCCAGAACCCTGAAAGGCTCGGCTGCCGCCATCAGCCCTGCTCCTCGCCGAAACGAATGCGCGGGTCGATCAGGCCATAGAGCAGATCGACCGCCAGATTGATGAGCGAGTAGAAGACCGTGAACAGCATCACGATCGCCATTGTCACCGGGTAATCACGCGCGAAAATGGCCTCGATCGCAAGCCGGCCGAGCCCCGGAATATTGAAGATCGTCTCGACCACGAAGGTGCCGCTCAACAGACCGCCGAAGATGATGCCGATGGTGGTCAGCAACGGCACCAGCGTATTGCGCAGAGCGTGACGATAAACCACCAGACGCTGCCGCAAACCCTTGGCCCGTGCGGTTCGAATATAGTCCTGCTGCAGGACTTCCAGCATGTAGGTGCGGGTCAGCCGCGTGATGTAGCCCATCGGTGCTATCGCCAGGACCAGGACCGGCAGCACAGCCTGCTCGATACTGCCCCAGCCGGCCACCGGCACGACATCGAGCTTAATCGCGAAGAGGTACACGAAGAAGGCGGAAAGTGCGAAATTCGGAATGGAAATACCGGCGACGACGACGAAGATCGTGATGATGTCGGCCGGACGGTTCCGCCGCAATGCCGCAAAAGTGCCGAGTGCTATGCCCAGAGGGACGGCAAGCGTCAGAGCGGAAAGCGCCAGGATCGGCGTAATGGCAAGGCTGGTGCCGATGATCTTGGTGACCGGCACATTGGCGAAGCGGAAGGACATGCCGAAATCGCCGACGAAAATGCCGCTGAAATAGTCGAAGAACTGCACCAGGATCGGTCGGTCGAGCCCGTAATCCGCGCGCAACCGGGCTTCGAGCTCGAGATTGCCCGATTGGTCGCTCAAGAGCACCATGATCGGATCGCCCGGGACCAGCTGAATGGCGATGAAACAAAGCACGATTGCCGTAAGGAGGACCGGGACCAGCCCGATCACGCGCCTCAAAGCGTAGGCGAGCATCAGCCCGCCCCGCTCGACGCCGTGATTGCTTGCCTCAATTCACCTTGACGGTATTGAACGGCAGGAACCGGAATGGCGTGAGGTTGACGCCTTCGACATTGGGTTTGACCGCTGCGACCTGCATCCGCACCGTCAACGGACAGGTGCCCCAGTCATCGAGCAGGATCTGCTCGGCCTCGTTGTAGATCGCATAGCGCTTCACATTGTCGGGCTCCTGCTGCGCCTGCTCGATCAGCGCATCGAAGGCGTCATTCTGCCAGCGCGCGCGGTTATAGACGCTCGGGCCGTACCAGACCTGGCTCAGGAAGTAGAGCGCATCCGGATAGCCGGCCGACCAACCCCACGGAAAAAAGGCGACCTCGCCCGCATTCATGGCCTTGATGTGGGTCGCCCGCTCGACCACTTCGACCTCGGCCGGAATGCCGAGCTCCTGCTTGAGGGTGGCGGCGAAATAGGTCGCCTCATCCTTGTTGGGTGCGGTCGTCGTGACCTTGACGGGCGGCATGTTGGCGCCGCCCTCGAAGCCCGCCTCGGCGAGCAACCCGCGCGCCCGCTCGGGATCATAGGCGATCGGCTCGAGGTCGGGGTTGTAGCCGGCAACCCCGGGCGTCACCTGGCCGTAAAGCGGGAACGCCGCACCGTCGAACAATCCCGCCACCATGCCGTCGCGATCGATCGTCGTGCAGATCGCCTCACGCACCCGGATGTCCTTGAACGGCTGGTAAAGATTCTGGTTCATGCCGAGATAGCGGATCTGCGCCGCCGGCACCTTGACGAGTTCGTCCTCGAACTGCGGGTCCTTGAGGATACGCCGGCCTTCGGCGGTGTTGTTGATGTAGATCGCATCGAGCTCGCCCGCCTCGAACATCGAGATCCCGGTATCGTCGCTCGGAACGATCAGGAAACGAACCTCATCGACGTAGGGCCCCTCGCCCCAGTAATTCTCATGGGCGGTAAGCAGAATGTCCTGGCCGCGATTCCATTCGGCGAATTTGAAGGGACCCGTGCCCGCGGACGCCTGCAGCATCCATTCCGGCCCCAGCTCCTCGACGATCCCCTTATCCATGAACCAGATCGGATAGATCGGAAACAGCACCTCCGGCTGATTGAACCGGATCTCGACGGTTTGATCGTCAACCACCTTGACGCCCTCGAGGGCGTCGGCCTCACCGCTCTTCATCGCCTCCGCACCCACGACATTGTCCAGATAGGGCGCGTTCAGCCCGCCCTTGTTGCCCGGTTTCAAGAGTTCCTCAAGCGTGTATTTCACGTCCTCGGCCGTGAACTCGCGGCCCGAATGGAATTGCACGCCGGGCCGCAAATGAAAGGTGAAGCCCAGATTGTCGTCATGCGGCTCCCAACGCAGGGCAAGCGCCGGCACCACTTCGCCTGCCGCATTGAGGCCCGTAAAGCCCTCATAGATGTTGCTCATCACGTCGCCCGCGACGAGCTCGGAATAGGTGATCGGATCGATCATGGCCGGATCGGCGACGATATTGGTCCTGAATGTCTGGGCATGGGCCGCAGTGGTCAACACGAGTGCCGCCAAAGTGCCAAGTGCCCAACCTGAAAGCCTGATCATCGAACGGTCCTCCTTCCGCGCATCTTGCCAATGCGCGCCGTTATCCCTACCCACAAAAACGATGCTACGAAGCAAGATTGATGCCGGCAACGATAATCGCGCTTTCAGCCGACATTCATGCTGTAGCAGCCGCGGCCGACCGCGACGAGCCGGCCGGCGTGATCGTGAACATCGACATCGACCACGCCGATCGTGCGACCGGCCCGCCTGACCCTGGCGGTGGCCACCAGCCTCGGCCCGGAAGCGGGTCTGAGGTAGTCCGTGCGCAAATTGATGGTCGGCACCCCGCCACCGAGATTGACCGCCAGCGCGAAATCTCCGGCAACGTCGACCAGGGATGCGATCGCACCACCGTGAAACTGCCCGACGCCGCCACCACGCTCCAGTTCGGCCCGGTGCGGCATGGCGATGACGATCTGCTCCTGTACCGCATCGATCGCTTCGCATGACATCTGCATGAACCGGATCAGCGGCGAGCGATCCAAGAGCGCCTGCACCTGCTCCCTGGTCAACGCAATTTGGCTCGGAGGCGCACTCATGGCACCAGAACCAGCTTGCCGAACACCTTGCGGTCGATCAGGTCCTGAATGGCGGGGCCGGTCTGGCTGATCGGGCGGACGCCGTGAATGACCGGCGTGATCCGGCCATCCGCCGCCATGGCCAGCAGGGTTCGATGATCCTCCAGGGTCCAGCCATTCGAGCCGATGATCATCTGCTCGAACGACCAGACATAGCGCGCATCCGCCATGACCTCATAGCCGGCGCTTGCCCCGCAAACCAGCATCCGGCCGTCGACCCTGAGGCTTTTGAGGCAGTCGATCCAGGTCTCGCCGCCGATGAAGTTGACGACCACGTCGACACCGCCCTGGTTGCCATCCCTGCCCCCGCCGCGCGTGCTGGGCTTGCCTAAGCGATCCCAGACCGCCTGGCGCAGATCCTCGGTGGCGGTATTGATGGTATGATCCGCCCCCAGAGCCTCGAGGCGCTCGAGCTTCCAAGCCGCACTGCCGCAGGCGATGACTTCGGCCCCCGCAGCCTTCGCCAGTTGCACGCAGGCCGTGCCGACCCCTCCGGTTGCACCCAGGATCAGCACGCGCTCGCCCGCCTCGACCCGGCCACGGCTGGTCATCATGCGCAACGCCGTGCCATAGGCAATGGGCAGGCTCGCCGCCGACTCGAACCCCAGACCGTCCGGCAGGCGCACGAGATTTCCCGCCGGTGCCCGAATGAGTTCGCAGGCGGCACCGAGACGGGTCTCGCCCGTCATGCCCTCGCCCGCCACCATCGGATAAAGGCTGACCCGATCGCCGACCTGCCAGAGCGATCGAGCCTCGGCCCCAACCTCGAGGACTTCGCCCGCCGCATCGCCGCCCGGAATCATCGGCAAGGGCGTCCTCAAGGCGGTGGTCTTCTGCAGGATCATCGGCTCGAACCCGTTGAGGCAGGTAGCGCCGACCCGGACGAGACAATCCCCCGGCCGGCAGACCGGATCGGGAAAATCCTCGTAGCGGACGTTCCCCGTCCCGCCATGCTCGTGAAACACCGCTGCCTTCAACGCCCCAATCCCTCATTGCCGATCGTCTCGATGTGGGAAAGCTAGTCGCACTTCCACACAAGCCGCAAGCCGGTGGACGCCCCGGCCCGATCATGGTGTCATCGGCCGACCGAAAACAGCCAGCGCGGAACATTTCATGGAACATCTGGGCGGACTGGATCATGTCGTCATCCTGGTGCGCGATCTCGACACCGCCGAGCGGCAAATCGCCAGACTCGGCTTCAGGCCGACGCCACGGGGCGTGCACTCGCCGCAAATGGGCACCGCCAACGCCACCGTCATGCTGGAGAATCGCACCTATTTCGAGGTCCTGGCACCCATCGCCGAAACCGCGCTCAATGCCGATACCCGGCAGTTCGTTGCCGAACGCGAGGGCGCCCATGGCCTCGCCTTCAAGACCGACGATGCCCGCGCCGCCGCCCGATCGTTCGCCGCAGCCGGCATCGCCGGCACCGAAGCGGTCCACTTCGCGCGCGATGTCGAGCTGCCGGGCGGCAGCAAGGAAGCCAAATTCACCGTCGCCCGAATCGCCCAGGACGCCACCCCGGGCGGCTGGGCCTTCGTCTGCCAGCAGCACACACCCGAGGTGGTCTGGCGTCCCGACTATCTGGACCAACCCAACACCGCCACCGGCGTCAAGGAAGTCGTCGGCATCGCCGAGGACCTGACAACAATCGAAGCAGGCTACGGCAAACTCTTCGGCGACCGCCTCAGCCGAACCCGGGACGAAATCCTGATCGAAGCCGGCAGCGCCCGGCTCCGTTTCATCGAGCCGACCAGCTTCGAGCAGGAATTCGGTCCCGCCAACGGCACACCCCCGATGCTCGCCGCCCTGATCTTCCGCGTCCACTCGCTCTCGACCGCCAAAGCCGTCCTCGCCGCCAACGAAGTCTCCTTCGAAGAACCAGCCGGCCGGATCATCATCGCCGCCCAACAAGGTTGCGGCAGCATCATGGTTTTCGACGAGGCGAGTTGAGGCGCTGACGTGGCTCAAGACGGCATGAGGGGCAAAACGTTTGCCCCTCATGCTCCCCGCGGGGTGTTCTCTCGTGACGAAGGGCATTCACCCGAACGGTAGCGTAACCGACTAAAAACTATTTCGCATTCCTACTTATTCATCCCCAAAAGTTGAAAGCGCCAAATGCCCGTTGGATCATGCGCCAGAAAACAATCGTATTGTGTAACGCTACACGCTATTGACATTCCGCGCTCTCCGTGAGATAAAGCCGGAATAGTTCAATTTAGGCGAAGCGCAAAATCATGAGCGAAGAAATTATTCATCCCGGATTATACGTTCGGCAGAACGTAATTCCTCAAGGCATGTCCGTGACCGAAGCGGCCAAGCTACTGGATATTGGCCGTCCGGCACTTTCCAACTTCTTGAACGGCAAGGCTGACCTTTCGACTGAAATGGCGGCGAGACTTGAGCAAGTATTCGGCGCAAGGGCGAGAAATCTCTTGGATATGCAAAGCGCTAATGACGCGGCGCGCACGAATAACCTGGTTATAGCAGCAAGTGTTAAACCGTATGTGCCTCCCTTTCTCCAGTTAAAGGCCGCAAAAATCGAAGAATGGGCGGCCTCGGGGATCGCCCCCCGCCATCGCTTGGCAGTGTTGTTGCGCACTCTGGTCAACTCCACGGGCGTACAACTCATGAAAGTCGATTTTCCAGGGAATGACGACAGTGAGCAACCTGGGTGGGACGGTGAAATCATTGCTTCCCTAGGCAACCCGTGGATACCCAGCGGCCATTCGGGATGGGAATTTGGTGTTAAAAACGACCCGAAGAAGAAAGCCGATGGCGACTTCGCAAAGAGCGTGAAGGCTGTCAATGAGACGGAGCGCAAAGACATGATTTTTGTCTTCGTGACGCCCCGAAAATGGGCCGGAAAAACGGCGTGGATAACCAAACATAAGTCCAAGAATCTCTGGAAGGATGTACGGGCATACGACGCCAGCGATCTTGAACAATGGCTCGAGCAATCGATAGCGGCACAGGTCTGGTTTGCCAATGAAACCGGTCAGAACGCACACGGTGCGATATCCCTCGATGAAGCCTGGAAGCATTGGTCGGCGGATTGCGACCCTCCACTCATTCCTTCGATGTTCGCCGATGCAGTAGAGGCCCAACGAGTTTGCTTGCTTCGAACTTTGAATGGAAATAAGCCGACAGTAATCTCAGCGGACTCATGCGATGAGGCACTAGCTTTCCTGCACAGTGCCTTTGCATCAGAAGATGATGATCTCGGTATATTTCGTGACCGAATCATTGTTTTCCGCGAGCCGGGAGCCTTGGGCAAACTCGCCGGACAAATCTCTAATTTCATTCCTGTGATCGTATCGCGCAAAGTAGAGAACGAATTTGCGCCATATTCC
>JBGSYN010000225.1:0-22224 GCA_041750975.1 Geminicoccaceae bacterium | reverse complement strand
GGCCTGACAGGCGATGTCTCGAACGCCAAGATCGTCTCGACCGTCGCCCAGAAAATCCTCGTCGACGGCGACAGCGTCGAAGAAGCCGTCACCTGGGGCCAGGCCGAAATGGAAAAACTCGCCGCCAACCATCAGTAAGCGGGAAGTCTAAGGCTTCTCCCGGGGGGACCCGATCCCCCCGGACCCCGCGATTCGTTTTCTCAGTGGCGTAATTCGGCAGCGGGGCTGTCGGAAGGGACAGAGCGGAGCTGCCCTGACGTTCCGCCCGAGCCAATCAGTCGGCCACGCCCGATTCCCGTCTGGCTCTTGCTAAGTCGGCTCGAACCTCGTCCGTTATGGCCAGAATTTCTGCTTCCTGGGCAGGCGTTGGCTCCCCGCTGCGGATACTGACCGGACGCAATAAGATACCTGCCTCGGTCACTCCCGCCTCGAGATAATCACCTTCCTCAAGCCGTGCGGCCTGTCGAATGTTCTGCGGCAGGGTAATCTGCGATCCACGGCGCAAACGCACGAGCGTCATAACTTTATCTCCGCGACTAACTTCTCGACAAATAGGTAGCGAAGTTTCGTGTTTTTTGAACCGACAACCCGACCGGAATCTCCATGACAATTCGAGGGCGAGATTTGCCAATCTGGCAAGATGTGATACTATCAAGTCATGGACAAAGTAACCGAAAAGACCAGCACGAGTTTGGAAGAACTTACGACGGAGCAGCCCGATTCCACGGATCCGAACTATCTTGCGTGGGTAGATCGTGAGATCGCCCAGGCCCAAGAAGAGATGAAAGACCCGTCGAACCGCATCCCGGCTACAAAAGTTTGGGAAACGTTCGGCATTGATCATTGAGTTCAGCCGACGGGCTCAGGCCAATCTTGGTCATATTCACGACTACATCGCCGAACACAATCCGCCGGTTGCCGACGCAATCGTAGCACGTCTGCTGCAGTCGATCCGCTATCTCGAACTTTTCCCTGAGTTGGGCCCCTTATGGCGCGCCGGGCCGACACGGGCGCTTTCGATACCCGGACTGCCATACCGCGTCCACTACCAAATCGACCGAGAGACCGTCCAGATCCTCACAGTAGTGCATACCAGTCGTCGATGGGATCAATGGGTGGACTTCTAGTGCGCCATTCCGCGACTAGCCTTTCTGCATATCCCCATAAAGCCAGACCATGCGGTCGACGAACCAGAGCTTGGGGAGGATCGTGGCAATGACGCCGCAGATCGTCGCCCAAACATCGAGCGCCCGAAGACCGTATGTCAGGATGACGACAAAACTAAACTTTGATAAGGATAATCGAGTAATGGGACTACGTTCCGATGATCTACGAAATTGGGTTAAAGCAAGTCTTCTCCTTCAGGGACATAATCGCGACATGATCATAATGAATGTCCAGGGTCTTGGGCAAGTACATGGAGCGTTGAGAGTCAAAGAGGGTTATATCGCAGACCAGCATGGAAATGAAAAGTTCGACGAATCTCAGTCACTTGAACAAACGCTATGGTCGCATATTGCCAAATATTGGGCCAAGGAATTGTTTGACACTGTGAGCTTAATCGTAAAAATAGAAAATCTACAAAGTATTGATGTCGCCAAATTGAAACGGTATAAAAAGGAGCTGAATTATGTTCGTCAGCCCCTTGCAAAAATGCAAGTGGCGAGTAAGGGAGGGATTGGCAACTGGAGTAGTCTGTTGTTTTCCATTGGAGATCGAACATTCGGGTGGGAAGTCATTGACGAAAAACGTGAGATACATGTCTTTTCGAGACTCTGGCTCGCAGAGGAATTTCTCAATATCGTAACACCGCTTAGTGGCGAAGCGAAGTGCGATTGAATTTTGGTAGGAAGTTTGAATGAAAAGCTAAATTCATCCGAGGCCTGCCGGAACATGGCGGCCGTAAGAAGACTGATGGCGGCTGCATGTTCGTAGATGGCGCGTCGAGCGTAGATTGTACCTAGAGGTAGTGTTCCTGACCTCTACCCTCACGTCTCGCTTGGAAACGTCTCGAACGCCGGGAGCTCGCCGGTCGGTTGGTCCCAAATGGGGCGGCTGCGGGTGTAGACTGCCATTTGCGGCACGAACAGGTTCGGATCGTCGAGCGTGCCGGCGAAGATCGTCACGATACCGGGAACGATCTCGGGAATGCCGAAGACATGGCTGCCGCAATTCGGGCAGAACTGGCGGATCGTATTCTGGCCGCTATCGGCTTGGACCGCGTAGCTCTTGGTTTCCCCGGTCGAGGTTACGGCATCCTTCGCAAAAGCCATGAGTGGGGCATGGCCGCTGCCCGAAGCGCGCTGGCAATGGCGGCAATGGCAATGAAACGCCATGGTCGCCTCGCCCTCGATCTCATAGCGCACGGCACCGCAAAGACATCCACCCGCAATCATGACCGTTCTCCCGCTCGATTTGGTCACGAGCATGACCTAAGATGGCGGCGGGATCAACAATGATCGATGCCGGAAATCGGTCATGACCGAACTTCGCACCGAGCGATTGCTATTGCGACCGCTGAGGCCAGACGAGGCCGAGGCGTTGGTTGCCATTGCGAATGACTGGGATGTCATGCGGATGCTGGTGCAGCCGCCGTTTCCCTACACCCTCAAGGATGCCAACGACTATATCGGAGGGGTGCGACAGGACCAGCCGAACCAATGGGGCATTTTCCTGGGAGACCAACTGATCGGCGTCATTGGCGTGAAGGATCACCTGGGCTATTGGCTGGGCAGAGCCCATTGGGGCAGGGGATACGCCACAGAGGCGGCGACCGCGGCACTCGATCATTTCTTTGCATCGAACGAGTCCGACCACATCATCTCGGGCGTCTTCGTGGAGAACGCCGCCTCACGCCACGTGTTGCAAAAACTCGGCTTCGTCGAGACCGGCCGGCAGATGAAATACTCCAATGCCCGCAAGGCCGAGGGCCTTCACATCGATCTCCGGCTCAACCGTGAAGCCTGGCTGGCCCGCCCCGGCAACTAGTCTTCACAGCATCGCCAACACCTTGCGCCGAGAGCGCGAGAGGGGTGCTACCCCTTTCGCACTTCTTCCTTCATCGGCGACAACTCACAAGCACTGACCTTGGCGAATCGAAGGAGAGGGTTTCATGAAAATCGAGGCGGTTGAGGCGATTGCAGTTTCGGTGCCGATCGAAGCGCCGATCCTGACCTGTTACGGGGCGCTCGGCGCCTACTCTCGAACTATCCTGAAGTTGACGACCGAATGCGGGATCACCGGCTATGGCGAACTTGCGGGGCGCTACCGGCCGGACTCGATCCAGCGTTTCGCGCCGATCCTGAAGGGTGCCAGCCCGTGGGAGACAACCTATCTTCGGCATCGGGTGAAGCACTGGAACTATTATCCTTACGAGAAACCCGAGCCCTTTATGGCGGCGATCGAGATGGCCTGCCTGGATATCGTCGGCAAGGTGGTGGGCGAGCCGGTCTATCGTTTGCTGGGCGGTCGCGCGCATGACTGCGTGCATGTTGCGAGTTATCTGTTCTTTCGTCATGCCAATGCCGAAGGGTCGGGCCGCATTCACGATACCTCCGAGATGCTGGCATTTGCACAGGCTCAGGTCGACCGTTACGGCTTCCGCGCGCTCAAGCTCAAGGGAGGCTATTTCCCGCCCGAGACCGACCGCGACGCGCTCGAGGCCCTGCGCGAGACGTTCGGCCGGGACATGGCCCTGCGAATCGATCCGCAAGGGGCGTGGACGCCCGCGACCGCCATTCGCATCGGCCGCGACATCGATCGCCTGGGTCTCGAATACTACGAGGACCCGTGCTGGAACGCGGCGGCGATGGCGCAGATCCGGACCCGGGTGACGACCCCGCTCGCCACCAATATGTGCGTCAACCAGTTCGAGGATTTCGAGGCGGCACGGTCATTGGGTGCGATCGACGTGGTGCTGGCCGATCCCTGGTATTGGGGCGGGTTGCGTGCCTGCATGGAGGTCGACCGGCTATGCCATACCAGCGGCATCGATCTCGGGATGCATAGCGGCGCCGAGCTTGGGATCGGCTGGGCGGCGCTGCTGCATTGCGCGGTTGCCATGCCGCATCTGAAGCTCGCGATCGACAATATGAACCTGCATCTGGTCGAGGATATCATCCGGGGCGGCAAGATGGTGCCGAAGGACGGCATGATCGCACCGCCAGAGGGCCCGGGACTCGGGATCGAGATCGACGAGGACGTACTGGCGCGCTATGCCGCCGGGGCACGAGGTTCGGCTGCGGCCGACCGGCTGACCAATCCGGATCTGGCCGATCCGGCGCGGCCCGGCTGGTATCCGACAATGCCGGCCTGGTGATTTTCCAGTCGTTTTAACGTCGTGGTCATGATTGGGGAGTATCGAATGAGCGGACGACTCGAAGGCAAAATTGCATTCGTCACGGGGGCGGCATCGGGCTTCGGCCGGGGCATCGCCGAGGCCTATGTGCGGGAGGGTGCAAGGGTCGTGGTGGCCGATCTCAATGCGGAGGGTGCCGAGACCGTCGCCAGCGCGCTCGGTGATGCGGCACTGGCGGTCCGCTGCGACGTCACCTCGATGAGCGAGCTCACGGCAGCGTTCAATGCGACTTTGCAGCGGTTCGGCCGGCTCGATATCCTCGTCAACAATGCCGGCACGACGCACGATAACGGGCCGATGCTGGACGTGGAAGCCGAGGAATATGATCGGATTTTCGCGGTCAATGTGAAGGCGATCTTTCTTGCGGCCAAGGTCGTCGTGCCGCATTTCCGCGAGCATGACGGCGGCGTGATCCTCAATGTCACCTCGACCGCCGGCATCCGGCCACGGCCCGGCCTCACCTGGTATAACGGCTCCAAGGGCGCTGCCAACACGATCACCAAATCGATGGCAGTCGAACTCGCGCCCGACCGCATCCGGGTCTGCGCCATCGCCCCCGTGATGGGTGAGACGGCGCTCCTGGAGCGCTTCATGGGCATGCCCGACACACCGGAGAATCGTGCCAAGTTCGTCGCCACGATACCCTGGGGCCGGATGAGCCGCCCGAGCGACGTCGCCGGTGCCGCGGTCTGGCTCGCTTCCGAAGAGGCCGAAATGATGACCGGCACGATCCTCGAAGTCGACGGCGGCCGCTGCGTCTGATCGGTTGTATCAAGCCGTTGATTTGTTTTTTTTACTAGTCTAGTCTAGGCTGCTACGAACAATTTTGTGGTTGGGACTGTCGTGGAATCACCTCGTGTGTGGACTGTCGCCGACGCCAAAGCGCGTTTGTCGGAGGTGCTGCGGCGGGCCAGCGAGGAGGGGCCGCAACGGATCGGTACCAAGCGACGCTATGTCGTCGTGCCTGAAGAACTGTGGGACCAACGCGGCGAGCTTCGAGCGCCGCTGGGCGCCTGGCTGGTTGACCATCTTCCCCAAGGGGAAACGCTGCAACTCCCCGACCGGCAGGATCCACCCCGCGAGATTCCGTTCTCGGACGCAGACGAAAATCGCCGACGTTGAGCGGTGTCCTATTGGATACCAATGTTCTTTCCGAACTGACCCGGAAGCCGCCGGACAGCAGCGTGGTCGCCTATGTCGGCCGGCAGCGGAACAGTTGGATTTCGACGGTGACGCTGCATGAATTGACCTACGGCATCGAGCGCCTGCCTGCAGGAAGGCGCAAGCAAGACCTGCACGATGCCGTGCAAAGTCTGCTCGAAGGTTATGCCGATCGGATCATATCGGTGGGCCCGGATGAAGCGCACGCGGCAGCGGTGCTACGAGTTCAGGCCGAGCGTCACGGCGAAACACTCCATCTCGCCGATGCCTTGATCGCAGCGACGGCACAGATCCACGCTTTGACATTGGTAACCCGCAATGTCGCTGATTTCGCAGCCACCGGGATCGCGGTTCTGAATCCCTGGGAGACAAACGACTAAGTCGACGCCCGGCAGCGCGGACACTGTGCCTAGGACACCGGTCATTAAACTCGCATTCACGTGCCGCAGAAGGTTTGCCGGACCACTTCTTCCGGCCGCGGTGGCAGGGCGTAGCGCTCGCGGCCAGGCTGGTCGTCGAACGGCGTGGCAAGCACCTTCAGCATCGCCTCGAATGGCCCGAAATCGCCGCCGTAGCCGGCGGCAATCGCCTCTTCGACCAGGTGATTGCGCGGGATGTAGAGCGGATTGACCGCCTGCATGGCAGCCTGCCGTTCGGCCGGATCGATGTTTTCGAGCGCCAGGCGCGCATGCCATGTCTCCAGCCACGCCTCCATAGATGCCGGATCGGTGAACAATCCGCCTGCATCCGCGCCATCGGCCAGACGCCGGAAGGTCAGTGTGAAATCGGCCCCGTTGGCCGCCATGCGTTCCAGGAGATCGTCGATCAGGGCGGCGTCGCCCTCCTGCGCCGTGACCATGCCGAGTTTCCGGCGCATGACAGCGAGCCAGGCCTTGAGAAACCGGCCCGGAAAAGCATCGACGACCGACTGCGCCCAGGTGACGGCCGCCGTCTCGTCTGCATCCAGCAAGGGCGGCAGTGACTGCGCCAGACAGGCAAGATTCCAGCGGGCGACGATGGGTTGGTTGGAATAGGCATACCGGCCGGTGTGATCGATCGAGCTGAACACGGTGTCGGGATGGTAGGTGTCGAGGAAGGCGCAAGGTCCGTAATCGATGGTTTCGCCAGACACCGTCATATTGTCGGTGTTCATCACGCCATGAATGAAGCCGAGCCCCATCCAGCTCGCGATCAAGGCGGTTTGCCGGTCGACGATCCATTGGAACAGCGCCTTATAACGGTTTTCGTCGTTTGCAGCGTCAGGATAGTGGCGCTCGATCACGTGATCGGCCAGGAGCCGAACCGCTTCATCATCCCGTCTTGCGGTAAAGAACTGGAAGGTCCCGACGCGAATATGGCTGGCGGCAACACGGGTCAGCACGGCACCGGGCAGGATCGCTTCCCGCATCACCGGTTGACCGGTCGCCACCGCCGCAAGAGTCCGTGTCGTCGGCACACCGAGGGCCGCCATCGCCTCGCTGACGATGTATTCGCGCAGCACCGGGCCGAGCGGGGCCCTGCCGTCGCCCATCCGCGAAAAAGGGGTCTGACCCGAGCCCTTGAGTTGGATGTCGCGGCGTTGGCCGTTGCGGTCGACAACCTCCCCCAGAAGGATCGCCCGGCCGTCGCCGAGTTGCGGCGCCCAGCCGCCGAACTGATGCCCGGCATAGGCCATCGCCAGCGGCTCCGCCCCATCCGGCGTCCGGTTGCCGGCCAGGATCTCGACGCCTGTGGGGCTCGAAAGCGCTGTCGGATCCAGGCCGAGTTCATCCGCCAGCTCGCGATTGACCTTAATCAGCTTCGGCGCTTGCGCCGGCGAAGGGTCGAGCCGCGCATAAAATCTGTCCGGCAGCCGTGCATAGCTATTGTCGAACGGAATGATTCTGGCTGCTGCTGCCGACGCGGACATGACGTCTCCAAGAGTGCTGAAGTGAACACGGACCTGTCAATGACCCGCCCTCAATATGGGGACGTCGACCTTCCGCTTCGAGTCGGGGGCGACCGAAGCCCTAATCGATCCCGCTCAGGTCTTGATCCGGTAGCCGGTTTTGAAGATCCACCAAACGATCGCGAGGCAAAGGCCGAGGAACACGAGAATCGCCAGAATGCTCACGCCGACGGCGACATCGGCAATGCCGAAGAAGCTCCAGCGGAAGCCGGAAATCAGATAGACGACCGGATTGAACAGCGTCACGGTCTGCCAGAAGGGCGGCAGCATGTCGATCGAGTAAAAGCTTCCGCCAAGAAAGACGAGCGGCGTGATGAAAAGCAGCGGGATGAGTTGAAGCTGCTCGAAGTTTCTGGCCCAGATCCCGATGATAAAGCCGAACAGGCTGAACGATATACAGGTGAGTATCAGAAAGGATAGCATCCAGATCGGATGGTTGATCTGTAGCGGCACGAAAAAGCCGGCCGTGGCCAGAATGATCAGGCCGATGATCAGCGATTTGAGTGCTGCCGCCCCGACATAGCCGATGACGATCTCGATGAAGGAGACCGGCGCCGACAAGAGCTCGTATATGGTGCCGAGGAATTTCGGGAAGTAGATCCCGAAGGACGCATTCGAGACGCTTTGCGTCAAAACCGTCAGCATGATCAGCCCCGGCACGATGAACGAGCCATAGGTGACGCCTTCGACCTGCTCGATCCGGGAACCGATCGCCCCGCCGAAGACCACGAAATAGAGCACGGTGGCGATGACCGGCGAGACCACGCTTTGCAGGAGCGTGCGCCGGGTTCGAGACATCTCGGCGATGAAGATCGCCCGGACCGCCTGGTAATTCATCGCCGCCTCCCGACCAGATCGACGAAAATTTCCTCGAGCGAGCTTTGACTGGTCTGCAGATCCCGCAACACCAGCCCGGCCGTGCGAATGTCGTTGAGAAGACCGATGATCCCGGTTCGATCGCCCTGGCTGTCATAGGTGTAGAGCAGTGCCGCACCATCATCGACCCGCTCGAGGTCATGCCCGGCCAGACTTGCTGGGATCGTGTCGACAGGTGTCTGCAGCTCGATGCGCATCCGCTTGCGCCCCATTCGCCGCATCAGTTCGGACTTGCGCTCAAGAAGCAGAAGTTCGCCCTGATTGATGACCCCCACCCGGTCGGCGATCGCTTCGGCCTCGTCGATGTAGTGCGTCGTCAAAATAATGGTCACGCCGTCATCGCGCAGCTTGCGGACGATCCCCCACATATCCTGCCGCAACTCGACATCGACCCCCGCCGTGGGCTCGTCCAGGAACAGAACTCGCGGTTCATGCGACAGGGCTTTGGCGATCAGCACCCGGCGCTTCATGCCGCCCGAGAGTTCGACGGTCTGGGCATCTCGCTTGTCCCAGAGCGAGAGACGCTTGAGGATATCGTCAATATGTGCATCGTTGGGCGCCCTGCCGAAGAGTCCTCGCGAAAACCGCAGACTGTTGCGCACGTGGCTGAAGGGCTCGAGCGCCACCTCCTGGGGGACCAGACCGATCAGCTTGCGGCTCCGGCGATAGTCTTTGACGACATCGTGGCCGCTCACGATGACCTGCCCCTCGCTGGGCGTGACGATGCCGCAGATGATCGAGATCAGCGTCGTCTTGCCGGCCCCATTCGGCCCTAAAAGAGCCAAAATCTCGCCTTCCTCGATCTCCAGCGACACATTCTTGAGCGCGAAGACATCCTCGCCGTAGGATTTCGAGAGATTGCGAATGGAAACGATCGCCGACATGCATGATCCCTTGCGCCGGCCCGGAACGCACCCAGGGCCGACTGAGCCGACGCCATCCGCACCTTTCATCGAGCGCTGTCAACCTCGTGCTGTGAGTTCGACGTTGACTTCGCACCGCTTCGATATCGTCCGCCTTCGCTAAACCGCAAATCCAAGACCGCGCAAAACCGCCGGGATCCGTTTTTTCAGTTTGAAGTAGCCGCCCGTCGCATGCGGCCAGAAGGCCTCGTCCCAGGGCCGGCGGATCTCGACGAGGCGGATATCGCGGGCTTCAAGCTGATCCCTTGCGCCGTGCAGCACATCCTCGCTCGGTCCCTGCGGCACGTAACGCATCAGGATCTGGCGCAGCCCATGCGCTCCGGCCCATTCCAGGATTTGCGCGGGTGTAAGCAAAGTCGTGGGTAGGGTATCTTGCCTCCCAGCTCCGGTTAAACCGTCACGCAACGCATCGGTCGAGAACTGCCGCACCGCCTCGGCAACCGGCAAAGGTGAGCGGTGGTCGGCGCTGGAGAAACCGGCACAGGCTCTGGAGGTGAGGCCCGTTTCCTCGAGAACCCGCTCACCCCCACAATCATCATCCGTGATGAGCAGGCCGGTCGGCAGGTCGGGCTGAGCCGACAACAATCCCCTCAGAGGCTGCGCTGCCGGCAGCGGCGCCTCCTGCAAAGCGGTGCCCGTGGCCGCCAACCCCTCCGTCTGTGGAAACCGCCCACCGGAAAACCTGGCTATATTGGAGGAAGTTGCGAGGTAGGTCTTACCTTGGGTGTGAAGTCCGCATACCCAGCGCCAGGACAATGTGTTCGAGGCAGCATCGCCGTCGAGCAGATAGCGCAGGAAGAAGTCGGCGCCGAGCACCCAGGGCAGTTCGAGGGTGAAGACCCAGATGCACGCGAACCACATACGGGCGTGGTTGTGGAGGTAGTTGCAGCTGACAAGCTCTTGGGCCCAGTGGTCGAAGCACGCGATACCCGTCCGCCCCTGGACAGCCGCGGCATAGCGGTCGTCTAGTCCACCGTCCTTTTCGAGCCGGGCCAGGGCAGTATCCAAATCGCGTCGGTAACGCCGCCAAACCTCCGGTCGGGCCTCGAGCCAGCCCTTGAAATAGGTGCGCCAGCAAACCTCCTCGATGAACTTGCGAGCCCGATCCTGTCCGTGCCAGTCGAGCACGGCGCGGATGATTTCCGCCTCGTCGAGCAAACCATGCCGGATGAAGGGCGAGAGACCGGACACATTAGTCCGGCGTTCGGGGCCAAGGTCGTGATTGCGATCGTCGGCATAGGCAGACCCGGCGCAGGGCAGAAATTGCCGGAACTGCCCGAGCGCTGCAGTGCGCGACGCCGGAATGTGGTTCAGACGGTTCATGGCCAATGTATATTGACCGGATGTTAAGCAAATTCGATTTGAATTCGGATCGTCGAATGGTGAGGAGAATCCTCGCAACATGACATTCCGCCCAGCGGGGAGCTGTAAATGGCCAAGATCGTTTGTGTCGAGGATGAGATCGAGATTCGGCGGATCCTTGTCGATGAGCTCGTCGATCAGGGCCATGAAGTCATCGCCGCAGCAAATGGTGCCGAAGGGGTCCGGGCTATCCTCGAGGCCAAGCCGGACGCGGTGATTTCCGATTGCCTGATGCCGGAAATGTCGGGGGCCGAAATGCTCCGCCGGATCCGCACCGAGCACCAGATGTTCGAACATCTGCCCTTTCTATTTCTCTCGGCCTATGGCGATATGGACCATGTCGGCGACGTCATGGAGCTTGGCGCCGACGCTTATCTGACCAAACCCGTCGATCTCGACGAGCTGATCCATGTCGTCGACACCCTGCTCGTCGCAAGCGCCGGACCCAGCTGAAATGCTGCGGGCCAGCGCCCTCATCCGCTCGGCCAGGCCTTAACATCAGCCCCACGGTTGATCCGGGGACCGATCAAACCGGACGAAACTGGGATTCAGCTCGAAGCCGGTGTGTTCGGCGTCATCCAGCCGATCGCCGCACCGGTCGGATCCTGAATAATCGCGATCCGGCCGGCCATGTCGACATCGAACGGCTCACGCAGGACTTTCGCACCTTCGGCCTTGGCCTGTTTGATCCTGGCATCGATATCGTCGACCGCAATATAGGCGAACCAATGCGGCGGCATGCCTTCGAACTGGGGTGCGTTCATGTCCATCATCCCGCCGACCATGGACTCGCCGCTTTGGAACACGAAATACGTGCCTTCCGGCATCGGCATTCCGCTCACCGTCCAGCCCAGTGTCTTGCCGCAGAACTCCTTGGCCGCCGCCACGTCGCGGGTCATCAACTCGTTCCAATGGAATGTGCCGTGCTGCATCGTCATTGCCTTTCTCCCAGCAAACCCTGCGATGTTAGGCATTGGTCCGACTGCGATCAACGCCCTACATGCTAACGACGTGCGGCAACGCGAAGGACCGACATTTTGCGGCTAGTCTTTTTGATGTTTGCGGGTTTGGCGATGGCGGGATGTTCGGTCATGGGTGATCGTTCCGGAACGGAACAGGTCGGCTATTCGGTTGTGGCCCAACTCGACGAGGCGACGCAGGTCAGGGATTACGGCGCGCGGGTCGTCGCCGAGACCGAGGCATCGACTGCCGAAGGCGATCCCTCAAGCACGGCGTTCCGACGCCTGTTCGACTACATCCAGGGCGCCAATCGCAGCGAGGCCAAGATCGCGATGACGGCACCGGTCGAAACCGGGCAAGCTTCGCCCTCGGAAAGCATCGCGATGACGGCCCCGGTCGAGGTCGAATCCGAGAACGGCACGTTGCGCATGGCCTTCTTCCTGCCGGAAGGGACGACGCTCGACACCGCACCCGTGCCGACCAATACCGATGTCAGCCTGCGCGAGGTGCCTTCGAGACTCGAAGCCGTGCGGCGTTTTTCCGGCTCGCGATCCGACGAGCATGTGATGCGCGAGACAGATGCACTAGCGGCAACACTTGCCGCCAGCGACTGGCAGCCGGTCGGTGAGCCTCGCACCTATTTCTACGATCCGCCATGGACCTTGCCCTGGTTCCGGCGCAATGAAGTGGCCGTCGCCGTTCAAGGCCGAGAGAACGCAGCGTGACGTTCCGGCATCCGTCTCCCGAGATTCGATCAGAATAAATCCGTGCAAATAGCTGAAAAGACGATGTTTTCCTGTCTGCCGGAAATTCCGCGTGCGGCGCGGGGGCGGGTCGACGACAATGTCTGGGCCTATTTCAATGGCGGTACCGAGAGCGAGACGGCACTGCGCCGCAACCGTCACGCGCTCGACCGTCTGGCGCTGAAGCCGCGGGTTCTGCGCGATACGACGCGGATCGATCCGACTGCGGTCCTGCTCGGCAAGCGGGTGGCCATGCCTTTGATGATGGCCCCCATCGGCAGCCTGCAGACGATCACCGCAGGCGGTTCCGCCGACACCTTCCGCGGCATCGATCGGGCCGGGGTCATCGGCATTGTCGGCTCGGCGAGCCAGCCCGCGCTCGAGATTGCGGCCGCGGCATCGGCCGGGGCCGGCGGCGGGCGCACCTGGTACCAGCTCTACGTCCACGGCGATGCCGGCTGGGTCGATGACGTCGTCGCACGGGTCGATGCGGCAGGCTACGAAGCGCTGATCTTCACGGTCGACCTCGACTATTACAGCATCCGCGAAAAGCAGATCCTGCTCGGCTACATCCCGCCCAGTCAAAGCGATCCGTCACTTAACGCCTTCCGCGCCGGCTTTACCTGGGCCGATCTCGCAAGGATCCGGGACCGCTGGCGCCGGTCCTTGATCGTCAAGGGGATCCAGACCGCCGAGGATGCCGAGATCGCCGTGCAGCATGGGGTCGATGCCGTCTATGTCTCCAATCATGGCGGCCGGGCGCTCGATCACGCCCGTGCGGCCATGGACATCCTGCCCGAAATTGTCACTGCGGTAGGCGGGCGCGCCGAAATCTATGTCGATGGCGGTTGCCTGCGGGCGACCGACATGTTGAAGGCCATGGCCCTGGGCGCCGATGCCGTTGGCCTCGGTCGGCTGCACGCCTGGGCGCTGGCGGCGGGCGGCGGGCGGCCCGAACGGTCTGGCCGCGATGCTCGAACTTTTCCGCCGAGAACTCGTCACCTCGATGGGCCTGCTCGGCATCACCTCGCTCGACGAACTCGGACCGCAATACGTAACGACCGCACCACCCCTGTCGGAGACCGGCATGTTCAATGCCTATCCGTTTCTAGACCTGTAGACGGATCGGTTGCGCTCAGGGGTCAAACCCTTTCAACATCCCAGATGATCACGCCGGGCAGGCCGACCCAGGCGGCGCGGTTGGCGTCCGGGAATTTCTCGATGGCGTGTGTGATGGCCGATTGGTCGGTAAGACGCGGCTCATAGCACTGGCGGACGCGAAGACCAGCCGCAGCAAAAGCCGCGCAATAGTCGGAGGTCAGATGCGGGTGCAGCCGCATGAAGCCCGTTTCGGCATTGCTCGTACGAAATTGCGCCTGCCAGCCGAGCAGGACGAGGAACGGGTGGACGTCGCTGATCATGACACGCCCGCCAGGACGGACCACGCGGGCGAGTTCGGCGATGGCCTGGTCGAGCTTGGGGAGGTGGACCATGGCCAGGGCGCAAATGGCGTGATCGACCGCATGGTCGTCGAGCGGCAGGGCTTCGAGGTCGCCTTCGCGAAACACATGCTCGAGGAGTTTGACGCGAGCCTTGGCAAGCATGGCCGGCGACTGATCGATGCCGATGATGGTGTGGCCGCGCGCTGCCAGATAGGTGCTGTGGCGCCCGGTACCGCACGCCGCATCGAGGATCGTCGAAGGCGGCAAATGGTCCAGCAGTCGATGCATCGTCGGCTCCTCCACCGGGAAGAGCCGCAAGGGCTGGTCATAGGTTTCGGACCATCGCGAATAGCCCGCGGTGAGATCATATTCCGATGCCGGAAGCGCCGTCGACATTGCCGGAGTGCGGTCCCAATCGCCCAGGATAGCGCGGATTTCCTCGATCCGGTCCAGGCGGGCCTGCGCATCGTCGCCGAAGGCGAGCCGCAACAGGGCAAGCCCCTGGGTCCCCAAAACCATTTCGCCGAGTGTCGGTTTCGCCGCCATCGAATTCCCCCGCAGGCTCCCTGCGGCCTTAACTACCGATCTTGAGGGCCGTGACCAAGCCTCGAAGTGCGGCGATGGTGCTCAATGCCGTGATGCGGCCGGTGCGCGGGTTGATGCCGGTCGGGATGTTCTCGATGGTCATGCTGAAGCGGGCGCTGTCGGCTTCGACCTCGATGGTGTGGGTATTGCGGGTCACGGTTGGGTCCGCCCAGACCTCGAGCATGGTCCGGTCCGGGCCGATGCCGGCAAGGCTCAACGCCGCGGCGACGTTGAGATTGGCCGGAAACCCAGCTGTACCCTCGCGGACCGTGCCGGCGAAAACCCGTTTGGGCTCACTCAAGCCTTCGAGCGAGATCCCGTTCCTGACGAGATAGGGAGCGCCCTCGAGTCCGCCGGGTGGCTTGCGCGTCAGCATCGTTACCGATTCGATGATGCCTTCGGCGGCGGCGCGGACGGCATCGAGACCGAGCAACGCCCCGGTCGGCACGACGATCCGGCCGCCATGGGCCTCGGCGAGGCCGACCAGATCCCAGTGCTCGAGCAGCTGGCCGACGCTCAAGGGCATGAAGATGCGGCCGGCTTCGAGGCAGGCCTCGGCAAACTCGCGGAACAGCGCCGGCGGCAGGCACTCGACGACGATATCGCAATGCGCTGCCAATTCACGCGGGGCCATGATCGGTCCCTCGAAGCCGGCGAGCGCCGCCCGCGCCTTGGCCGTGTCGCGGACGCTGACGGCTGCCAGACGAAGCTCCGGCATGCCTTCCAGAAGTTTTGCTGCGACCGAGCCGCCGGCGGCGCCGAGTCCGGCGATCCCGACCGCGAGCGTCCGCCCCGGTGAACGGCTCATGCGCTTTTCGTCTCCCCTCGGACCGCCGGGCGTTGGACGGCGCGCCAGGTCAGCCAAAGCCCGAGCAGCACCAGCATAGCACCTGCGACCGGGCGCACATTGCCCTGCATCATGATCAAAGGCGGTGCAAGGGCCAGGGTCAGCGTAGGCACGAAGAAGTCGGCCCAGCGCGCGGCGCGATGTTTCTGATACCAGGGATAGAGCAGCGAAAACGCGCCCAGAATGATGAAGAAGAGCGAGAAGGGCCGGGTCAGGAACAAGGTATAGTCGTCGCTGATAGTGACCGCGCGCGAGAGGTTGCGCTCGGCGACGCCGCTCAGGATTACGCCGAGAATCATCGGTGCCAAGGGAAAGCCCAGCAGACGCATGAGATAGCCGAGCACACCGAAGACCAGCAATGTCCAAAGATCGAAGCCGACATTGTTCAGGGCGAAGGTGCCGATGGCGCAATACAGGAGAATGACCACGCCCAGGACATACATCGGCGCCCGCGCCAGGGTCAGGAAGCCACGGATCGCCACCGACTGGGTTCCGACCATGAAGAAATGAGCCAGGAAGAAACAGGCGAACAAGGCATAGGCGATCTGCGGCTGGTCGCGGATAAAGGTCGGACTCGGCACGACATTGTGGATGGTCAGCGCGCCGAGCATGACCGCCGTCACGATGTCGCCCGGAATGCCGAGCGCCATCATCATGATGAGAGCACCGCCTGCCGTGGCATTGTTCGAGGACTCGGGCGCGATGATCCCGGCGGGGTTGCCGGTGCCGAAACTCCGCTGGTCCTTTGACGCCTTTTTCGCCTGATCGTAGGCCAGAATGTTGGAAACGGCGCTGCCGGCCGCCGGCAAGGCGCCCGTGAAGACGCCGATGCAGGTCGAGCGCAACAGGTTCGCCCATTGCCGCATGATCTCGCGGATCGCGCGCAGGTGCTCGATCCTGACGCTCTTGCTCTGTGCCGCGTCGAGCAGCGGCTGTCGCGCCCGCACGGGATCGCGGATGTCGCTCATCAATTGGCTGAACGCGAACAAGCCGACCAGCACGGGCAGAAAATCGAAGCCGGTGCGCATGGTATCGAAGCCGAAGGTGAAGCGCGGGATGCCGTTGATCCCATCCTCGCCGATCGTCGCCAGCAGCAGACCGAGCACGCCCGCAATCAGCCCCTTGAGCAGCGTCTCGCCGGAGAGGCTCGCGGTGATCGTCAGCGCGAACATCGTCAGCGAGAAATAGTCCCAGGGGCCGAACTCGAGCCCGATCCGGGCCAGAGGCGGGGCCAGGGCGACGAGCGTGACCGCTCCCAGGATGCCCCCGAAGAACGAGGACCAAAGGCCGAGCCCGAGCGCGTAGCCGGGCTCGCCGCGTCGTGCCAGCGGAAAGCCGTCGAAGGTCGTGGCGACCGAGGAGGGCGTTCCCGGAATGCCGATGAGAATGCCGGAAACGAGCCCGCCCGAAAGCCCGCCGACATAAACCCCCATCATCGTCGCAATGCCGTCGACCGCATTGAGGCCGAAGGTGAAGGGCAGGGTCAGCACCACCGCCATGGTGATGGTGAAGCCGGGTATGGCGCCTGCGATAATGCCCGCAAGCACGCCCAGGAACATCAGCGACAGCGTCGTGAGATCGAAGATCTCGGCACCGATCTGCAGGGCGAGATCGCTCATCCGCAGCGTTCCGAAGCGCTCGCTATCGCAATGATATCAGCTCGCCCGGCGGCAGGAACACGCCGAGGCCGAAGCTGAACACGGCCCACATCGAGGCGACGCTGACGATGGCGATGGCCGCGTGGACCGCCATGGCGCGCATCCCGCGCTGGCCGATCAGGCAGAGACAGACGAAGACGAAGAGCATGCCGCCAAGCAGAATTCCCAGAAGCGGCATCAGCAACAGAAACGCGAAGAAAGCGAGGAAACACAAGGCGGGGTTGGCATAACGCGAGATCGTGGCACGCCAGCCGGGCGCTGCGTCCGCCTCGATCTCGTCGAGTTCGGCAGGGGCGGTTCGCCCCCGGACCGAACTCAACAAATAGGTGGCGCAGAGAATGCCCAGGGCCACCAGAAGTATCTGTGGCCAGGTTTCGGCGGGCAGGGAGCTGAATGTCGTTTTCCTGATCTCGAAGCTCTCCGCCGCCATCACGGCAACGAACAGCAGGAGGATCAGGGCGACGACACTGTCACGACGGTTCATTCGTAGGCTGCATCACTCGATCGGCCAAGGGCATCAGTTGATCGGAGCGTAGACGCCGACTTCCTTGGCGATCTCGGTCCATTTGTCGAGGGTCGCCTCGAAATACTCGCCGTAAACCTCGCCGCCGATGAATTTGACCTCCGAGCCGAGTGCGGCGATGCGTTCCTGGAATTCCTCGGATTCGGCCACGGCCTGCATCCGGCCGATCCAGTAATCGACGATCTCGGGCGGTGTTTCCTTGGGCAGGACGATGCCGCGATCGGTGCCATAGAAGACCGCGGCACCGCTCTCTTCCGCCGTCGGCACCGTCGGAATGTCCGGATGCCGCTCCTCGCTGGTGATCGCCAGCGATACCAGCTCGTTAGTCTTGATGTATTGCGAACTCGCCGCGAGATTGATCTCGGCAAGCTCGATGGTACCGGCGAGAAGGGCCGTCATCCGTTCGCGCGTGCCCTCATAGCCGATATGCTTCAGCTTCAAGCCGGCTGCATCCTCAAGCAGCAGGATCGAGAAATGGCTGGTCGAGCCGAGCGTGCTGCCGGCCAGCACCTCGCCCGGGTTCTCCCTGGCGTAGGCGATCAATTCCGGCAGCGTCTTGAACGGTGCGTTCTGCGAAGCGCCGTAGATCGCTGGCGTCGAGACCATCAGGGCGACCGGTTCGAAGGCCTCGTAGGAGAATTCGACCCGGCCGGTCAGATAGCTGGTGAGAGCACTCTGATGCAGGGATAAGAGCGTGCAGCCATCGGGCGCTGCCTCGATTGCCTGCTTGGCGCCGAGATTGCCGCCCTGGCCGGCGACATTGACCACTTGTAGCGAGGGGCCGTCGCTCTCCGAGGCGATTTCGGCCACCGTGCGCAAAACGACGTCAGTATCGCCGCCGGCCGCCCAAGGCACGATCAGTTGCGCCGTGCTGCAGGGCAATTCGACCTGGGCTTTTGCCGTCACGGAACCTGCGAGGACGGCAGCCAGAACAAGGGCGATCGAGGTAATTGGCTTCATTCGCCGGCTCCTGTTGAGGCACTACAATGTATTTCCCGCCTTTTACAAGCAAAGCAGGGGCCAACAGCATCAGCGCTTGAGGATTCCGTACCGTGCTCACAAGATAGCCCGATGACACGACGACCGCGATCGAACGGAGGGGATGGCGCATTGGAAACGACGATATTGGGACGGACCGGGCTTAAGGTCAGTATCGCCGGGCTCGGCTGCGGCGGCTTTTCGAGGCTCGGGCAGGGCACCGGCAAGAGCGAGGCGGAATCGATCGCGGTGGTGCGTGCCGCCATCGACGAGGGTGTGAATTTCTTCGATACCGCCGAGAACTACAAGACCGAGGAAATCGTCGGCAAGGGCATCAAGGGTGTCCCGCGCGACGACGTCGTCATCTCGACCAAGACCAATCCGCGGCGCGGCTTCGGCGCCAAGGAATCCGGGCCGCGAAAGCCCGAGGATGTGATCGCCAGTCTCGATGCAAGCCTCAAGAAGCTGGATATCGAGACGATCGATGTCTTTCATCTGCACGGCGTCGCCCCTGCCGTCTACCGGGAGGTCGCGGAAACGCTGGTGCCGCCGCTGTTGAAGGAGCGGGACAAGGGCAAGTTCAAGCATCTGGGCATCACCGAGACCTCGCCCGGCGATCCCGAGCAGACGATGCTGCCGATGGCGCTCAAGGACGACCATTTCGATGTCATCATGGTCGCCTTTCACATGCTGCATCAGCGCACCCGCGAGGTCGTTTTCCCGCTGACGCTCGAGCACAAGGTCGGCACGCTCATCATGTTCGCGGTGCGCGTCTTGTTCAGCACGCCCGGCCGTCTGAAGGAGACGGTCGAAAAGCTGGTGAGCGAGGGGTTATTGCCCGAAGCACTCGCCGACGACCCGGAGCCCCTGGGCTTTCTCATTCACGAGAATGGCGGCCGCAACATCATCGACGCCGCCTACCGCTTCTGCCGGCACGAGCCCGGAGCCGATATCATTCTCTTCGGCACCGGCAGCAAGGATCACGTCAAAAGCAATGTGCAATCGATTTGCGCGCCCCCCTTGCCGGAGGGCGATGTCGAACGGCTTTACAAAACTTTCGGTCACCTGATCGATGTCGGCCTGGATGCCCCCGGCCGTCCTGCATCACGTTAGAAAATGAATCCATGTCTTTGAAACTTTTCGATCTTTCCGGCAAGCGTGCGCTGGTGACGGGTTCCTCTCAAGGTATCGGCTACAGCCTTGCCCAGGGCCTCGCCGCCGCCGGTGCCTCGGTGGTCCTGAACGGCCGCGACGAGGACCGGCTGGATCTGGCGCGTACGAGCCTACAGGACCTCGGGCTCGAGGTTTCGATGCAGGCCTTCGATGTCACCGACGCTCTTGCGACAGCGGCAGGGGTTTCGGCGATCGAGGCCCACGGGCCGATCGACATCCTGGTCAATAATGCGGGCATCCAGCGCCGCCAGCCCCTGGAGGACTTTCCGCTCGCGACCTTCCAGGAGGTCATGCGGGCCAATGTCGAGAGTGTGTTCATCGTCGGCCAGGCGGTCGCCAAGCACATGATCCCGAGGGGTCGCGGCAAGATCATCAACATCGCCTCCTTGATGAGTGAGGCGGCGCGCTATTCCGTGGCGCCCTACACCGCGGCCAAGGGTGCCGTTAAGCAGCTCACCAAAGGCATGTGCACCGACTGGGCGCGGCATGGTCTGCAGATCAACGCCATCGGCCCGGGCTATTTCGCGACTGCGCTCAACCAGGCGCTCGTGGAGAACCAGGAGTTCAACGCCTGGCTCGAAAAGCGCACCCCCGCCGGCCGCTGGGGCAAAACCGACGAACTGCAGGGCGCGTGCATCTTCCTCGCCTCGGACGCCTCGAGCTTCGTCAACGGCCAAACCATTTATGTCGACGGCGGCGTCCTGGCGACTCTTTAGGCGGGTGGTGGTTCGGTCGTATTGATCCGCAGCCATGAGGTGAGGGCGTCCTCGCTCAATTCGCCCGCTGCCAGCGCCAGAAATGTCAAGACGCAAGCCTCGTTGGAGGCCGTCAAATGCCGCCCATTGAGTTCGAGAAAAAGTTCGCAGACAACCAATGCCGTTCGCTTGTTGCCGTCGACGAAGGGATGGTTCTGGGTAATGCCGTAGGCATACCGGGCCGCGAGGTCGTAGAGATCGACCTCGCTATAGGTGACGGCGTTCTTCGGCCGGGCCAGGGCCGAATCGAGCAGGCGACAATCGAGCAATCCGCCGCTTCCCCCATGTTCGGCCAGTTGCTCCTCGTGGATGGCATAAACGACGTCGATCGAGACCCAGCGATGATCATTCACTTGGCCAGTTCTCGAAGCGCGTCGCGCCGCTTCTTCATGATGGCGCGCGCCTTGTCCATTTGCTCGGCGAATTCAGGATCGTAGGGCGTGACCCGCACCCCGTCGGGTGATCGCGTCAGGTAGAGTATGTCGTTCTCGCCAACACCGCCGAGCATGTCGCGTGCTTGCTTGTCGAGCAGGATGCCGACGCCGTTGCCCCACTTTTTCAGTTTCAGCGTGATCATCGCCGACCTCGGAATGTTTAAACTTCCGTATAAACTAAACCACATCGACAGCCGGAACAAGCCGGCGTCTTTGTTCGGCGGTTCATCGTCGAAGATGCAATTGCCGCTCGATCGCCGCCCGGTCCATCTGAGCGTCGATTTCTTCCTGCCAGCCGGGGATCGCCTGCATGATCCTGCCCTGTTGCCACCATTTCTGATCCGGCGCCTGGTAGGATTCAAACATTTGGCAGGCCTTGCGCATACCCGATCCGTCGTCCGCCAAGGTCGACACCCTGATCCTCCCTTGCATGAAATGGACCAGATGGTCGATCCCGGCGACAGCGCAATTGGCCGCTATCTTGATCTCGTTCGGTTGCCGATCATTGGGTTCGGACTGTAGATAGTCGAAGCAATAGGTGAAGGTCGACCCTTCGTCCTGCGCCCGCTCGGTCTTCCATTGCGGCAGACCGATCAAGGGTCTGATGAAGTCGTCGAACGCTTTTGCCGTCGTCTTGCCGACGGGAATCTCGAGCGAGATAGCCGTCGGGTCACCGGTCATCTTGAGATCGTCGAACCAGCGTCCCGGTACCGGGATCGGGTTGCCGAAGGTCAAATGGCTGAGTTGGAGGAGCCGCTGCGTATTGCAGATGTCTTCGATGATATTGACGTTGGGGTTCCAGCCGACCACGGATCGGAGTGCGCCGTCGATTCTCGTCAGCATCGCGGTATGGCCGTTCCAGACAACCGCCAAGGTTTCGTAGAGTTGCTGCGAATCTCGGACAATCGCTGTATAAAGGACGTTGGCGACCCGCCAAATTACCGTCGAAGTATCGCCCGCATGAGCTTTGCCGGCGACGATGCGCTTCATTGTGGATAGCCAGTTCGGATTGCTCGACACACCGATCAAGCCGATCGCATTGAGCCTTTCCGGCAGAACATTGGCTTGAATAGTCGCAGGCACGGTCATGGACGCTCACTCTCCCGTCACGCCGCCAATGTATCATGAGCAGTCTCTCATGCCACTATAGCCAGCGACGGGTCGAGCCCGAATAATCATCGAACGCCGTGCCGAAGGTCCGGTGCAAGAGCGCTTCTTCCTGACGGATGAAGCGGCGTTGGATCACTGCCATGAAGAGCGGGATCATGACGATGGGGCTCAAGGCGCCCAGGATCAAAAACCAGCCGGCGAGCACGAGCACGTCGGCCAGATAGATCGGATTGCGGCTGAACCGGTAGGGGCCGCCGGTGATGAAGGCCGTAGCCTCACGGCGGGGAATGATCGAGGTGCGCTGTTGCCGAAAGTGAATGGCGGCGGCGGCGGTCAGAACGATCGCGGCGGCAATGACGACCCATCCTGAAAAAGTCATGCGTGTCGAA
>JBGSYN010000224.1:0-11691 GCA_041750975.1 Geminicoccaceae bacterium | reverse complement strand
CCGACCTCGCTCAGCCGCGCATAGCGCTCGTCAATCTCCCAAAACCCGGCCTGTCCCCGCATCGCCTGCCTCCGCGCAAATCACCGAGGCAATTGAATCAAAATCCGGTTCCAAAGGCGAGGTATTTCGAGGTGCCCAACTCGTCATTCCGATGAAAAATCAAGTAAAGCATCACTGATCGCGGGCAGAAATAAAATGGTGTACATTGCCCCACATACAGATCCGGATGACATGAGAGGCGGAGCTCATTGAGACGGCGAGACTTGATGTTGCTCATACCGATAGTAGTCCCTAGTCCCTGCCTTTGATTCATTTGAGCATCCGACCACAGATACCTATCTGCCAGGATCGAAGAGATCCGATCATAGTGAACGATGTGGTAGATTTTTGGTTGGTAGGGTTTCGGCATTTCGAGTTGACCATTCTCACATCACTCGTCTTTACACATTGGCTTTTTCGGAGTGGTTGCCCCATTTTCCGCTGCCATCCCGTCCGTTACCCAGCGATCCACATCGCTCAACTTGAATTTCCAAAGTCGCCCGACCCTCTGAGCGGGAAGGTTCTTCGCTTCGATCCAGCGGTAGACCGTCTCCTTGGCAACCCCTAGATGGGCGGCCACTTGACCAACGGAAACCCATGGTTCAGTCATCCGCCGCTTTCCCATTTGCTCGTGTATATTGGCTTGGCTCAGTCAGAGTCGACAAAACTCATATAGCCCGACCTAATGTTCCCCTAAAGTTCTTTCTCGATTGACTTGGCTTGCCGCCTATCTCACGGCACTGTTGGTGCCACGGCCGAGCGTGATCGCGGATGATAGCGTAGTTGCTGAGCATCGTCGCGATTGCTGATTTCTCCGGCAGAAGATCGAGCTCCGCCGCCGCGCGCTCCTGGTATCTACGGCTGTACCCGATCACGGGCGGGCAAACGGTGGCGATCCTCAGTTAAGAAGCGCCCGCCGCGCAGCCGGTCACCGAGTTCATTGCGATCGCGAGGACGGCGAGCCACAGCGTCCAGTTTACGGCACTGCACGTTGTTGGTCTTTTCCAAATTTTCGAGACCTTCCGCTGCGCGCCCCAGCGGGTCAATCGCCACTAGTCAGCCCCGAAAGCCGGCATCACCCTCCACGGGTTCGAATGAGATTGTCCACGGCTGGCGATCACGTTCGACTATCCGCCCCAACACTTGCTCGAGCTGAACTCGAGTGGTGGATCAAATGGTGGAAGAAAATTCGCGGAAGCTTATAAGTTATTGATTCTTATATATTTATCACTAGGTCGTGGCGGGCCACGCCCGACGAAGATGAGCACTACGTCTACGCTATAGCACTCTAACGCCGCAATGCGCTCGCGGGCGTTCGGCGGAGATCGACGGCTTTAGCGTAGCAACGGTGGCCATGTCGCACTATCGGCGGGATGCCGACCATGCGTGGTATGGCGCAGTGGGATCTCGGAGCTTCGGATCGCGCGCTTGTCCAGCGTTGTCCCTGCTAACGGGTTTGAGGGACGGGAGCACAGGAATCGGTGGCTTTTTTAACCGTCTTGGGCTACTGCTTTGAAAGCTTATATCGAGTGTTGGGCGCTTGACGCACATTCAAGTATAGCGAGGCCGAATCGAAGAAAGGAGGCGGGTATGTCCACGAAGCATTTTCTTGCTCTCCTTAATTCGCACATCGACGGGGATGAGGACCAGTTCCTCTCTATAGCTCTTCAGGTCGCCGCTCAGGAAGCTCGTCAGGGGCGCACCGACGAGGCCGACAAATTGAAGCGTCTTGTTCAGAAAGCCCGCGATCAGCACCGGGTCGGGAAGCCGGCCGGCGGACAAACGCCGATCCCGTTGGCGCGGCCGCGTGGCGAACTACAGGGACTGGTCGAGAGCGCCTATCCGAAGGTCACGCTGTCGAGCATGGTGCTGTCGGATGATCTCGACAAACGCCTCGCGCGCATCCTGCGACAGCAGCAGGAGCGCGTAACTCTGCGCGAACATGGTCAGACGCCGGCGACTCACATGCTACTCGTCGGCCCGCCTGGAACCGGCAAGACCATGACAGCCTCGGCATTGGCCGGTGAACTGCGCCTTCCGCTCTTCACTGTCCGCCTGGAGGCCTTGTTCAGCCGATTCTTCGGTGAGACGGCCGGCAAGATGCGCCTGCTGTTCGACCAGATCGCCCAGACACGCGGCGTCTATCTGCTCGATGAGTTCGACGCGATTGGTGCTCGCCGGGGCGATCCCAACGATGTGGGCGAGATTCGCCGTGTCCTGAATTCCGTTCTGGCGTTCATGGAAGAACCGAATTCCACCGACAGTCTCGTGCTGGCGGCGACAAATCATGTCGAGATTCTGGACGAGGCCCTGGCCCGGCGATTCGACGAGGTGATCGAATACACATTACCCGATGCGATCTCCGCTCGGGCCATCGTTGAGCGCCGCCTTGGTAAATTCAAGCTCGCCGCCAGATCTTGGACTGCGCTTGAAACGGCGCTGGAAGGTCTCAGCCAAGGTGAACTGGTGCGGGCAGCGGATGCCGTTGTGAAGGATGCCATCCTTGAAGGCGCATCCAAGGCTTCGCCAGACGCGCTCCGTAGCGCTTTGGAGAATCGGCAGACGCTGAAAGGAAAGTTCCGTCGTCAGTCCGGCCGGTAGGCAGGCTTCACCGATAGGATCGAATGGAACGCGCATGAACAAGTAGGGACATATGGCGGAGCCTGATAATTACGACACGAGAAACCGCCCGCATATCCCGATCGATCTCTTCCGTGAGACAGCGGCCTATACCTATCCGGCGCGCAATCAGGATCGTAAACCGCTTCGCGGTAACTATGCTGCGCACGCCGCCCAGCTTCTCGACCAACTCGGAACTGCTCTAGGCGAAACGCCACAGGCCGGGGCTGATCTCCGTCTGTCTGTCCAGGGTCTGAAGCCAGGAACGATCGTTGAGATTACGACGGTTCCGCCTGCCGAGGATTCCCGAACCAAGGCCGTCAAAATTCCAACGGCGCTGGAGTTTCCTACGCAAGACGTGGTCGTGCTTCGTTCCGAACGGAACGCTGATCGCACGGAAAGCGCCTTGCTCTTCGTGCCCGACGATGCGCGGAACTATCTGCAAGGCCGGATCGCCGACTACGGTCGCGATCCAGGCAATCAGCGTCGCCCCGATGTCGAACGCTTCGAGGTGATTGAGGAAGTCCGCGCGATAGACACCGGCTCGCTGTTCACCGGCGAGGTGGACCTGACGGCACCGGACATCATGTGGTGGGAGCTATGGGTCCGCCAGCCGGTCGCGTTAGCGGATCGCATCGCCAATGCCGCACGCGCTGCGAACGTCGATGTCCATGGCGACCGCCTCCTTTTTCCTGACACTACGGTCCTCTTCCTTCATGCGTCCGCCGCGAACGTCTTGGCCTTCGCGACAAGGGTGCCAGGCGCAATCACGGAAATTCGCCGTGCAACGGGGACGATCGAACCGTTCCTTGATCGTGGCGCTACAGGCCTTGGCCAGCACGAATGGGCAGACGAACTGGCGCAACGGGTCGAGGAACCGGCAGCAGGTACGCCCGTCGTCGGCACGCTCGACACCGGCATTGCCGCCGCCCATCCCCTGATCGCCCCCGGCCTTCGCGGCGCGTGGGCTTACGATGCGGCCTGGGGGGCCGACGATGATCAGCCGAATGGCGGCCACGGTACACCGCTTGCGGGCCTCGTCCTCTATGGCGACCTCGAACCGCTGATGAATGACGCGCGCCCAGTGGTGCTGACGCACGGCGTAGAATCGATGAAATTGCTGCCGCCGCACGGCTTTCCACCCACCAAGCCGCCCAGCTATGGCGTCGTGACGCAAGGCGCGGTCAGTCTGGTCGAAGTCGAGCGTCCCGACGTGCTGCGTAGTTTCTGTATCGCGACCTCCGCGACGGATTTTCCTCCGAGCCGGCCGTCGACCTGGAGCGGCGCGATCGACCAGATCGCCGCCGGGGCCATGCCTGGCGACACGGACGATAAGGTGCCCGCAGCCGGGCGGCCCAAACGCTTGCTCGTCGTAGCAACCGGAAACGTGTCGGGTGGAATGGCAATAGATGTTCTGCCGTCCCAGCCGCTGGAAGACCCTTCGCAGAGCTGGAACGCCCTGACCATCGGCGGGTTCACCCGAAAGGAACAATCACCAGCGCCGCCGCCCGTGCTGAATGCGGCCGTCCCGGCCAATCATCGCAGCCCATTCAGTCGCGGATCGCAATCCCTTCCCGACGACCTGACACCCATCAAGCCCGAAGTTCTGTTCGAGGCCGGCAACATGATGTCCGACGCCACAGGATTTTGTGGTTGGGACCTGTCGGTATCACTCCTCTCGGTGGGGTCGGATGTGGCGACGGAGCCGCTGGTGCCATTCTGGGCAACCAGTGCGGCGGCAGGCATGGCGGGTAACTTCGTCGGCCGGTTGCAGGCGGCACGGTCCGATCTCTGGCCCGAAACGCATCGTGCGCTCACGGTGGATTCCGCGCGCTGGCCGGAACCAATCCGCAAGAAGTTCATCGGACGCGGTGCGCATTGGAAAACCGGCTCCAAAGCTCAGAAGCAGCAGCATCTTCGCGAGTTCGGGTATGGCGTGCCCGATATCGAGCGCGCGATCATGTCAGCCAGAATGATGCCACTTTGGTTGCACAGGCCGAGATCCAACCATTTGCCATCGGCGCGGACGGCAGGACCGGCGTGTTCAACGAGATGCACTTCTATGATCTGCCTTGGCCAAGGGCCGCGCTGGAGGAACTCGAAAACGAAATCGTCACGATGAAGGTCACGCTATCCTACTTCATCGAGCCGAACCTGACCGGTAAGGCCGCGACAAGGCCCGATACCTATCGCTCCTTCGGTCTCCGCTTCGATATGAAGAAGCGCACCGAGACAGACGCCCGCTTCCGCAGCCGCATTTCCGCCAGCCAAGCGAAGGACGGCACAGAGGCCGACGGCGAGACGAGTTGCTGGCTGCTGGGGCCGAAGGCCGTGCAAGCCGGTTCCTTGCATTGCGATCTCTGGCGCGGGCGAGCGATCGACTTGGCTGGACATGATGCCGTTGCCGTCTATCCCGTCGGCGGTTGGTGGAAGTCGCACATCGGGCAGAAGCGCATTGCCGACAAGGCACGCTATGCGATGGTGATATCGATCTCCGCACCGGGACATAGCGTCGATCTCTATTCGGAAATCACCACGCTCGTCGAAGCGAAGGAAATCGAAGTGCTGCTCGGCTGAAGCTGTTGACCTAAAACATGCACAATCCGGACGGTTAGCCCTCTAATACCGTCTGCGGGAGCACACACGACGAACTCAAACGGGGGCTTGAATGGGTTGAAGGCGGTTGGGATGAAGGAAGCGGGTTTCGCCGGCGTTTACTGTCGGCAGCTCAAGCTGGTGGCGTGAATTTCTTTTTCGGCGCAAGGATCGTCAACGTGTGCGTGGCGCGCGTGAGCGCAACGTACCAATCCTTCCGGTTCATATTTGGCGAATGCACGACGACAGCATTTGCGAACTCCAGCCCTTTTACCAGCAACGTGCTCCCAAGGCTGCGATAAGCGATATGACGTCCCGCGTGGCGGATACGGTTCTGAACCTGCCAAATGGCATCGAGCAGATCCGGGCTTTCACCTGCAATCTTCATTCTCAACGCCGACTGCATTGCAGAGAGCATTTCCCGCCTAAACACATAGCTGGTCGAGCGTACGCTGAAGCCTTGGATCAGCGCCAAGCAAATGTCGTCCCCGGCACCCTCTTGTAGGGCAAGCCCGATGTCGATCAGAGGCCCGAACTTTGCCGTTCCCAGGGTTCCGCCCCCCTTTCGGGATGCCACGGCCTTGACAAAGTCCGAGCGACCAACCCCTGACATACATTGTTCAAGCATGTCGAGCGTACCGTCGAACCGCTTCGAGCCGGAGTTAGCTTTGAGCTTTTTCGCTGCTGCGTACAGGCTCTTGCATTCGACCGGTTCGATATTCGAGAAGCCCTGCTTGGCCAACCGTTTCGCAATCAACGCTCGGCCGGCGAGATTAATCGGGTCGCCAATGACAACAAGATTGCCGTCACGCGCCATGGCCGACAGACATGTTCCAACGATCTTGCCCTGGCGCGGGCCGTCCTGATCGGGAAGCCATTCCCACGTGACACATGCTGGTGTTTGGCGGAAGTCAAGCGGCTGGCCAGCTTCAAGAGCGGACCGGGCCTTTTCGAGCCAGTCCGCCATCTCTACGTTGCCGTGCTTGTGCCAACGATACGGCTTGCTCAACGTCCGCACTAGCGGAAATCGTTGAAAAACCTCTGTTTGCTAATCAACAGGCGTCTGCCCGTTGAAGTCGAAGATAGCCTGTAGCGGATCACCAAATACACATACTGGCAGCACCGACGACAGCGCAGCGACCACGTTGTGCTGGAGGGCGCCGCAATCTTGGTATTCATCGACGAATAGCCCGCAATAGGATGCGCGTAGAACCCGGCTCACTGCACCGCTCGCAATCAGTTTGATTGCCGAGCCATACACGGCGGCCCAGTCCTGTTCGCCCTTCGGCTCGGTAATCGTCAATCCCGATCGGGCAGGATATGACGACCCGTAACGAAGACACCAGCCGGCGATCGTGTCGATGGCGAACAGTGTCGTAGATACGCCGTTGTCCTTGAGCCGCTTGCGCAATGCATCAACGCCGGCATGTGTATGCGTCAGAATTAGGCGGCGACCGCCGCCCCGCGCCGCCGCTTTGACGATCTGTTCAGTTTTTCCGCATCCCGCCGCCGCGACCACGCTGGCGGCCTGCAATGAGCAGATGACTTCCGCCAAATCATCATCAGCCTCGTCATGCATCAACCCACCCACGAATGGTCGCGAGGTGCTGTGCCAGCGGCTTGGCGGAAATCTTATCGAGGCACGGATAAATCAGCGTTGCGACATGCTCGCCATAGGTGATGCCTTTGAACCAAGCCTTTTTCTTCGCCGTCGCTCCGAGAACGATGCGTAAACCATCGGATTCGAGAGACGCGGGCAGCGTGAGGTCAGCTAGCGAGGGGATCTGAGCCGTTTTGCACGCAGCATTCGTCGTGGCGATGATGCTATCGGCGCTGTGGCATTCAGCGGCATAGGCGACCAATGCCCGCACCGTGTCCCATGGCACATCCAGAAAGATGCGTTCGTCGGTCGAGCAATCGCCAGGCCACAGGAGAACTGTCCCGCCAGCCGCCTCAGCCTTGGATACCGATGCGGCCGAGGGCGGCTCATCAGTGTCCAGCAAAGCAAGGCACTCGTATCCGAGATCTAGCAAATGCTGAGCGAGGGTCACGGCCCTCGGCACGCCCCCACCGTCGATCGCCACCACACCACGCAAGGCGAAGGAATCCTTGCCGCTGCTAGCCCAGCAAACGTCCAGTCCTCGTAACAAACCGCACTCGGTTCGGCCTTCACCCACTAAGATGCGGCGCGCGAGGAAAGATTCAGGCGATCCGCGCAAATGTCCTTGGGCGATATCTGTGGTCTCGGCAGTTAGTGCAACCGATCGTACCTTCGTTTCACCGTTATGGGATCTCACGGCGTGGATGTCCTGAGCACGAAGTTCGCGGATCACGACCTCCGAATGCGTCGTCAGAAAGATTTGCGGCGTGATGACGGTGCCGCCAGCCTCTGCCGACTGATGGTCGTCATCGTTGACGGCTGGCGCTAAGAGGTATTTGAGCAGCCTCGCGATACGATGCGGTTCAAGGCCGTGTTCGATCTCATCGACCATCGCGATATGGGAGCCGCTCGCGTTGTGCTGAAGCGCCGATACGATCAGGCGCGACGAGCCTGTCCCGAGCGTTCGGAGCGGCAGATCTCCATCATGGAGCGCAACGCCGCCGGATGTGATCGCCGAACCTTGTATGTCTAGTTCGGCAGTGAACGCCTCGCGAACCCTCACAGCGAAATGCTTGCCCAGCATCTCCGCACGCGCGGTTGGCAGCGCGAAAACATCCTTGTTACTTGTACGAAAGGCAGCTCGGGCAGCGCGGCTCGCGGCCGCGAGTTGCTCACTCATCCGCCCCCCTTCGCCGATGCGGTTGAGGATGGACTGTCGGCCCCAGCCTAGATGACGTTCCGCATAGGGTCCAAGCCTGGAAGTCGCTAGTTCCCTCGCATCCTTGAACCTCAAGGACGGAGGGTCGGCGTCTTGGTTCAGGCGCTCGTTAAAGATCGACCATCGACCTTCAAGCGACTTTGCGTCGATCTCAACACGGATGGACAGCGCTTCGGAGAGGCCATCGGCTGGCTCGTCAAAAAGCGTCCGCGTGCTTTCGTCCCAGCCGCGAAGTTGAAGCCCATAGCGATTGTCCGTGCAAAATTCGTCGGGAATGCCGACGAGCGTGACGGTCACCGTAATAGAATTCGTAAAATCCAGATTGTAAAAATCAGCATCGTCACCGAGGTAGTTCGTCCGCGGATTCAATGTCAGCTCAATGGCATCGAGCACAGTGGTTTTCGTGGAATCGCCTGGGCCGATCAAGCAATTCATCCCTGGCGACGGACTCCAGTCGAGGGTCTTTATCCCTCGGAAATTTCGTATTTCGACATGAACGATCCGCACGACAACCTTTCCGACGCTATGCGTCTTCTTCGCCTGAGCGAGAGGTGTCGCCCAGCGCCTACGGCCTTGGCGCTGTGATCTCGAAAAGAGCGGTCTTGCCGGCCGACGCTTAGTTTCCTCACTGCACGGGTGGCAATCGCTCACCGAAGCATTTCAGTGGATTCTGTACCTGCGGCCTGCGTTTCCTATCCCTTCGCTGAACAACCGACGGCTACAGCATTTTCCTGCAACGCTAGAGTCAGAAATGATTCTCTGCAAGCACACCTCAACCGGCATGAGCACCACAAGCGTTAATGATCGCGAGTCTTGGTTGGCGACGTAGCGTCGGGGTCTCAATAGCTGTGGAAACCAGCGGTGATCGGGATGCACGGTTCTCCGGTTTATCGGCTTTGCACATCCCTGATCCGTTCCTTGTGCCCGGCTCCCGCTGACGCTCACGCCGGGCGGGTTGCTTGGGGGCGCTGCCCCCTGGCGCGGGCAAGGGTGAAGCGCGGCAAGCCGCGCCGTCCGGGGTGGTCTCCCCGACCTTCCGCGCGGATACGATTTTCAGCACATCCGTAACTCTGGAAATCCGCTTGTGCAGGCCGGGTGATCCCCCTCCACCCCGGCCGCCCTGGCCCTTGCACCCCCCGGTCTCGCCGACGGGCAGGGTTGCAGCGCAGCGCTGCGCTTCAACCCAAGCCCATTAGGAGCAAAGACCATGACGACCATTGCAATCGAAACCACCGCTACGCCCGCCGAGAACGGCGCGGAGGTTTTCATCCCGCTCAACAAGCTCAAGAAGCATCCCGACAACGCCCGGAAGACCCCGCATAGCGAGGCGTCTATCGAAGCGAAGGCCGCGAGCATCCACGCCAAGGGCATTCTGCAGAACCTTGTGGTGGAGCCGGAGCTTGACGCCGAGGGAGCCGCGACCGGCTTCTATCTCGTCAGCATCGGTGAAGGCCGCAGGCTGGCGCAGTTGCTGCGCGTGAAGCGCAAGCAGATCAAGAAGACCGAGCCGATCCGCTGCGTCATCGACACCGTGAACGATGCCAGCGAAATCAGTCTGGACGAGAACGTCACACGGGAAGACCTCTCGCCCGCCGATCAGTTCGAGCGCTTTCGCGAGCTTGCGGAAACGCGCGGATGGGGTGCGGAGGAAATCGCGGCCCGTTTCGGCGTCACGGCCCATGTCGTGCGCCAGCGGATGCGACTGGGTGCTGTCAGCCCCAAGCTGATGCAGGTCTATCGCGACGGCGGGCTGACCTTGGAGCAGTTGATGGCCTTCGCCATCGTGGACGATCCGGCCCGGCAGGAGCAGGTTTACGAGAACCTGTCGTGGAACAAGGACCCTTCGACCATTCGCCGCGACCTGACCCGGATGCACATCGCGGCGACGGATCGGCGGGCGATCTTCGTCGGCGCGGAGGCCTATACCGAAGCGGGCGGCGTCATCCTGCGCGACCTGTTCACGGAGGATCGCGGCGGTTTCTATGAAGATGCCGCGTTGCTGGACCGGCTTGTCATCGAGAAGCTGGACGAGATCGCGGAGAGCGTGAAGGCCGGGGAAGGCTGGAAGTGGGCGGGTGTCCATATCGACTATCCGCATGGCAACGGCCTGCGCCGCACCTATCCGCATCCGGTGGAATTGTCGCAGGAAGACGAAGCAGCCTATGCCGCCGCGCAGGCGGAATATGATGCGCTGACCGAGCAGTATGACAGCGCCGACGAACTGCCCGATGACGTGGATCAGCGGTTCGGGAAGCTCGAAGCAGAGATCGAGCGCATCGCCGCTTTGCGTCACGCCTATGATGCCGACGAGATCGCTTGCGGCGGCTTGTTCGTCATCCTCTCTCATGACGGAGAAGCCCGCATCGAGCGGGGCTTTATCCGGGCCGAGGATGAAAAGCCTGAAACCGAAGACGGTGCGGACGGAGAAGGCGGCGGCGTGGTGGACGGCATTCGCGTCAACGGTGATGGTGAAATCATCGAGGACGGCGAGCATGACGAGGACGGCAACCCCGTTTCCGCGCTCGAGACCGAGGACGAGGACGCCGGGGATGCGGGCAAGCCGCTGTCGGACCTTCTCGTCCGTGACCTGACCTCGCACCGGACGCTGGGCCTTCGCCTTGCCTTGGGCGAGCAGCCGGACATGGCGCTTATCGCCGTCACCCATGCGCTGGCGGCGCAGACCTTCTATCGCGGTGCGGATGCCGCTTGCCTCGAAATCCGCCCGACCAGTAGCTATCTCGCTTCTCACGCGGACGGCATCGAGGACACGGCGACGGGCAAGGCGCTGGCGGATCGTCATGCCGGATGGGCGGCGGACATGCCGCGCGACGTGGCCGACCTGTGGGGCTTCGTTGCCGGTCTGGATCATGCCAGCGTCATGGCGTTGTTCGCCCATTGCGCCTCGCTCACCGTCAGTGCGGTCAAGCAGCCTTGGGAGCGCAAGCCCCACGCCCATGCGACGGCCGACAAGCTGGCGACGGCGGTGGCCCTCGACATGACCGCGCATTGGACGCCGACCGTGCGGACCTATCTCAGCCGCGTCACCAAGGCGCATATCCTCGCCGCCGTGCGGGAGGCCGTCAGCGACGACGCGGCGGAGCGGATCGCGGGCTTGAAGAAGACGGAGATGGCGGAAGCCGCCGAACAGCTTCTGGCCGGGACTGGATGGCTCCCCGCTGTCATGCGGACCGTGCGGCCTGCTTGGCTGGACGGCCAAGATGGTGACGCCTTCCAGATCGCCGCCGAGTGAGGATCGGGCTGGGATCGCATCAGCGGTCCCGGCCTTCCTTTCGTCCGACACCCGAAAAGTTCCGGTCGCGCGGTGTTCACCACGCGACCGGCTGACCTCGACTGTCCGATGACGGCAATCGTCATCGGCGCTATGGAGAACCGTCATGATCGCCGTGATGTTGATGAGCGTGGCCTTAATCGCGGGACTTTGCGTCCTGGCCTATACGCTCGCCGTCTATGCGCTGCCCTTCATGCTCGCCGTCGAAGCGGCGCGCTTCGCCTACGCCACCGGTTCCGGCCTGATCGGCGCGGGCCTTGTCGGCCTCGTCGCCGGGGCGACCGCCTATGGCCTGCTGGTGTTCGTCTTCGCGTCGTTGCGCTCGCCGGC
>JBGSYN010000223.1:0-24299 GCA_041750975.1 Geminicoccaceae bacterium | reverse complement strand
GAGGCTGTCGAGCATGCGGACAGCCATTTCGCCGGCGAGGTGATTATAGCAGACGCGGGCCTTTCTAAGTGCCGGATCGCTCGGGCCGGTTCGGGTGCGAAGATGGCCCCGCTTGGCGGCAACGCCCATCATCAGCTCGAGGAGGTCTGACACATCCTGATCGCTCAGCGAGAAATAGCGGTGCCGGCCCTGCTTGCGCTGCCGCACCAAGCCGCCGCTCTCGAGTTTGGCCAGATGCGAGCTTGCGGTCTGCGAGGTGATGCCGGCTTCGCCGGCGAGCTCGCTTGCGGTCAGCGCCTTGCCGCTCATCAGGGCGGTCAGCATGTTGGCCCGGCCCGGATCGCCGATCAGCGTGCCGAGCAAGGCAATATTAGGTCCGTCTTTCATAGTTCGACCGTAATCGAAGCATGAGCGAGAGGCAAGGCGCTATAGATGTGTGTACCGGCAGAGACACCCGATCGGAGTTCCCGCATGATCACCTGCTTCATCCGATATCACATCGACCCCACCAAGCGCGCCCAGTTCGTCGACTATGCGCGCAATTGGGATGAGGCCATCCCGCGTTGCGGCGCCGATCTGATCGGCTATTTCGCGCCGCACGAGGGCTCGAGCACGCTCGCCTATGGCGTCTACAATGTAGAGAGCCTGGCGGCCTACGAGGCCTATCGAGCGAGGCTCGCGGCCGATCCGCTAGGCCGGGAGAACTACGCGTTCGCGCAACAGGAAAAATTCCTGCTGCGTGAGGACCGGACGTTCCTGAAGCTGGTCTCGGCGCCCCATGGCCCGGTGGTGAGACCATGATTGCGGTGATCTTCGAGGTCGAGCCGAAGGCGGGGCGGTTCGAATACTATCTCGATGTCGCCCGTGAGATGCGGCCGCTTTTGGACGGTGTCGACGGCTTCATCTCGGTGGAGCGCTTCGAGAGCCTGACACAGCCGGGCAAGATCCTCTCCTTGTCGTTCTGGCGCGACGAGGCCGCGATTGCCGCCTGGCGCAATCTGCACGCGCATCGGACCGCGCAGGCGCTGGGCCGGGCGGAGATTTTCGAGGGCTATCGTCTCAGGATCGCGGGCGTGATCCGCGACTACGGCCTGCATGAGCGGGCCGAGGCCCCGGCCGACAGCCGCGATGCGCATGGCGCATAAAGATGCCGAAGCAGCCGGCCCTGGGTGTCGAACTCGCCTGGCTGGCCGTGCTCGCCTTGCTCTGGGGCTCCTCCTATCTGTTCATCAAGCTGGCGCTCTCGAGCCTGGCACCCGTCACCCTGATCGCCATCCGCGTGGTCGTCGCGGCGATCGTCCTCTCGGCGGTGATGGCCGTCCGGCGCGAGCGCGTGCCGCGGCACGGGCGGACCTGGCGCATGCTGCTGGTTCAGGCTCTGATGTTCAGTGTCGGTGCCTGGACGATTCTTGCCTGGGGCCAGCAATATATCGACAGCAGCCTCGCCAGTGTTTTGAACTCGACGACGCCGATCTTCGTCTTTTTTATGACGCTGCTGATCTCACGGCACGAGGCTTTGACCGCGGTGAAGCTGTTCGGCGCCTGTCTCGGACTTGCCGGCGTCGTCCTGATCGTTGGAACCGACGCCTTGAGAGGGTTTGGCGAGGAGGTCTTCGGGCAGGTGGCGGTGCTGATATCTTCGCTGCTCTATGCCGTGGCTGCGATCTACGGCAAGCGTTTCAAGACATTGCCACCCCTGACCGTGGCCTGGGGCATGATGATCTGGGCGAGCCTGTGCCTGGTGCCGATGAGCCTGCTATTGGAGCACCCTTGGACGCAGCGGCCGACCCTAAGCTCTTTACTCGCAGCTCTGACACTTGGCGTTTTCTGCACCGGCCTCGCTCTGCTCATTTATTTTCGGTTGATCCGGACCCTGGGTTCGATGGGTGTTGCGAGCCAGAGCTATCTGCGCGTCGGCGTCGGGGTCCTGCTCGGCACGGTCGTGCTTGACGAGCAGATTACCGCCGTCGTCGCCCTGGGCGTCGCCGCCGCCATTCTCGGCGTTGCCGCCATCAACCTGCCGGCACGGTCATCCGCCAGCAAACTGAAGCCCATAGAATAGGCCTAGAGGGGAAAGGAGCGAACGCGGGAATTTGCGTGGGCGAATGCCCTAAAATGCCCGAAGAAGATCCTACAAAATCCATCTTCCCCCTAAAAACATGCCGTGGGGATTGGGGAGATCGCCATCTCCCCAAGTGTCCTATCGGCGGCCGCGGCCGGATGGGCTCAGGCGGTAGTTGCGGCTTTTTCGTGACGTTCTTCGGCCGGGTCCGTCTGCACCAGATATTTCGGATCGCTCTGATGTTCGAGAAACTCCCCGAATTTGCGCTTGATTTTGGGGATCTCGAAGAAGGTTCGGTAGGAGCGCTTGCGCGACGATTTGATGACGGAGGAGGGATCGAAATAAGCCTTGGCGTTGTCGACGTTCAGGACGAAGGGCGGGAGGCCTTCCCTGGTCATGATGTAGCTCATCAAAAGCGCACCGGTCCGGTGATTGCCCTCGATGAAGAGCTGCGGCGAGCTCACCGTGCCGACATAGAGGCCGGCCGTCCGTTTCCAGACGGGGTCGTGCCTGTGGCGGTGATGCCAGCGGACCAGTTCGCCGATATTGTAGGGCTTGGCGGTATAGAAGTGATCCTGGGTCGCGTAGATGTGCCGGTAATATTCGTGGTTCCGCGCCCAGTTTCGGCCGCAAAGGACGATGTGGTTGAGTTCCAGAAAATGGCTCAGCTGCTCACGCTGCAACAAATCGAGCTCCTGGGCGAGGAACTGGTCGACGCGCTCGTAACCCGCCATCATGTTGTCGAGGATGTACTGCGTCATCGGCTCGCGTTTCGAGTTCAACGTCTCGTTGATGGCGCTGAAATTGCTCTGCACGTCGGCGAGGCTGGCATGCACCGCATCAAGATCAAGCCGCCCGGGGGTCATGGGAGAGGGATTTTGCCTGTCATCCGGCGCTCGAGGCGCCGGAGCGAAAGCCGGGCTCGATAAGATCCCATTGGTTGCCGAAGGGATCGCGGAAGACGACGACCTTGCCGTAGGGCTCGAGGCGGGTTTTTTCCAGGAAATCGATCCCGGCTTTGAGGTAGGCATTGTAGTCGCGATCGAAATCGTCGGTGTGGAGGAAGAGGAAGACTCGGCCGCCGGTTTGGTTGCCGATCGCTCGGCGCTGCAGGTCGGAATCCGCCTTGGCTAGGAGCAGGCGCGTTTCGACGGCACCGGGGGGTGCCACCAGGACCCAACGTTTGCCCGCGCCAAGGGGCGTGTCCTCGATCCGCGCAAAGCCAAGCTTGCCGACATAGAAGGCGATTGCCTCGTCATAATCGGGCACGACCAGGGAGACGGCTGCGAGGTGCTGGCTCATTGGCCGTGACATAGCACAGCGGGCACAATTACCGGTAGGTGCGCAGCGAGACCCCGCCGAATTTGAACAGATCCGTCAACCCTCCGCGCTCCTCGCGGCGGGGCGCCTTGGACACCGGCACGAGCGTCAGGGTTTCGAGCCGCTTGCCCGGTGCGTTGAGGATCCGATCGAGTTGCTCGGTGATCGTCAAGACATGCCGGCCGGGGGTCATCGGATGTTGCCGACCGCCGCCCGGTGCGGTAGTGGGCGAAGGGATTGCCGCGATGGACGCATCGCAGTGGCCTTCCTCGCCGAAGCAATGGCCATGGCCGAACACCACGAAGCGTCCGGCGTAGCCGGTCTCGGCCGATCTTGCCGTCGTCTCGTCCGCTTTCTTGTTATTGAGGAAGACTCGGACCTCGTAGGAGCCATGGGCATGATCGACACCCTCGAAAATCAGATCGGCGCGCTTGAACATTGTCTCCTGTCCGGTGCCGGCGTCGAATTTCAGGTCCCGATGCTCGATCGCATTGCGGGATGCCTTACCCGAAGTCCCTTTTTCGCTTTTGCTTGCAGCCATGACCTGTTCCTCAGGCAATCATCTGTACGGCGTAATCGTAACCCAGACGGTCGATATCGAGCGTCTGGGCGGCCGTCATCGGAAACGGTGCGAGAACGGTGTTCATGAGGTCGGTGGGGGGATCCATTCCCAGTTCGCTGATCTGCCAAAGATACCAGATCCGATCGATCATGGCATGATGCGACCAGAAAATCGGATCGAACGCCGAGGTCGGCACGACCGACATGCTGCCGCCCACCCAGCCATGAACATCGTTGTGGACTTGTTCGAGGCTCATCGTGAAGAATTGGTAGGTCGTTTGCCGCAGCACAATGTCGTCGACGGTCGCTCGTCTCGGCAATTCGTCCGGCGCATCGGCATCACGCCGGGTGCGCGGCGGACCATCATCCGAAATGGCGCCGGGGATCTGCTGACGCACGGCATCGACCAGCGACGCCGACCAGATGCCCGTGAAAATCCGCCGATCATCCAAGGCCGAGCCGATGGTCGTTGCCGCCAGCGGATTGGGTTCGCCATCGACCTCTTCGAGCATATAGGCCCCTGGGATGCCCTCGCGGTGCGATTCGTCCGAGGTCCAATCCCACCAAGGCAAACCGACATCGGCGAACTCCGGCACCTGCGGTTCGATCTGCGTGAATCTCGGGCCGAGCCGCGATTGCAGCGACAGCTCGAAATAGTAGAGATAGGCCCGATGCCAGGGGAGAAAGAGCGGCGAGCCGTGTTCGCACCATGACGGCAGGGCCAACCCGTGCACGGCTGCGAACCAGTCGAAGCCACGTTCATCGCCCAGCGACTTGATCCGGGCGAAGGCATTGCGTATCCGCCCGATCTGAACCGGGTCCTCCGACGCGCCACCGACACTCATACGGATCGCCATGATTTATTTTACCTCCCGAACTGCCCTGGCCAGATGCGGATTTTGACCGTTCCTCCTGCTCGCTCCCGTTACCGGCCACCTCACATTACAGGATTGAGCGATCACCCGCTGCAAAACATTAGGCGTTCTTGCGTGGCGCGGAAAGTGCGGTGGCGAGCCGATCGTTGATGGTTCTCAGAATCTCGACACGGGCGAAATATTTGTCGTTGGCTTCGATCAGGGTCCAGGGTGATTGGTTCGTGCTGGTTCGAACGACCATGTCATGGACGGCATCCTTGTATTGATCCCACTTCTCGCGATTGCGCCAGTCCTCATCGGTGATCTTGTAGCGCTTGTAGCCGACTTTCCGGCGCTCCTCGAACCGCTTGAGCTGCTCGTCCCGGTCGATGGCGAGCCAGAACTTGACGATGATGGCGCCTTGATCGGTCAGTTCCTGTTCGAATGACCGGATATCATCATAGGCATACATCCACTCTTGTTCGGAACAAAAACCTTCAACCCTCTCGACGAGAACGCGGCCGTACCAGGAACGATCAAAGATGGTGATATGCCCGTTCGGCGGAATCTGCCGCCAGAAACGCCAGAGAAAATGATGCGCCTTTTCCTCCTCGGTCGGCGCTGCAACCGGGATCAGATTGGTCATCCTCGGATCGAGGGCCTGAACGACACGACGAATGCCGCCACCCTTGCCGGAGGCGTCATTGCCTTCGAAGACCAGAAGACATGGATGATTCTCAAAGGCCTTGCCGAGCGTCAGTTTGGTCAGCCGGTGTCGTGCTTTCTTGAGCCTGGCCTTGTAGGTATCGTGTTTCAGCGACTTGCTCAGATCAATACTATCGAGCACATTGGCGCTCTTGATCGTGAACGCCGCGGGCATCGTGAAACCATGAACGGTCGTCGAGGGTTCACGCAAGCGGTCGCCGATGGCATCGACCATGGCCCTGCCGATGGTCAGATCACGGAAATAGGGATTGTCACTCGGGAGTGTGATCCAAGGTGCGAAACCCTTGCTCGTGCTCGTCAAGAGCTCCTCGGTGATACCTACCGAATGTTCGTAGCGTTTCGCAAATGCTTCGCCGATTGCGACCTCTTCATCCGAAATCTTCCAGGCGATCGATGGGTCCTCCTTAATCTTTTTCAGCACCTTGATGTGCTTGTGCTTCGAGAGCACGAACATGAACTTCAAAAAGACCACGCCGTCCTGGGCGAGCATTTGCTCGAAACGGAGAATTTCTTGGATGCGCGCGCGAAACTCGTGCCTATCGATGCGATCCAAGAGATGGTCCGTGATCGGCTCTTCATACCAGGCGTTGAGGAAGATGCCGATATCACCCTTGGGTGGCAGGGCTCGCCAGAACCGCCACATTCGCGGCCGCTCGCGCTCGTCGGTACTCGGCCGGGAAAGGGCATAGGGGTGAAGCTCACGTGGGTCCATCCAGCTCATCAGCTGCTTGGCCGCCGCACTGCGGCCGGGCGCGTCCAGACCGGAAAGCAAGACGACAACCGAGAAATTTCCCGCTTCGAGCAAGTCGAACTGGGCATCGATCAAGGCACCGCGAAGCTTCGGCTCGTCGCGTTTGAACTCGTGTTTGCTGATCTTTTGCGCAGAACGGAGGGCTTCGAACATCAAGGTCAACTCGGTAATGATTGCATAAATGTGGTGATTTTAAAGCTCGGCCGCGGCAAACCTGCAGGAGCAACTGGCGCTCTCGCCCGGCGCCAGCGGGATAAGGCCGTTGGCAACGGGTCCGCCCGGTCGGTTGTGGGCATCGACTATGTGGCTGACGGGCTCGACACAGAAGAATTCGGACTCCTCGCCGGGTGAATAGAGAATGTAGATCGGCAGGGTTTGCGAGGCTTCGAGGGTCAGTGCGAGCCCGGTCTCGGGCCACTCGATCAGCACCTGGCGGTTCCAGCCGACAAAGGCGTTGTTGATGCGGCCTTGCGGCAGGGCTTTGGCGGTGCGGAAATCCCAATCCGGGACGCTTGATACCGGGATTTTTTCCGTCGGCAGGTGCTCTTCGTTCTCGAGCCAGACCTCGCCGGCGGGCGCCCGAAGCAGAGTTCCTTCGGTGCGGGGGAACCAGGGATGAAAGCCGATGCCGTATGGCAATGTGATGTCCGCCCGATTGGTGACGTCGAGCGTCATGGTAAGAGCATCGTCGTCGAGCACGTAGGTGATTTCGGCCTTGTAGGCAAACGGACCCGGGCCGTCAGAGACGAGATCCAGTGTCAGCGAGGCCGAGGACTGATCGCCCACGTCCCAGGCCGATTGAAAGCCGTTGCCATGGATCGGAAAGGCGTCGCCCTTGCGGTTCGGCTCGAGTGAGTGCCGGTGGCCCTCGAAAGTGAAGCCGCCGCCCGAAATGCGGTTGGACCAGGGCACCAGAACGATGCTGGCAAGATCAAACGGCTGCGTGGTGCCGCGCCGCGCTGTCGGCCGCATCAAGGGCAGGGTTTGCGCACCTCGAAGGTAATCGCAATATGCGATCGCAGCCCCGAGTTCGGGCGCGATGCCAAGGCGCAGGCGACCGTTTTCTATCTTGATCAGATTCATTGACAGACCTCCCAAAGTAAAAATTTGGTGAACCTTTTCCATACAAAAGTTACTGTAGAATAATGCATAATGAAACTTTCAGATCTTTGGAACCCTCAGTCCAGTAGCGGTCAGCAGGCCCCCGAGGATTGGGTCGTGCTCCGCCGTTACGTCTGGCTCGTGCCGACCGACACTGAGGGCGGATCTCAGATGAGCCAGGATGAGGCAGCGGGCCGTGCGGCGCAGCAATTCAGCTCGCTGGACAAGAACGGCGACAACAAGCTGAGCCAGGACGAATGGCAGAGTTCGAGCGCTCCTGCGGCTTCCGGCTCCGGTCAGGGCCAGACCGAGCAGAAGTACGGTGCACTCGATGCCGACGATAGTGGCTCGGTCAGCATGGAGGAGTATCGTCAGAACCGCCAGCAGGCGTTTGACGAAGCCATGCGCAACCAGCAAGGCGGATCGCACAGCCAATCCGGTGGTCAGTCAAGCGGGCAACAGCAGGCCGGCTCAACCCAGCAGTCCGGCAGCGGCCAGTCCGGTAGCGGCGAAGCGGCCGACGGACAATCGGAAGGTGTTCCGGTGTTCATCTATCGGCTCTATACGCTCTAAGCGATATCTGACGCCATGAAACAGGAACGGCGCGGTGTTTCCTCGCGCCGTTCCTAATTGGGTGACGGAACCCCGCAGGCGGTCGATCTCTTCATTCCGGTTCGCGTGACACCTGTCGAGGAACATTTTGAAGTTCATCGAACGTCTCAAGGGCCGCCTGCAGGATCCGGCGGTGGGGGCCGGCACCATCTTGCTGGTCTCGTTTCTGGAAAGCACCGTGGTGCCCATTCCGATCGAGTTCGCCCTGATCCCGCTGATGGCGGCCGCCAGAGATCGGCTATGGTGGATTGCCACCGTGGCACTCGCCGGCACCATCCTCGGCGCCGTTGCAGGATATGGACTAGGCTACTTCTTCTGGGATCTCTTCGGCCAGTCGCTCGCCGAGCGGTTCGGCATTCTCCAAGAGATTCAGCATTATAGCGAGGAATTGCGGGCGAACGGTTTCCCGCTGCTGGTTTCGGCCGGCGTCACGCCCATTCCCTATAAGATCGTATCCGTATCGGCTGGTATTGCCGGCTATAATTTTCTGCTTTTTCTGCTGGCGACAGCGATTGCCCGCGGCGTGCGCTATTGGGGCCTGGCGCTCCTGGTCCATTTCTTCGGCAGGCGTGCCGGCGAAATCATCAAGCGCCACAAGACCTCGGCGGTCGTCATCACGTCCATCCTCATGGCCGTGATTATCGTCTGGAGTTTTGCCGCCTAGCTCGATTTGGCGAGCAGTGCCGCATTGCCGCCCGCGGCGGTGGTGTCGATACAGACGGCGCGCTCCAGGACGAAGGCCTCCGGATAGATCCCTTCGATCACCAGCGGGACGATCTTGCCGTCGCGCGCGGCGAGGGCCCGCCGCAAACGGCGCAGCCAATCCTCGGGGCCGGATGCCGCGACCGCATCGATCTCGAGCGAGGTCAGATGGTCGGGGTCGAGGGTGCCATCGAGCGCATCGATGTCGTCGATGCCTCGGAGCCTGTCGGCAACATCGGCCGCGATGACCAGCACCTTATTGCCCATGAGCCGCGCCTGAACGGCGTGGCCGATGACGGTATCGGGATCGCCGCCGAGGCAGAGGACCAGGCCGCGGGGAACCAGCTGCAGGCGATTGGATTCACCGGTCGGTCCGGGCAGGTCGATCGGCCCGAGTTCGACCTCGGAGGCAGCGTCGAAGGCTTCCGGTGCAAGTGCTCTCAGCGCCTGGCGATCGGGAAGTTTGCCCCGGCCCTGTTGCAGCTTGGCAAGGGCCTGTCGAACCGTTGCGCGATCCAGAATATCGCCTTCCGGAGTGCTTGCTTCCAGCCTTTCGGATTGACGGAAGCGGCGCAGATAGTGCGGCCCGCCGGCCTTGGGCCCCGTACCCGACAGGCCCTCGCCACCAAAGGGTTGGGAGCCTACCACGGCCCCGATCTGGTTGCGATTGACGTAGGCATTGCCGACATCGATGCGGTCGAGCAGGTACTGCACGCGGCCGTCGATCCGGGTGTGAAGTCCGAAAGTGAGGCCGTAGCCCTTGGCATTGATCGCCTCGATCACGGCGTCGATCTTGTCTGCATCGAAACGGGCGATGTGGAGTACCGGACCGAACACTTCCTGCGGAATGTCGTCGATGCCGCCGACGCGGATCAAATGCGGGCCGACGAAATAGCCGCTTTCGGGTGCCTCGAGCCGTTTGATGACCCGGCCCTGGCGCGCGCAATCCTCGCAATATGCCAGGATCGCGGCCTGTGCCTCGCGCTCGATCACCGGTCCGACATCGGTTCGGAGTTCGGCCGGATCGCCTACGACCAGGGTCTCCATGGCCCCTTCGAGCATCGCCAGCAGGCGTTCTTCCACGTCCTTTTGGATGTAGAGCATTCGCAAGGCCGAGCAGCGTTGGCCGGCGCTCTGGAAGGCTGAGGCGAGGATGTCGCGCACGGCCTGCTCGGGCAGGGCGGTGGAATCGACGATCATCGCGTTGATGCCGCCGGTCTCGGCGATTAACGCTGCATCCGGCGATGCCGTCTCGGCCAATTGACGATCGATCAGATGCGCCACATCGAGCGAGCCCGTGAAGGCGACGCCGGCAATGGCGGGATGGCTGGTGAGCGGCCCACCGACACCCGGTCCGTCGCCGGGCAGCAATTGCAGGATGCCCCGCGGGATGCCGGCTTCATGCAGAAGTTCGACCGCGCGTGCGGCGATCAGGGGGGTCTGTTCGGCTGGCTTGGCGAGCACCGCATTGCCCGTCACGAGGGCTGCCGCGATCTGGCCCGTAAAGATCGCCAGTGGAAAATTCCAGGGCGAGATGCAGACGATAACGCCTCGGGCGTCGGTGCCGTCGCAAGCGGCTTCGGCCCGTGCCGCATAATAGTTCAGAAAATCCACGGCTTCCCGGATTTCGGCGATGCCGTCGAGCCAACTTTTGCCGGCTTCGCGGCAGGCGAGCTCCAGGAACTCGGCGGTGTTGGCCTCGCAGAGATCGGCGGCCCGCATCAGGATCGAGGCGCGTTCATTGACGCTTTTGGCCGCCCACGCCGGCTGAGCCTCGAGCGCGGCGCCGACGGCGGTGTCGACATCCTCGGGTGTCCCGGTTGCGACATCGCCGACAATGTCTGCGAGATTGCTCGGATTGGGGGCCGGGATGCCGGCGCCGAATCTCGTCGGGCGAGCAAGGATCGGTGCCGCCTGCCAGCGGTGATGCTTGAAGGTCGATCGTGCCGCGCGGAGCGCTTGGAGGGTGACCGGGTCGGTCAGATCCCACCCCTTCGAATTGCGGCGTAAGGCACCGAAGATTTCGTCAGGACGTTCGATCGCCTCGTTGGCCACGGTAGGGTAGCCGGCCGTGACGGCGAACGGATCGCGGGCGATTTCCTCGGGTGCGACTTCCTCATTGACGATCTGGTGGACGAAGGAGGAATTGGCGCCGTTTTCGAGCAGGCGGCGGACCAGATAGGCCAGCAGATCGCGGTGGGCGCCGACCGGGGCATAGATCCGGCAACGGGTCCCGGCCTGTTGCCGCAGGACGTCGTGCAGCGCGTCGCCCATGCCGTGCAGCCGCTGGAACTCGAAGCTCGCGCGATCGAGGCCGGAGCCGCTGCCTGCCATCTGCAGGACGCCCGCGGCGCTATGGGCGTTGTGGGTCGCGAATTGCGGATAGATCCGATCGCGGCGGGCGAGCAATTTCCTGGCGCAGGCGAGATAGGCGATGTCGGTATTGGTTTTGCGCGTGAAAACGGGAAATCCGGCAAGGCCCATGACCTGTGCCCGCTTGATCTCGGTGTCCCAATAAGCACCTTTGACCAATCGTACCATGATCTGGCGATCCAGGTGCTCGGCCAATGCGGCGAGCCAGTCGATGACGTGCGCGGCGCGGCGGCCATAGGCCTGGACGACGACCCCGAACCCGTCCCAGCCACGGAGCGAGGGATCGGCCAGCACCATCTCGATGACATCCAGGGAGAGATCCAGACGGTCGGCTTCCTCGGCATCGATATTGAAGCCCATCGAACCGTCGCGGGCGGCTCTTGCGAGCTCAAGCGTCCGCTCGACGAGCAGGGGCATCATCGCCTCCTTGTGGGCGAACTCGTAGCGCGGATGCAGTGCCGAGAGTTTCACGGAAATCCCGGGATTGGCGGCGACCTCGCTGCTCCTAGCTTCCCTCGCGAGCTGCTCGATCGCCTGGACATAGGATCGATGATAGCGTTTGGCGTCGGCGTCCGTGCGTGCCGCCTCGCCCAGCATGTCGTAGGAATATGTATAGCCGCGCTCCGTCATCTTGCGGCCGCGCGCCAGCGCCTCGGCGATGTCGCGGCCAAGCACGAATTGCGCTCCCATCTCCCGCATCGCCCGGCCGACCGCGACGCGGACCACCGGCTCGCCGAGGCGCCGCACCAAGCCGTGCAGGGCGCCGACGACGCCGGGCTCCTCCCGCTCGTCGATGACGCGTCCAGTCAGCATGAGGGCCCAAGTCGAGGCATTGACCAGGGACGAGCTCGCTTCGCCCAGATGCGACCCCCAGTCATGCGGCGTGATCTTGTCCTGGATCAGCTCATCCACCGTTTCGGCGTCGGGAACGCGCAGCAACGCCTCGGCGAGACACATCAGCGCCACGCCCTCCTTGGTCGACAGGCCGTACTCGGCAAGAAACTCTTCCATCAGCCCGGGATCGCCGGTGCCGCGGACTTTGCGGACCAGATCCACGGCCCGGGCCTCGATTGCGGCACGGGCTGCAGGGTCAAGTTCGGCCTGCGCCTGCAATTGAGCAAGCAACGAGGCCTCGTAGGCGAGATAGGCGTTTCGAATGGCCTCTCTGTGCTTATCCAATTGCTGCATCGAACGGCCTCCGTCGGCGGGGTTCACGCTTGATAGCATAGGGCTGGAACGCGCAACTTCGAAATGGCGGGCACCAATATCCGGTGTCGGGCGTCACAGACCCGACCGTTGCCGACGACGATGTCGGCGTGGAACCTCGGACCGGCTCGCAGGTTTCAAGCGCTTCGACAACGAAGACCATGGTGGATGATGGATGGGCGGCAGCGGGTTCCTTCAAGCTCGCGCAAGGAGTCGCACAGGGGTGTCACTGGCTTAATATAGCCGAGAACCCTGCCGGTCCGAAATCCTCGAGGCCCTGGGTGCCGTACCGATAGAGCCACCGGCAGCATGACCGGCCACGGCTTCGCGACAAACGTCCAAGAGAGTCACCCCCTTCAGGAGCGATCGCATCGATGCAAATGTTCGAGATGGCCAAGCAACGTCTCACCGATACCGCCAAGCTCCTGGATATCGCCGACGATGTCGTGGAGACGCTGCGCTATCCGGATGAAACACTTTGCGCCAGCCTGCGGGTGCGCCTGGATGACGGCTCGGTCAAATCGTTCAAGGCTTTCCGCTGCCGCTACAACGAATCGCGCGGCCCGACCAAGGGCGGCATCCGCTTTCATCCCTCGGTCAATATGGATGAGGTGATCACGCTTGCCTTCTGGATGACGTTCAAGACGGCCTGTGTCGATCTGCCGTTCGGCGGCGGCAAGGGCGGTGTCTCGGTCGATACCAAAGAGCTCAGCAAGCGCGAGCTCGAGCGGCTGTCCCGCGCCTATGTCCGGGCGTTTTCGGATTTCATCGACGAGGACCGGGATATTCCGGCCCCCGATATGTATACAGGCGGCATCGTCATGGCCTGGATGGCCGATGAGGTTGCAGCCCTGAAAAGGCGGCCGATGCCTGCCGCCATCACAGGCAAGCCGCTGCCTCTGGGAGGTGCCAAAGGCCGGACCGAAGCGACCGGGCGTGGCGGCTTTCGGGTGCTCGAGGTGTTCCAGGACAAGCTCGGCCTCGACAATGGTGCGACCATCGCCGTCCAGGGCTTCGGCAATGCCGGCACCGTCTTCGCCCAAATGGCAGCGGAGGCGGGATTCAAAGTGGTCATGGCCTCGGACAGCAGCGGGGCGGCCTATGACAAGGACGGCCTCGATATCGAGGGCCTGATCGCCCACAAATCGGAAACCGGCGCGGTCACGGGCTTTGCCGAGGACTGCGCTGCGGGCGATCTGCTCAAGGCCGATTGCGATCTCCTGGTGCCGGCGGCACTCGGCGGCGTCATCGACGAGGATAGCGTCGAGCGCCTCAATTGCGGCGCCGTGCTCGAGCTTGCCAATGGTGCGGTGACCGCCAAGGCGGACGCCCAGCTCGTGCGCGCCGGCATTCCGGTCGTTCCCGACATCCTGGCGAATGCGGGCGGGGTCATTGGCTCCCACAGCGAATGGGTCCAGAACCGCACCGGCCAATATTGGGGTCTCGACGACTTCAACGACATCCTCGACCGCCGCATACAGGACAGTGCTAAGGAAACGCTGGGCCTCGCGGGCGAACTCGAGCGCGACTACCGGACGGCGGCCTATGCGCTGGCTCTGAAACGGCTGAACGACGCGATCGCGGCCAAGGGCACCCAGCGTTATTATTGCGAGGACTGAACCTCGCGCAACCGGCACTCCTCAATCCGCATTTCCTGACGGACATCGACAAGAGCTTTGGAGTCGAGGCACGGCGGAAATTCTGCAAGCCGCATCGTATCGACGAAACGTTGGCGCTCAGTCGGTGGGAGGACATCCCAGTAGGCGAAAGCTTCGATGGCGAGATCGGGAAGCGCTTCGAGCGCGTTTTGGCGCCATATACGGGCTTCGTCATATCGTCCCAGTGCCGCCAGAGATGCAGCGTGCATGGCCCACGTATTTCTTGAGTAGTTGCTTGGTTCAAGTCGCTCGATCATCGCTAAAGCCGCCTCGTAACGGCCCGCAACAAAGTAGGCGAATGAAAAGAACTTGGCATTCCACAACGGAAAATTCGGGTTAACCTCGATCACCAAATCGACCATATCCGCGCCCCGTTGCGGTTCGCCGAAGGTCGCGGCCCAGGCGCTGTACAACGTGAGAATTTCCGCAGCACCCGGGGCTAGGTTGAGCGCAATGTCCCACTCGATTTTTGCACGTGATAACTCGCCTCTTCGCCCCAGGCTGATGCCAAGAACGGCATGAGCCTCGGCATCGCTTGGGTCGAGTTCCACCGCCCGCATGGCCGCGGCGGCCGCCAGCCGATTGTTGTTTTCCGGCTGAATACCGAAGCTTGCGAGCAAGTCGTATGCATGGAAAAGCTCGACCCAGGCGCGGGCAAAGCTTGGGTCGATCGTCGCTGACCGGGTCAAAAGCCCGACAGCTTCCTCGGCACCGACCTGATCGATTTTCTCGAGTTGCTCCGTGCCCAAAAGATAGAGTTCGTATGCGCTCAGATTGGAGAGCGATTTGTGGTGCGCGGCTTGTCGCCCGGCCCCCTGGATCAACCCGGCACCGCCGCCGAGCCGATTGGTCAGTTGCCCCGATATTTCCGATTGAACAGCGAAAAAGTCGGTGTCCGGACGATCCCATCGCTCCGACCAGAGATTTCTTCCGGTTCCGGTATCGACCAGTTGTGTCGTGATACGCAGGCGATTGCCTTCTCTTTGTACAGACCCCTCGACAACAAATCCGACTTTCAGTGCGGCCCTGATCTCGCTCAATTCGACCGGACGAGCGGCATAAATTTTCGTGGAATTGTGCGCGATCACCCTCAATTCTGGAAATCGGGAGAGATCGGCAATGATATCTTTGGTCAGACCTTTGGCCAGTCGTCGTGAGCCTTCATCATCGGCGAGACTCTCGAAGGGAAGCACAGCGACGGCAGGTTTGTCAGTCGGTAGCGGGCTTGAAGAACCTCTCTGTACAAGGTGGAACATGGTTGTGCCGACTACAGCGAGGGACAGAACCGCCCCGAACACCCAGCCGAATGTCCGTGTGCGGGACATACCTCCCATTCGCAACCGACGGGACCACTTGTTATCCACGTTGGTAGATCCGGTGAGAGCCTCGCTCGGCCAGGATCTTTCGGGTTTCGGTGGGTCTTCTATCGAAGGGGATTGGAGTTCCTCATAGAGTTGTCGCGTGGCTGATTCTGGACCGACCCCAAGTTCCTGCTCAAGGCTGCCGCGACAAATCTGATATTGGCGCAATGCTTGGCTTCGATCGCCTTGCGCGGAATAGAGCCGCATCAGTGCTCTGTGGGTCGCTTCGTGCGTGCGATCGAGTTGCAGCAGACGCTGGGCGGTAGCTATGGCAGTCGCGCCGGTTTGCTGCGCCAGAAGATGAGAAAAAGTCTCTATCGCAAGATCCCGCATCCGATTGCGCTCGACCAGGAGCCAATCCGCGAAACCCGTATCCGCCAAGTTTACCCCTTCAAGGAGTTCGCCTTGATAGAGTGCCGCCGCGTCATGCCATTTTTCGCTTGTCACAAAGTTCAAAAACTCGACTGCATCGATGGCGACGACCGAGGCATTGAGCGCGACCCTTTCGCGATCGATCGAGACGGCCGAGGATCCGAGAATGCGACGCAACTCGACCAAGGCTTGCCGCAGACTGCCTCGGGCGCGATGCTCATCGCGATCGCCCCATAATAAATCGGTGAGATGGTCCCGGGTCCAGCTTCCAGCAGGTGGTAACCCCAGCAGAGCGATCAGCGCTCGCAATTTTTTCCCGGGCGCCACAACGCTTTTGCCGCTCGCATTCGACAACTGGAATTCGCCAAGCATTCGGACCCGAAATTGCGGTCGGGCCGGCGTATCCATGCCTTTTTCCGATTTAGAGTTACAATCACCATAGAATTTACGCCAAATTCACGGAATGAACAACGCGTCTTGACGACTGTTTGACGGTAGTTTCGCGGCTCCGTGTTTTGTCTTCGCTCTCTTTATTCGCCGAGAACGGCCAATTTATCGGACGAGGATCAAAATGCTAGCTACGCTGATTATTTCCCCGGTTCTTCGCGCACTCGCGCTGACCTCTTGTTTGATGGCTGCTGGACCGGGGATTGCGCAGGAGATCCAAACCGATGCCAATATCGTCACCGGACTCGATGTCTCCTATTCCGTCGAGCCGGACGTCAGACGGCTGGCCCTTGTGGGCATGGCTGACGCGGTCCGCACGCCCGAGGTCGTCGACGCCATTGCGCGTGGTCGGCATGGGAGAATCGGTTTCGCGGTGTTCGCGTGGCACCATGGCCAGTTTCCGATCGTCGCTTCATGGTCGCTGATCGAGACTAAGACAGACGCGCGTGCGATCGGCGCGACGATCGGAAAGCGGCTAGAAGTCAATGTCGATTTGGAAGCTCGGCAAGGTACCAAGTATTATGTGGGCAGGCTCACCGATGTCTCGAAAGCGATCGATCACGCGGCGGAGATGCTGTCGCATGCACCCTATGCTGCAGATCGGAGGATCATCAATATTGTCGGTAACGGCAAAGACAATGTCGGCGAGGACGCCGGAGCGGCTCGCGACCGTGTCGTCGAGAGAGGCGGCACCGTCAACGGTGTCGTCCTGACTTCCGACCCTATCGGTCTCGCCTACTACGGTCGAGAGGTCATCGGTGGGCCTGGAGCCTTCCTGCTCTCATTGAATGACGCAGGGACCATGTTGGAGGTTCTAACCCGGAAATTTCTGCGCGATCTGGTCGTAGCCGGCAACGATATCGGCGGCGCCCCTTAAGTCCTAGACCCCTTCGACGAGGGTGATGGCACCCGTCGCATGGTCCGTGCGGAGGGCTAAAATCTCCTGATATTCCGGGCTGTGGTAGAAGCCTTTGGCCGCGTCGAAGCTTGGAAAGGCGATGCAGACATGGCGCGTACCCGCCTGCTTGCCCTCGACGGTATCCTCGGCGCCGCCGCGGACCAGATAATGGCCGCCATGGGCTTCGATGATCGCCGGCACGCGCGCCATGTATTCCCTATAGGCCTCAGGGTCGGTGACGGTGATGTGCCCGATCAGATATCCAGCCGGCATGACTTCCCTCCATGTTGCGATTTGTCAGTTGCTAGCTGTTTTCAACGCTTGGGCCAATCGGCAAAGAAGGTTGCGGGATCGTCGGTGACCACGGCCTGCTTGTAGAGCGCCAGATCGGCCTCGATGATGCGGCCTGATGACAGCTGATATTGGTTCGGCAGGTAGCGGCTGTTGTCGAGGCCGTATTGATCCCTGAGCGCCGCCTGGCTGGTCGCCGCGTCGGCGAGGACGGTCTCGTAGTCGACCGTGCGCTCGACGAAATTCAAAAGCTCGTCCCGGATTTCGGCCGCAGCGCCGGCGGCGCTCTCGAAGAGATTGTGCTGTTCCATCGGATCTTCCTCGAGATCGATGAAGAGCGGCGGGAAGTTCTGGAAATGGGTCAGCTTGTATTTGCCCTGGCGGACCATGCGGAAGCCCGTGCCCTTGCCCCAGCGGTCGTTGAGGTGGTCGCAGACGATGGGGCGGTCCGGCGGCTCACTTGTGCCCTGGACGACGGCCGAGAGATCGGCGCCTGAGACGTCGCCCGCGGCAGCGCCGCCAAGAGCGGCAAAAGTCGGCATCAGATCGAGCAGGCTGACGGGGATTTCGATGCGGCGGGCCGGCTGCTTGCCCTGGCGCTGCTCCGGGGTCGACACCATCAGCGGCACTCGGGCGCAGGCCTCGTACCAGCCGCTTTTCCACCAGGTGCCGAGTTCGCCCGCCATCTCGCCGTGATCGCTGGCGTAGACGATGATGGTATTGTCGAGGAGCCCGGCCGCATCGAGTCGAAGCAGGAGGTCGCCCAGAATTTCGTCGAAAAAGGCGACATTGGCGAAATAGGCCGCCCGCGCCTGCATCATCTCCCGTTGATCGATGCGATCGACCTTGAACCCCTCGCGGATGGCGGCACTGACCGGATGATCGAAGGTATCGCCTTCGGGCGGTGCGAAGGGCTCGCTGATGGCGTCGGGCGGATAACGATGGATGAAGCGCTTGGGTGCGGTCAGCGGAAAATGGGGCCGGCTGAACGACGCCGTCAGGAACCATGGCTTCTCGGGCGAGCCCGCCTCGTGCTCGCGCAGCCAGGCGAGTGTTTCCTCGGCGATGATCTGATCGACGATCTGCGATTCCGGGATCCGGGTGATGCCGGCATCGCGCGTCCTGACCTCGACGATATCGCCGATCCTCGCGGGCTTATCCGGATCGCCGCCATAAACCTGATCGCCTTGTCGCAGGGGAATGAAGTGCTCGTATTGGTGCGAGACATTGCCGGCCAGATCGCCGTAAGGGCGATGCTCGAAACCGTGATACTGCGTCGTGCCCCGGAAATGCATCTTGCCGACAAGGCAGGTCGTGTAGTCGGCCTCGCGCAAGACTTTGGGAATGGTCTTGAGGCCGGGATCGAGATAGGCGTCATTGTCCCAGCCGCCCGAGCGCTGCATTTCGAGGCCGGTCAGTATGGTGATGCGCGACGGCACGCAGAGCGGTGCCGCGCAATAGCAATCGGTGAACACGGTCGATTGCGCCGCCAACCGGTCGAGCGCCGGTGTCGCCACGTCCTCGCCGCCATGCTTGCGGCCCAGATGACCGAAGAAGCGAAAGCTGTGCTCGTCGCTCAGCAGAAAAAGAATGTTTGGTTTCCGTGTCATCGTTGCGTTGGTACCTCCCCTTTGAACTGGAATCAGCGTAGCGCCCGCGCGGTGGATTGGCGAACGATAAGCTCGGCCGGCAAAACTTCCTGGCTGGGCGCCACGTCATCCCCGTTCATCCGACGGATCAGTCGTTCCCAGGCATTGCGCGCCATCGCCTCGATCGGATGATGCACCACGGTGAGGCTCGGCGTCGTGATCTCCGACCAGGCCGGATCGTCGAAAGCGGCGAGCGAAATTTGTTCGGGGCACGGCCAGCCCAAACGGCGCAGCGCTCGAAATGTCGCCAATGCGACATTGCTGTTGCCGGCAATGATCGCCGTCGGCGGTGCCGTCTGCTGCATCCAGCGTGCAAGCAGCGCCTGATAGTCGCTCTGGGGCACGGGCCACTCCTCGACGGCGGTGACGATCCCGCCGCCTCGCGCAGCCCGGGCATCCGCCAGCCCTGCGATCCGATCCTGGGTCGTCATCACGGGTCGGCTCTGCACCACGAACAGGAGCCGGCGATGTCCGAGATCGATCAGGTGATCGGCGAGCGTTCGCATGGCCCGGCGATTGTCCAGGGTGACACTGTCGAAGCGCCGCTGCGGATCGCTCCGATCGACCAGCACGGTCGGCACGGTCGAGCGGGCGAGGCGGCTCAAGGTCGCCTCCGGGGCGAGGCTCGGCACCAGAATGAGACCGTCAAGCTGCCGCGCCAGCAGGGCCGCCATGCGCCGTTCCTCGCGCCCCGCGTCCTGCTGGGTCAACACCTGGATGAGCTCAAAGCCCTGGCTGGCGACGACCGCTTCGAAACTCTCGCTCAAGGCGGCGAAATAGGCGCTGCTGGAATGCGGCAGGCACAGGCCGACCAGTCCCGAACGCTGTCGGCGCAGCCCCTGGGCCAGGCTGTTGGGCTGGAACCCCAGGGCTGCCGCCGCTTCCAGCACGCGCTGGCGCCGCTTCTCGCTCACCGGACGGGTGCCGTTGAGGACGTTGGAGACCGTGCCGACGGCGACCTCCGCCCTGGCCGCTACGTCAAGGATTGTCGGTCTGCGTTCCGCTTCGCTCATGGCCGCTCGCTCATAGGTATGATTCAGGGGCTTGCCAAGCCAACCCACTTTGGTAGACTAATTGAAAGGTTTCAAAAAGAGTCAGAGATTACGGATGCCGGTGGAGGCTCCAAGTATCGAATGCGCGTCACCAAGATCGAAACGTCCAAATTCTGGGCCAACTGGGTCAATTGGCTGTTCGTTCGTGTCGAGACCGACGAAGGCTTGACCGGATGGGGCGAGGCGTCCCTGCATGGCCCGATCGGTTCGGTCGAAACCGCCATTGCCGAGCTCGGCGCGCATCTGATCGGCGAGGATCCGTCCGGTCCCGAACGGCACTGGCACCGGCTCTACAATGCGTGGCGCTGGCGCGGCGGTGCGGTGTTGCAGACGGCCCTCGCCGGTATCGACATTGCGCTTTGGGACCTTGAGGGCAAGCGGCTGGGCGTGCCGGTTTATCGCCTATTGGGCGGGCCGCATCGCACCCGTCTGCCGGTCTATGCGAGCCACTGGCTGCAGGGCGTGACGACCGCCGAGGCGGCGTTCGAAAGCGCCGCCGAAGCGGTCCGGCGCGGCTTTCGCGGCTTCAAATGGAACCCCTTCAGTTTCGAGGCCCTGCGCCAGAACGAGGCCCGCACGATCGCCCATGCGGCAGAACTCATGGCGGCAGCGCGCGAGGGTGCGGGACCGGATATCGAAATTTTCATCGAGTGCGGCGAGTTGCTGTCGCCGCGCACGGCGGTGCTCGCCGCCGAGGCCTTCAAACCCTATCGCCCCGGCTGGTTCGAGGAACCGATTCCCTTCGAGAATGCCAAGGCGATGGCCCGCCTGCAACGCGAGATGGCGGTGCCCATCGCCACCGGCGAGCGGCTGCTGTCCCGCTTCGAATTCCGCGAGATCCTCGACGAGGGCGCCTGCAAGATCATCCAGCCCGACATCATGCATGGCGGCGGCTTCACCGAACTGCGCCGGATCGCAGCACTGGCGGACATGCATTATGTGCCGGTGGCCCCGCACAATCCGGGCGGGCCGGTCTGCACCATGGCCTCGATGCATCTGGCGGCCGCTATTCCCAATTTCCTCATCCTCGAGGAGATCGAGCCGGATCGAGCCTTGCGCGATTCGGCCTCGAACCCGGCCATCGCCTTCGAGGACGGCCATTTCGTCCTGCCCGACACGCCCGGTCTCGGCCTCGAGCCCAATCTCGAGGCGTTGCGCGATTATCCGGCCCGGCCGCAGCCCCGCTACGAGCGGGCGGGGTCACTCTATCGATGAATCAACACGACCAAAGGGAGGTCTTTCGATGCGTACGACATTGACACTGCTGGCGGGTGCCCTGATGGGTGCGACCGGTCTTACGGCGGCGGCCCAGGAGCCGGTCACGCTCCAATGGCAGACGGCCAATCTGACCGAAGAACAGTTCCAGCCGATCATGGAGCAGCTTCTGGCCGAGTTCCAGGAAGCCAATCCGAACATCAGGATCGAGCCCATACCGGTGGCGCGCAAGGACCATTGGACCAAGTTCGTGACAGCCGCCCAGGCCCGCGAGGCCCCATGCATCGTTTCGGTCCAGGTGCCGACGGCCGCCTATAACGGCTATCTGATGCCGCTCGACGAGTTCTATCGGGGCGAGCCCGAGGCATGGCAGAACGCCTGGAGCGACGAGGTGCTCGCCGCCGCCCAATTCGAGGACGAGCTCTACGGCCTGCCGAGCTGGGGCGGGATTTATGGCGAAGTCTACAACAGCGACCTCGTCGAAAAGGCCGGTCTCGATGCGAACGACCCTCCGAAAAACTGGAATGAATACCTCGAATGGGCCAAGGCGCTCACCACCGAGGAGCAGTGGGCAACCGTCGTCATCGGCGGCCCGACCGACACCACGACACGGATCCTTCTCACCTGGATCTGGTCGAACGGCGGCGAGGCCTTCAACGAGGATATGACCGAAGCCACCTTCGCCAGCGACCCCAAATCGCTCGAGGCGATCAAGTTCTATCTGGCTCTGGCGACAGAGGAAGGGGTGGCGGCGCCGGGGGCGACGACGATCAATTATCTCGAGCAGACCAATCTTTTCGCCCAGCAGAAGATCGCCACCATGCGCAACGCCTATTGGGGTGTGGCCAAGGTCGTGATCGACAACCCGGCGCTCGAGGGCAATGTGTTCGTCACAGCACCCCCGGCCCAGGTCGAGAATGCGCCGACGGTAGCGACACTGACGGCCGACAGTATTTCTTCCAATTGCGAGCATCCGGAAGAGGCCTGGGAATTCGTCAAATTCAGCAACGAGCCCAAATGGGCGTTGCTGCGGGCTCAGGTCGCGAATTGGATGCCGCTGCGCAATGATCTGGCCGAGTTGCCGGAGGTCCAGGCCGATCCGATGCTTAAAGAATTCCTCGAGATCGGGCGGACCGCCCGGACATATCCCTTGCCGCATCCGGCCTGGGCCGAGATCTCGCAGGATGATGTCGTCAAGGCCGTGCAGGAAGCGCTGCTCGAGCCCGAGCGCACGGACGAGATTTTTCAAAAGCTGGATAAGGACGTCACGGCAAAGCTGAACGACTACTAAGCATCGAACGCCCGATGGCGCGGTCCGAAGTCTCCGACGTCGATGTTTTTTGGCGCGCGCCCGGACTGCGCCGCGAGCGGCTTTATGGCTATTACTTCATCGCGCCCGCGGTGCTCTTGCTGGTCGCCATTATCGTCTTTCCGCTCGGTCACGCCTTTTCGACCAGCCTTTATCGCATTCGGGGCTTGCGCAGCAGCTTCGTCGGCTTCGACAATTATGCGAAGGTGCTGGCGGATGATGCCTTCTGGCACAGTCTCGGCGTCTCTCTCACTTTCACCAGCATTTGCGTCGTCCTGCATCTCGTCATCGGCCTTGGCCTCGCGCTTCTCCTGAACCGGGTCAGGGCATTCAAGACGGTACTGCGGATCGCCTTTCTGACGCCCTGGATGGTGGCGCCGGCAATCAGCGCCATCATCTGGGTCTGGCTCCTGGAGCCGCAGTTCGGCGTCATCAACTACCTGCTGCGCGAGGCCGGGCTGATCACGACCTATCAGGCCTGGCTCGGTATTCCCAATCTTGCCCTGGGCTCGGTGATCGCCGTCGATGTCTGGCGCGGCGTGCCTTTCATCATGCTCTTGATGCTGGCAGGCCTGCAGGGGATTCCGAAGGAACAATATGAGGCGGCGTCGCTCGACGGGGCCGGCAGCCTGCAGCAGTTCCGCCACGTCACGCTGCCCAATCTCCGCTATCTGATCATCGTCGCCAGCACGCTCGATCTGATCTACACGATCCGCCACTTCGATATCATCGCCGTCATGACGGGCGGCGGCCCCGTCGATTCGACCGAAGTCCTTCCGGTGCTCCTGTACAACACGGCGTTTCACGGCAACCGGTTCGGCGAGGCGGCGACGATCGGTGTCTTGCTGCTGATCCTGGTGCTCGCCTTTTCGGCGATCTACATCCGCCTGCTCAAACCCGGCAGCGCTACCGAGGGGGCGTAATGGCGAGGTCCTTGGGCCTGGATCTGGCGCGCTGGGTCATCATCATCGCGCTTTTGATGATCATGCTGTTTCCATTCTACTGGATGCTCAACACCTCGCTGAAGCCCATCGAGGAAATCTTTCTCTCGCCGCCGACCTTCTTTTCGACGGCTTGGTCTTTCGACGCCTATTGGCATCTGATCCAGACCCGCCCGATCCTGCTTTATTTCATGAACAGCCTGATCGTCGCCGTCGGCACCACCGTCTTGTCGTTGTTCCTCGCCTCGCTCGCCGCCTACGGCGTGACGCGGTTTCATATCCGCTTCGAGATGCTGCTGATCGTCTTCCTGCTGTTCACCAAAATGCTGCCCGAAACGCTTCTGGTGATCCCGTATTTTCAACTGATGTCGAGCTTCGGGCTGATCAACAGCTATCTGGCCCTGATCATGGCCTACACCTCGTTCGCCCTGCCGTTCTCGGTCTGGATGCTGATCGGCTTCTTTCGGGCCATTCCGCGAGAGCTCGACGAAGCCGCGATCATCGATGGTGCATCGAGACTGCAGGCGTTCTGGAAGATCATCCTGCCGCTTGGCCGCCCGGGTCTGGTGGCGGTGGCGATCTTCACCTTCCTCATTGCCTGGAACGCCTATATCTGGGCGCTGGTTCTGACCACCGATCCGAGTCGCTACGTGCTGTCGATCGGCGTCGCCAATCTCATGGGCGAATACCAGATCGCCTGGAACGAGTTGATGGCGGCAGCAGTCATCGCCGTCGTTCCGGTGATGATCCTCTACGCGTTTCTCGAGCGCTATCTGGTCGCCGGCATCACCGCGGGTGCGGTCAAGGGATAACCTTAACGCGCACTTGAAGAAGTATT
>JBGSYN010000222.1:0-9226 GCA_041750975.1 Geminicoccaceae bacterium | reverse complement strand
CAACTGGCGCATTCACGATCTGCGTCGGACCGCTGCAACCGGGATGGCACGGCTCGGCTTCGACCCGCATGTCGTCGAGCGAGTTCTCAATCATGCAACGACGGGATCAGGCCCGCTCGCCCGCGTCTACCAGCGCTACGCATATGAAGACGAAAAACGCCAGGCTCTCGAAGCGTGGGCGGATCATGTAGCGAGACTGGATGCACTAACCTAAAGCTAAGACATCCAGATTTGAGCGACGCTCGACCTTCCGCGACTGGGCTGGCGAAACCACCAGCCACCCGCGTGAAGTGACCGAGGCCGCCCTCGCCCATCGCCTGGAGACCTCCGACAACCCGTGGATTTTGAGGCCTCGACCGAGTTTTGGCGCTGATGGCGCAGTTTCGGGGGAGGATCTCGCTTCTGTAGAGTTGAATTTTGGGCCGGTTGTCCGGGAAGTCCTTACCTTTTGCCGTCAAGCGGGCGTGGCTCGGGTCTCCCACCAACGCCACCGGCCGAGATTGTAGGCGATTTTGGCCATGATGATGGTCGCCTTCGCGCGCTTGAGGCCGATGCTGCGAATGACGAGATTCATCCGCGCCTTCTGCTGTGCGAAGACGTGCTCGACGCTGACGCGGACCGTGGATTTCCTGGCATTGGACTTGGCCGTGCGCTTCGCCATCGGCTTGCCGGCGGGCTTCTTGCGGTGGATCTGGCTGGTTTTGCCGCGATCTCTCAGAAAGTCCTCGTTGGTCTTGGAGCCGTAGGCGGTGTCCGCCCATACGGCGGACGCTGTATTGTTTCGGTCGACCAAGCCCTCGCGCAGCCGAGCACCATCATGGGCCGCGGCATCGGTGACCTTCTGTCGACGAATGAAACCGTGCCGGCGGTCGATGCTGATGTGTGATTCGTAGCCGAATGTAGGGATCGCGAGGTCGCGCTTGATCGTGCCGTCGGCCTCGACCTTGCCTTTGCTGGTCTTGACGGTCCATGATCCGTCAGGAGGCGGATCATCCGATTCCTGAAGGGAACGCGGCCAGCAGGCCGCGTAGGCGAGCGTCGGTGTCCTTCTGCGCCGCCTTGGCGGGCTGCGCCGGCCAGATCTTGCCCGCCTTGATCGCCGCCTTCTCCTCGTCCGTGTTGCGCTGCCGCGGTGCCGCCACCAAGCTGGCGTCGACGATCTTCCCGGACATCGGCAGGTAGCCGGCATCCTTGATCGCTCGGTACAAACGCTCGAACAGCTTGTCAAGCGCTCCCGCTGCGATCAGGGCCTCGCGGAAGTCCCAGAGCGTATTCGCGTCCGGCACCGAATCGACCAGCGTGATACCGCAGAATCGCATCCATCGATCTCAGGAGGAGACCGATCCATTCCTGGAAGTACCGCGGTCAGGAGGCCGCGGCGGGAAAGGCGGTCACAGATCATGAACTCCATCGTGGCATCGGAGAGATTATGCTGGGCCTGCAGGATCAACGCCTTGAACATCGATATCGGATCGAACGGCAGCCGACAGCACCTTGCCTCGCGTTTCGTTGGCGGCGGCGTCGTTCAGCCAACTCTCGGCGGCGACGTAGATGCCCGACATGCAAAAGCCCACGAGCAACCGCAGCACCGTCCAGGCCAAGGGGTCGGTCAGGAGCGGAAAGGCGATCAGCCCCGCCGACATGAAACTGCCCAATGCCGCGAAGACGCGCACCGGACAGGAAGCCCATGAAATAGCCCGAGCAGACGACAGCAAGTTCCGAGGCCGAAAATCCCTCGATCCCGCCGCGCAGGCCAATAAGAGTGAAGTGCATGCCGTTGCCCAGCATGATCAATACGATGCCCAGCAGAAGAGCCTAGACACCGGACAAAATTCGAAGCATCAAACGCCCTTTCGCGCGTTGAGGCCTTCTCGTGCGGTCCGCTGCTTTACAATAGCCAGATAGCGCTCCCTTCTGGGTTTTACTCTTCCTTTACATAGGACTTGGCGCGGTCACGCAGTTCGTTTTTCATGACCTTGCCGGTTGTTGTCTTGGGCAATTCGCAGAAGATTATCTTCCTGGGGCGCTGGAACCCGGCGAGACCTGCGCGGGCGTGCGCGAGAAGATCATCTTCGGTGACCGTCGCGCCGCCCGCCAGTTCCACAAAGGCACATGGCACTTCTCCCCATTTTTCATCCGGCATTGCCACCACAGCTGCAAGGCTTACGGCAGGATGAGAGTAGATCGCTTTTTCCACCTCGATGGACGAGATGTTCTCGCCACCGGATATGATGATGTCCTTGGCGCGGTCGCGGATCTCCACATAGCCGTCGGAGTGCTGGACTGCGATATCGCCAGACCAGAACCAGCCGTCCCTGAAGGTTTTTGCGGTCTCGTCGGGCTGTTTCAGGTAGCCCTTCATGACGATGTTTCCGCGGAAGACAATCTCGCCGAGAGTTTCACCGTCCCAGGGCACCGGCCGGCCGGTGTCTGGGTCCAGCACAAGCACGTCCTATTGCAGTTCATACGCAACGCCTTGGCGCGCCTTGAGCCGCGCCCGCTCTTCCAACGGCAGATCGCTCCAACCCGGTTTTTCGGCGCAGACGACGGCGGGGCCGTAGACTTCGGTCAGTCCGTACACGTGGGTGATCGAGATGCCCATCGCCTCCATTCGAGCGATCATCGAGGCGGGTGGCGGCGCGGCAACGGTCATCATCTTGATTTTCTGTGGGAAATCGCGCCGGTCTACAGGGGCCGCGCCCGAGATCATCGACATTATGATCGGGGCACCGCAGAGATGCGTAACGCCATGCTCCGCGAAAGCGTCGTAGATCGTGTCGGCCCGCGGCGCCCGCAGAAAGACATGGCACCCCGCCAGCAGCGTGATCGTCCAGGGAAAGCACCAGCCGTTGCAGTGAAAGAGCGGCAGCGTCCACAAATAAACGGGATGATGCGGCATTTCCCAGGTGACAGCGTTGTTGACCGCATTGGTCCAGGCGCCACGGTGCGAGTAGACCACGCCCTTGGGCCGGCCGGTCGTGCCCGAGGTGTAATTGAGCGACAGCGCGTCCCATTCGTCGTCCGGCAGGGCATAGGTAAAGTCGGGGACACCTTCGGCCAGCAACTCGTCATAGGTCAGCGCGCCGATCCTGGCGCCGCCGGGGCCAAGCGCGTCCTCGATGTCCACGATCAGCAGATCGCGCCCGGACTGCTGCACGGCCTCGGCAGCCATGGCCGAAAATTCGGTATCGACCAGTAGCACCTTCGCCTCGCCATGATCCAGAATGTAGGCAATCGTGCCCGCATCCAACCGTACATTATTGGCGTTCAGCACCGCTCCGAGCATCGGCACAGCCAACGCGCATTCCAGTGCTTCAGGGATGTTGGGGGTTATCAGGGCAACAGTGTCGCCCTTTGCGATGCCGCGTTTTGACAAGGCCGAGGCCAGCCGTTTGCATCGCTTTGCCACCTCGCCCCAGTTCCGTCTGATCGCACCGTGGATTTGCGCGGGCAATTCGGGATGAACCCGCTCGACCCGCTTCAGGATCGAAACGGGCGACAGCGCCGCATGATTGGCGGCACAACGCGTAAGTTCCGGCCCGTCGTAGATCATTCGCCAGTCCATTCGGGCATTGGCTCTTTGCGGGTGAAGGCGCCGATCCCAGCCTCGGCGTCACGCGCCATCATGTTCTCGGCCATCACACGCCTGGCGTAGGCATATGCCTCTTGCAGTGGCATTTCTGCCTGTTCATAGAAAGCGCGTTTGCCGATCTTGACCGCAGAGGGGGATTTACCCGCAATAATGCGGGCCATCTCCATAGAGGCGTTCTCTAGGGCCTCCCTTGGGACCACGCGGTTCACAAGCGCCATTTCGGCGGCACGGGCGGCGGGCAGGAATTCGCCCAGAAGCAGCATCTCCATCGCCAGCTTGCGCGGGACATTTCGGCTGAGCGCGACCATCGGCGTCGAGCAGAACAGACCGATATTCACCCCCGAGGTGGCAAAGCGGGCATCCTCGGACGCTACGGCCAGGTCGCAGGAGGCGACAAGCTGGCATCCGGCGGCGGTGGCGATCCCCTTGACCTCGGCGATCACCGGCTGTGGCAGATGCACGACGCGCAGCATCATGGCCGAGCAGGCTGCGAAGAGGTCCTGGAAGTACTGGAACCCGCCGTCGGGATCTGCCCGCCGGGCGGTCATTTCTTTGAGGTTATGGCCTGCGCAAAAGTGATTGCCCGCACTGCGAAGGATCACGGCTTTGACCGCGCGATCCTCGGCGATCTCGTCGAATGCGTCCGACAGCGCTGCAAGCATCGCCTCGGACAGAGCGTTGATCGACCCTGGCGCATTCAGCGTGAGGATGGTGACACCGTCGTCATCGATGCGTTCCAACAGGTCGGAGGGGAATGTGTCGCCTTCATAAGCCATTGACTGGAACCTTCAGCATGGGCGCGCGCCGCTGTCGTCGCGCAGAATTTCACCCGCACGCGTGTTCACCTGCAGGGACGGAATGATCAGTTTCGGCAACGACAACTGAGCGTCACGCTCGGTGCGGAACTTGATGAAATCCTCGCGGGTCTTGCCGCAGCCGCATCCGCTTGTGGCAGGCACATGAAGATCGGCGCCGACGGGGTCATATCGCCAGATCAAGCCGCGGCTTCCAGAAGGGGCGGAACAGTTCGATCTTGGGGCAGCGGTTCATCACCACCTTCAAGCCGGCGTCTTCGGCCAGCCTGGCGGCGCGGTCGTCATAGACGCCGATCTGACCCCAAAGCACCTTAGCCCCGATCGCAATGGCCTTTTCGGCGATGCCGTAAAGCTCTTCCTTGGGCCGAAACACTTCGACCATGTCGACCGAGCGATCAATTTCTTCCAGGGAATGGTAGACCGGGATGCCGCGAATTTCAGTCAACTGCGGATTCGGGTTGACCGGCAGCATCTCATACCCCGTTTCGTACAGCACCCGCAGCACGCCGTAACTAAACTTGGTCTTGTCGCCGCTGGCGCCGACCATGGCGATGGTTTTGATCGAACGCAGGATGTCTGCGATGTAATCTGGCGAATAGTCATAGAGGCGGTCGATATCGACTTCGGGCATGTTACGCCTCCTTCGGTGTGGCGATATCCGCTTTCAACTCATGCGGCTCGAGCAGATCGAGAAAGGGATTGCGATAGAGTTTGTCGTGGCTCTCGACGCCGATCTCGAGCGTGCAATCCGTCACTGGCCGCCCAACGCAGAGAACAACGTAGCCATTGCTGATCTGACGGTTATTCAGTGCCACTTGCCGGCGCTGATCTATCTTCCCTTTGGTCAGTTTGGCCGCACAGGTGATGCAACCGCCGTACTTACAGCCATAGGGCAGATCGACGCCCTGCTCGCGCAGCGTGTCGAGCAACGGGCGGCGGGCGTCGACCATGTAGGTCGCGCCGCCGCGATTGACGATCGTTATGGTTCGGGTACCGGTCACAGCCAAATATCACTCGTGCAATCGCCGCCGGGATAGCGAGTTTCGTGGCACCGGCTTGGCCCGTTGGGTTCCTTGCCGAAGTCGACGATGAAGTTTTCGTTGATCTTCATGCCGCCATTCTCGACGTCGCAGTCGATCATGACCATCACGCCGCCTTGGGTGCGGATCCCTGGGTAGAACTGATTGTCCCAGGTCGAGAACAGCGACGTGGTGACGTAAAGGCGCTTTCCGTCCAGCGAGAGCTGGAACATCTGCGGGCCGCCCGCGACCTTGACGCCGTTAACCTCCGGCGCCTTGCCCAAGAGCCCGCCCATCCATACCTGACCCGTCAGTCTTGGGTTGTGCGAGTCGGTGATGTCGTACTGGCGCATGTCGCCATGCAGCCAGTTATTGAGGTAGAGGTACTTGTCGTCCATCGACACCAGGATCGCCGACATCACGCCGGGCACCGGAATCGGCCATTCGCGATGCGGCTCGTTGCCCACGTCGATGATCTTTTCCCATTCCCACTTGCCGGCGTCGGACTTCCAGAAATGGATCACATTGGCGCTGAGCGCCGCCCCACAGAACCCGTGGTGCTGTCGGGGTCGTGATGAAACTTGACCTCCAGCGGGATCAGGCCGTCCTCGCCCAGATACATGGTCTCGACTGGCACGCGCTTTTCGAAATCCCAGAAATGCAGGCGGCGGCCGTATTTTAGGTGGCCCACCTCTTCCAGGTCGAAGCCGGGCATGAAAGTGTTCGGAGCTGCCCATTCCGAGCTGACCATCACATTGTGGCGGGGCTGGTACCAGAAATCATAGCCGAACGGGATGTCGCCCATCGAGTTCTCCCAGCGGCCGACGATTTCGAAATCCTTGTTGAGATGCAGATAGCCGCCCGGCGCCTCACCCATGGCATCGCCTAGGAAGGAGATGATGATCTCGGACCCAAGGCAATGAACGGTGTGCGGCCCCGACAGATTGGCCTTCGCCTTGATCTCGGCGCCGTCGATCACCTTGTGCAGGCGCGGCGCGCGGGGCTCGCTCGCGGTGTCGACTACATGGATCTTGTTCGACCGGACACCCGGCACCAGCAGATACTTGCGCGACATTGAAGAATCATCGTGGCAGGACGAACAGGCGTTCCAGCCCATGTGGTGCAGCTCGTCCCCGATCCCCGGCATCTCGAGCCGGTGGATCACCTGGGAATAGGTCGGGCTGTCGGGATCGGCGTCCACCGTCGCCAGATAGTCGGGCTTTTGGATACCAGTCCCAGTATAGATCGCAACTGTATACAGCAGTTTTTCCCGAGGCGCATTGATCGCCTCTGCCGGGCTTGCATAGCCCGGTCCGCAACATGCACCGTCCATCTTCCGGGCTCCTCTCTTGATTATCTTGATTCTATCGTATATCGAAAAAATTGGTCTCGCGAAATGAGAAAATATGCATCTTGAACGACTGACACTGATCCTTGAGATCGTCGGCCAGAAGGGCGAAGCCACGGTTGCCGATATCTGCTCCCACTCGGACCTGCCGAAACCTTCGGCGTATCGGCTGTTTCAGGATCTGGTCGGCGCCGGGCTTCTCGATCCTGTCGCCAGGGGCAGGTTCGCCATCGGCACCCGCCTGAAGCGGATCACGCAAGGCGACCAATCCGATCGTGTCCTGCTGGACCTGATCGCGCCGGCCCTAAAACAGGCGGTAGCCAAGAATGGCGCGGCCTTTTTCCTGTCGCGGCTGCGTGGCCGATCCGTCGAGATCATCCATGTGGAAACGCCCGAGACCGGCGTGTCTTACCTTCATCCGGGTCTTGGTAAACGCCCGCTTCATGCCTGTTCCTGCTCCAAGGCCGTGGCTGCGTTTTCGCCCGAGCTATGTTTGACCCAGGACCTGGAGGGGCAGCTGAAAGCCTATACCGAGTTCACCCTAATACGGATTGAGGATCTGGAGACAGAGTTCGACGTCATCCGGCAGCGCGGATACGCGGAATGCGTCGAAGAGATTGAACGCGGCATGTGCTCGGTCGCAGCGCCGCTGGGCGTAACCGGACCGGGTGCAACCATGTCGATCGGCGCGACGGGGTCGACGCGTGTGTTCACAGCGGAGTATCGGAGCGGGATTGGCAAAGAGCTCACCAGGATAGCGCGAGAGATTTCGGGCCTTTTGGGCTGGGAAGAACCGCAAGCGCCTCGAAAGTCGGGATAAGCCAGGATCGCTTTAGTCGAGCGCCGGCTCCCGCCAAGCGCATTCAGGCGACGGCAAGCGATTTCTTGGGATCATAGAACGGGCGTTCCACAACCGTCGCCTGGGCCGGTCCCGTCGTTGTGACCACGTCAACGACCGTGCCGATCTCAGCACAATCCACAGACACGATCGCCAAAGCGATGTTTTGCTCAAGCCGGGGCGAATAGACGGCCGAGGTGACCTTGCCGATAGCGGTGCCGTCCTTGGTAATGGTCCAGAATGCGGTGTTGGGTCCTGTTAGCGGCGCGCCGTCGATGACCAGACCCACCTGTTTGCGGCTCACACCTTCCTCCTTGATGCGGCGCAGCGCGGCCTTGCCGATGAAGTCGGCCTCTATGTCGAGGTTCACGAGCCGGTCAAGCCCCAGCTCATAGGGATTCGTGTCGATATCCGCGTCGGCGTGATAGGACAGCATGCCGCCTTCAATCCGACGGATCGTGGACGTATGACCGGACTTCAGGCCTAGAGGCTGCCCCACGGCCATGATCTTCTCCCACAACTCGTCGCCACGCGATCCGGCCTGCAGGTAAAGCTCATATCCTAGTTCGCTGGACCATCCGGTGCGCGACACGATCAGAGGTATGCCGTCGAGATCCATCTCGCGCAGCCAGTAGTAACGCAAGTCCATGATGCTCTCGCCAAAGAGCGCCTTCATCACTGCGCCGGATTTCGGGCCCTGCAACTGCAAGGGCGAGATATCCGGTTCGCGGATCGTGACATCCAGCCCCGAATGCACGGCGACTCCTTGCGCCCAGAGCAGGATATCGCTGTCCCCCAGCGAAAGCCAAAAGCGTTTCTCGCCGAGCCGCAGCAGAATCGGATCGTTCAGTATTCCGCCATCGGCATTGGTGATCAGGACATATTTGCACTGCCCGACGGCCATCTTCGACAGGTCCCGCGGGGTCAGCAGCTGGGTGAACCTCGCCGCATCCGGCCCGGTGATCTCGACCTGGCGTTCCACGGCCACATCACACAGGATGGCATAGTTCACGAGGTTCCAGAAGTTCTGTTCGGGATTGCCGAAATCACGCGGGATATACATGTGATTGTAGACGGAAAACCCCTTGGCCCCCAACGGACGGTAGCATCGAAATAGGGGGACTTGCGGATCTGCGTTCCAAATCCGTAGTCGCCTGTTTGGATCATTAATTTCGCCCTCCCGCGGCCCTGGCCAGACCGGCCATGAATCATCCGAACTAACGGAGTATTTGCCCCCAATTCCAGCCTAACTGTGGACCGAAATAGGGCCGCCGAAAGTCCAAAAGGACTGTTCTTGGGCGTTTTTCGGACCGTTCAGGCGGCCGCTGTCAGTTTCCGGCCTTTGTGGTCAGCCTAGCAAGATCGGGGCACGCGGATTTGATCTCGCGCGTCACGACATAGGTCATGTAGCGCTCGATCCCCAACTCGGCCGCAAGCAGTGCCTTTATCAGTTTCTGAAAGGAGGTTAAACCGTCAAAACATAATCCATGCCACCACCCGTCGCGATGCATTCGGGACTTCGTCCAACTTGTGGATATGGGCCTCGAAGCGGTCGAAGTCGGACTTGCGGTGGTGGCTCAGCGCGACAGTCACAATGACTTGTGCAAAGTCGCC
>JBGSYN010000221.1:0-17927 GCA_041750975.1 Geminicoccaceae bacterium | reverse complement strand
AGCCGATGACCGGCTTTTTTCGGGACGGCTGCTGCAATACGAGCGCGCAGGATGTCGGGGTCCATACCGTTTGTGCCGAGGTCACCGCGGACTTTCTGGAATTCAGCAAGGCACAAGGCAACGACCTGACGACGCCGATGCCGGCCTTCGGCTTTCCGGGCCTCAAGCCAGGCGATCGCTGGTGCCTTTGTGCCCCACGCTGGAAAGAGGCATGCGACGCGGGCCGGGCTCCGAAGGTTCGCCTGGAAGCCACCCATCAACGCCCGCTAGAATTCGTCGATCTCGAGAATCTGAAACGCTTCGCCGTCGATCTCAACTAGTGATGGCCGGCAAATCGCCTGTCGCCCAGCCCGCCTCGCAGGCGGCCATGAACACGGCATAGCGCCCTTCAGCGATGGCGGCCCGCGCCCCGCGCATCAATTCCTGATAATACCAAAGATTGTTCCAGGTCAGCAGCATCGAGGCCAAAATCTCGTTGGCCTTCACCAGATGATGAAGATAGGCCCGGCTATAGTCGCGCGCTGCCGGGCAATCGGAGAATTCGTCCAACGGCCTCGGATCTTCCGCGTGCCGCGTGTTCTTGAGATTGACCGCCCCGCATCGGGTGAAGGCCTGTCCGGTGCGGCCCGATCGTGTCGGCATGACGCAATCGAACATGTCGATACCGCGTGCGATCGACCCCAAAAGATCCTGCGGCCTGCCGACGCCCATCAGATAGCGCGGCCGGTCCACTGGCAGCGCCGGGCAGGTCGCCTCCAGCGTTGCGAACATGACCGCCTGCGGCTCACCCACCGCGAGCCCACCGATCGCATAGCCGTCGAAGCCGATGCCCGTAAGCGCCGTTGCCGAACGCGCGCGCAGGGCTGGCGTCACACCTCCCTGGACAATACCGAATAGGCCATAGCCCGGCCGCGCCACGAATGCCGCCTTGGACCGCTCGGCCCAGTGCAATGATAACTCCATCGCCCGCTCGACCTCCGCATCCTCGGCCGGCAATGCCAGACATTCATCGAGCTGCATGGTGATCGTTGCGTCGAGCTGAAGCTGGATCTCGATCGAGCGCTCGGGCGTGAGCTCGTGCCGGCTGCCGTCGAGATGCGAGGCGAACGTGACGCCGTGCTCATCGATCTTCCGCCGCGCCGCCAGTGACATCACCTGAAAGCCGCCGCTATCGGTAAGGATCGGTCCGGGCCAGTTCATGAAGCGATGCAGTCCGCCGAGCCGTCCGATCCTCTCCGCCCCAGGCCGCAGCATCAGGTGATAGGTATTGCCGAGGACGATCTCGGCACCGGTGGCCCGCACCATGTCGGGCGTCATCGCCTTGACGGTTGCAGCCGTGCCGACCGGCATGAAGGCGGGGGTCTCGATCGAACCGTGCGCGGTCATGATCCGGCCTCGCCGGGCGATGCCATCCTGGCCAAGCCGCTCGAACCCGAAATCGCTCAAACGCCGCGCTCCAAAAGGCAGGCATCGCCGTAGGAAAAGAACCGGTATTCCCGGGCAATGGCATGGGCGTAGGCCGCCTTCATCCGTTCCATACCGGCGAACGCACAAACCAGCATGAAGAGGGTCGAGCGCGGCAGATGGAAATTCGTGAGCAGGCGGTCGACGATTTTGAATCGGTAGCCCGGCGTGATGAAGAGATTGGTGTCACGTGTCCCCGGCTCGACGAAGCCTTCGGCGTCGGCGACCGCCTCCAGTGTCCGAAGCGACGTCGTGCCGACCGCGACGATCCGGCCGCCGGCTCGGCGGTGGGCATTGATTCGATCGGCCGTTTCGGCGCTTACGTCGAGACGCTCGAAATGCATCACATGGGCTTCGGTCATCTCCGCATGGACCGGCTGGAATGTGCCGGCGCCGACATGAAGCGTGATACGCTCAAGGCCGATTTCACGGGCCGTTAGCGCATCGAGTAGCGCTCGCGTGAAATGCAGCCCTGCCGTCGGTGCGGCCACCGAGCCGTCGATCCGCGCGAAGGTGGTCTGATAATCGGCCTGATCGTTGTGATGGGCGCTGCTCGGCCGCTTGATATAGGGCGGTAACGGCATGGCACCATGCGCCTTGATCGCCGCCATCAAGGCCTCGCCATCGAACTCGAAACCGAGGCGGATTTCGCCGCGCTCGCGGCGTTCCAGGACCCGTGCCTTGAAGGCTGGGGCGAACAGAAGCTCGTCTCCTACGCGGCATTTCCTTGCGGGCCTGGCGAAAGCCAGCCACTCCCTTGCCTCCAGCGGCTTGTGCAGTGTGATCTCGATAGAGGCTTCGCCGCGTCGCCCCTGAAACCGCGTCGGCAACACCCGCGTGTCATTAACGATGAGAAGATCGTTCGACTCGAGGAGCTGTGGCAGGTCCCGCACCGCACGATCCACGAGGTAGGTACCGACGTGCAAGAGACGTGCCGCGTCACGCGGGTTTGCCGGATGTTGCGCGATCAGTCCGCTCGGCAGGTCGAAATCGAAGAGGTCGACACGCATGGAACGAGGCGTCAGCGCCGATCCCGCCTTTGCACCAATTGCGATAGGACGAACGGCGAGACGAAGCTCGAGACATCGCCGCCCAGGACATTGATCTCCTTGACGAAACGCGAACCGATGAACTGGTTGGTTTCGGAGGCCATCAAGAAAACGGTCTCGATCTTGGGGTAGATCCGCTTGTTGTTGGCCGCCATCTGGAATTCGTACTCGAAGTCGGAGACCGCGCGCAGGCCGCGGATCACCATATCCGCCCGGTTCTCCTCGGCGAATGTCATCAACAGGCTTTCGAAAGGCGCCACCTCGACCTTGGTCCCGTTCATGGCGTTGGCGGCCATCAGGCCATTGATATCGGCCTCGACCATGCGGGTACGCTCCGCCAGCGTGAAATAAGGTTCTTTGCCGATATTGATGGCAACGGCGACGATCAATCGATCGACCAAAACGTTGGCGCGGCGAATGACATCGATATGGCCATTATGGATCGGATCGAATGTTCCAGGATAGATGCCGGTCCGTGCTCGGCTCATGCGGCTTTTCCCAAGGTCGCCAACGTCAGATTTGAGGATTAGAAGCTGTGAAATAGCGCAGTGCGTCGATCGTCAAGCTTCTTTCTGCACTGCAGCAATTATTCCGGAGCGATGCTGCCTTCTTCTGCGATCGGCTCATCGTCCTCGACATCAGTGAGGCGTGCTGCTGAGACAATGTGCTCGTCGGCATCCGTGGCGAACAACGTGACACCCTGCGTATTGCGGCCGGTGATGCGGATATCGTGGACGGGCATGCGGATGGTCTGGCCGCGATCGGTGACGAGCATGATCTGATCGGCATCGTCGACGGGGAATGTCGCGGCGACCGGCCCGTTTCGGGCCGAGGTCTCGATATTGATGATCCCCTGACCGCCACGATTGATCGTCCTGTACTCATAGGCCGAGCTGCGTTTGCCGAAGCCGTTTCGAGTAATCGTCAAGAGCATCTGCTCCTTGGCCTCGAGTTCGGCAAATCGCTCAGGGCTCAGTATCTGCGGCTCGACCGGCTCGGCATTGCCATTGCTCGTCTCCTCACCTGTGCCGTCGCCATGCTCCCCATTGCCATTGGCCCGGCGGCGAGCTCCGGCGACTTTGAGATAATCCTCGCGTTCCTCGATCGACAACGACATGTGGTCGATCACCGACATCGAGATGACCTCGTCGCCGCCGGCGAGTTCCATGCCCCGCACCCCCTCCGAGGCTCGCGAACGGAAAATGCGGACGGCGGAAACCGGGAAACGGACCGCCTTGCCGCCGGCCGCGGCCAAGAGAATATCATGGCTCTCGTCGCAGACATCGACGCCGATCAACCGGTCGCCATTATCCAGCCCCATCGCGATCTTGCCATTGACCGGGACACGGATGAAATCGGCAAGCTCATTGCGCCGCACCTTGCCCGTCGCCGTCGCAAAGAAGACGCTTAATTCGCTGTAACGGCTCTCGTCCTCCGGTAGCGGCAGCACCGTAGTAATATACTCGCCCTCGGCCAGATGCGGGAAAAGATTGATCATCGCCTTGCCGCGAGCCTGCGGCGTGCCGAGCGGCAGCTTGTAAACCTTGAGTTTATAAACACGGCCGAGGTTCGAGAAGAAGAGGACCGGCGTGTGGGTGTTGTTGACGAAAATGCGGCTGACGAAATCATCTTCGTGGGTTCGCATTCCGGCTCGCCCGCGGCCACCACGACGCTGCGCCCGGTAGGTGCTCAAGGGCACTCGCTTGATGTAGCCCTTGTGGGTTACGGTAACGACCATGTCCTCGCGCTGGATCAGGTCCTCGATATCCTGGTCAGGCTCAGAATCGACGTCGATCTCGGTGCGCCGGTCGGTCGCGAACCGGGTACGAACGTCGAGCAGTTCCTCGCGCATGACTTCGAGCAGGCGGTCGCGGGATCGAAGAATGAGCAGCAACTCCTTGATCCGCTCGCCGATTTCCCTGAGCTCGGTTTGGATCTTGTCGCGCTCGAGCGCGGTCAGTCGCTGCAGCCTGAGATCGAGGATGGCCTGCGCCTGGCGGTCGGAAAGCTTGTAGATCGTGACGCCGGCGTCGATCTCATCGCCGGCAAGCTCGAGAAACGGCCGGATCTCCGCAACCGGCCATTCCTGTGCGATCAGTTCCGCCTTGGCAATCGCGGGGTCGGGAGCGGCACGGATCAAGATAATGACTTCGTCGATGTTGGCGACAGCAACGGCGAGGCCAACCAGCAGGTGGGCGCGATCGCGGGCCCGTGCCAGATTGAACGCCGTACGCCGAAGAATCACCTCTTCGCGGAACAGAAGGAAGGCCTCGAGCACTTCCTTCAACGTCATCACCAACGGGCGGCCATTATTGAGGGCAACCATGTTGATGCCGAACGTGGTCTGCAGCGGCGTGAACTTGTAAATCTGGTTCAGCACAACTTCGGGATCGAAATCACGCTTGATCTCGATAACAACGCGCACGCCCTGACGATCGGATTCGTCGCGCAGATCGGCGATGCCCTCGACGCGCTTCTCGCGGACCACCTCGGCGATGCGTTCGACCAGTCGCGCCTTGTTGACCTGGTAGGGCACCTCGCTGACGATGATCGCCTGGCGCTCCTTGCGGACCTCCTCCATGTGGCAACGGCCGCGCATCAGGATCGAGCCGCGCCCCGTGCTGTAGGCCTGCATGATGCCGCTGCGGCCGAGGATGATGCCGCCCGTCGGAAAATCCGGGCCTTGTATCACCTCGAGCAGGCCCGTGATATCGAGCTCCGGATCGTCGATCAGCAGCAGGCAGGCATCGATGATCTCGCCCAGATTGTGCGGCGGGATGTTGGTCGCCATGCCGACCGCGATGCCGCCCGCACCATTGACGAGAAGGTTCGGGTATTGCGCCGGCAGAACGACGGGCTCGCTGTCGCTCTCGTCGTAATTGGGCCGGAAATCGACCGTATCCTTGTCGTAATCGTCGAGCAGAGCGCCCGCGGGCCGCGCCAGCCGGGCTTCGGTGTACCGCATTGCCGCGGGCGGATCGGCGTCCATCGAGCCGAAATTGCCCTGGCCGTCGATCAGCGGCAGGCGCATCGTGAAATCCTGCGCCAGGCGAACCATCGCATCATAGATCGCAGCGTCGCCATGCGGGTGATATTTACCCATGACGTCGCCGACGATGCGCGATGATTTGCGATGTGGCCGGCCGATATCGTAGCCGCCCTCGCGCATTGCATAGAGAATGCGCCGCTGCACCGGCTTCAGGCCGTCGCGCACATCGGGGAGCGCGCGGCTGACGATGACACTCATCGCATAATCGAGGTAGGAGCGTTTCATCTCCTCCTCGATGGGCACAATCTCAAAGGGGCGTGGCGTCGACGAGCTGGCCAAGCGTCGTGTCCTATCCGTTTGTGAGTGACGTGAAAATCAGATGTGACGCAGCATCGCGCTGCGATTGAAGGTCTAGCAGAGTGACACTTCTGTTACAAGCTCGGGCGCTTGAAGCTCAGGTTTTCTGTCTCATGAGCGGCGTGGAAGGCCGCCCAGAATCTAGCTGACCTGCCAGGTCGGCCCGCGCCGCAAGAGTTCGTTGAGCGTGATCGCCTTGGCCGAGGCGATCTGCTTCGCATTATCGGCGTGCACCATGGCGTCATAGCTCGGCGCCGGGTTGTCGTAGATCACGCCGATCGCGACCGGCATCGGCGGCTCCATCGACACCAGCATGGAGGCCAGCTGCGGATTGGTCTGATCGTGTCGCAGGATATCGTGCTCGCCAACCCCGTTCGCACCGATGGTTACGACCTCGAGCCGGCCGTGATTGAGCCTCAGGCCTCGGTCCCGGGCTTTGCCAAAAATCATCGGCTCGCCATGGCGCAAATAAAGCTGCGCCTCGCCTTCGACCTCGCGATCGGTGAAATGGCTGAACGCATTGTCATTGTAGACGATACAGTTCTGGATGATCTCGACCAATGCCGCGCCTTTGTGAGCATGCGCCCGGGCCAGAAGATCCGGCAGCACCTTCTGCTGCGTGTCGATCCCGCGGGCCACGAACCGGGCCCCGGCCCCCATCGCCAGCTTCAGGGCCGAAAGCGGTGTATCGATTGAGCCCGTTGGGGTCGAGGGCGAGCGCGTGCCGACCCTCGACGTCGGCGAATACTGGCCCTTGGTGAGCCCGTAGATCTCATTGTTGAACAACAAAATGGTGAGATCGACGTTACGGCGAAGCGCGTGCATCAGATGGTTGCCGCCAATCGAGAGCATGTCGCCGTCGCCGCCCACAACCCAAACATCGAGTTCGGGATTGGCGAGCTTGATGCCGGTGGCGACGGCAGGAGCACGGCCGTGGATGGTGTGGAAGCCGTAGGTCTCGATATAATAGGGAAAGCGCGCGGCACAGCCGATGCCCGAGACGAACACGGTGTTGGCGGGATCGGCCTTGATGTCCGCGAGTGTCTTTTGGACGGCTTTCAAGATCGCGTAATCGCCGCAACCGGGACACCATCGCACTTCCTGGTCGGTGGCGAAGTCCTTGGAGGATAGGGCTACAGGTGCATTCATCTCAGTCATCCAGCAAACGGTCGATGGCAGCCTCGATCTCGCTGACCGCGAAGGGTTTGCCGGTGACCTTCGACAGTCCCTCGGCGGGTACGAGGTACTCACTGCGCAACACAGTCGTCAGTTGGCCCTTGTTCATCTCGGGCACTAGAACTTTCTCGAAGCCCCGCAGCAGTTCGCCGAGATTGCGCGGCAACGGCCAGATATGCCGCAAATGAATGTGCGAGACATCGACGCCGAGGTCGCGTTGCGTCGTCACCGCGCGGCTGATCGGACCATAGGTACTGCCCCAGCCGACGATCGCGAGCCGGCCGCTCGAGCTGCCCTGCTCGACGTCCTGCAAAGGAATATCGTCCGCAACTGCCGCGATCTTGGCGAAGCGCGCCTCGGTTATCGTCTGGTGATTGTCCGGATCGTAAGAGATGTTGCCGGTCAGCTGGTCACGCTCGATCCCGCCGATGCGATGCATCAGATCCGGCGTGCCGGGCTTGACCCATGGCCGCACACCATGCCGGTCGCGCCGGTACGGCATGAAATCGACGGGATCGGTGCGGAACTTCGCGGGAAAAGCCGGGGCCGCGTCGACATCCGGGATTAGCCATGGCTCCGACGCGTTGGCCAGAAAGCCGTCGGTCAACAGCATCACGGGCGTCATATGCTGGACCGCAAGCCGCACCGCCTCGCGCGCCATCTCGAAGCAGTTCGACGGCGAAGACGCGGCGAGCACAACCAGCGGTGCGTCGGCATTGCGGCCATAGACCGCCTGGTAGAGATCCGATTGCTCGGTTTTGGTCGGCATGCCGGTGCTGGGCCCGGCCCGCTGCGAGTTGATCACCACCAACGGCAGTTCGACGGCGATCGCCAGACCGATAGCCTCGGTCTTGAGCGCAATGCCCGGCCCCGAACTCGAGGTAATGCCGAGCGAGCCCGCATAAGCCGCACCGATCGCGGCAGAGGCGGCCGCAATCTCGTCCTCTGCTTGAAACGTCGTGACACCGAACGAGCGCAGCCGCGCCAGGTTGTGCAGCAGCGCCGAGGCCGGCGTGATCGGGTAGGAGCAGAAGACCATGTCGAGCCCGGCCTTTTGGGCGCCATCGACCAGGCCGAAGGCCAACGCTTCGTGGCCTGTGATGGTCCGATAAAGGCCGGGGGCCATCGGTGCCGCGTCGATATTGAATGCCGGCAGCGGCCCATATTCGGCGGTCTCGGCCAAGGCATGCCCGGCATTGAGGGCTTTGATGTTGGCCGAGGCGATGACGGGCTTGTCCTTGAACTTCGCCAGCAACCAGTCGGCTGTTGGTTGCCGAGGCCGATCGAACATCCAGTAGACAAAGCCCAAGGCATAGAAATTCTTGCAGCGCAGCTGTTCACGGGAACTCAGGCCGGTATCGGCGAGTGCCTCCTTGACACGTTTCGAGATATCCAAATCGATCACGCGAAAGGCGTCGAGCGAGCCGTCTTCACGTGGGTCGACGGCGAAGCCTGCTTTCTTAAGATTGCGATCGCCGAAACTGCCGCTGTCGAGAATGACCACCGCACCATTCGGCAAATCGGTCAGATTGACTTTGAGGGCAGCGGGATTGAGGGCCACCAGCACATCTGGAGCATCGCCGATGGTGCGGATTGGCCTCGCGCCGAAATTTATCTGAAAGGCGGAGACACCAAAAGTCGTACCCACGGGAGCCCGAATTTCCGCTGGAAAGTCGGGGAACGTCGCCAGATCATTGCGGGAGATGGCGGTCGCCAGCGTGAACTGGGCACCCGTCACCTGCATACCATCGCCGCTATCACCGGCAAAGCGCACGACGGCAGATTCCAAACTCTGCCGTGCTGGCTCCGATATGTGCGGTGCTGTCTCAGTCTGTTCCATAACAGCCATCAAAACTACCTCGACTTGCCGTCAGGCCCTCAGGTGCGATCGGAAGCGCCGATTGTCCAGCGCCTCGGGGAAATATGGTCAGCCTTGATGATAATTCCACAACAAAGAATGTCGAATAAATTTAAATCACAGTTTTTTTACGTTTTTATCCATCGCCTCAGATTCTCGAAAACACAACAAGCACCATTTGGGTATGGTCGTCCTTGTTTTCGTCCCAAACAGTGTGATTGGGGGAAGTGCCATTATGAAACGCTCATTAAGTCTTCTCATCATGGCGGGCGCCGTGGCCGGCTGTACGTCCGTCGGGCAGGTCGGCATGATGACGGTTCCAACCGGCGATCCCGGCGCCATCATCCGCGAAGCCCGCACCTACACGGAGCTCGGTCCGGTCGAGGGCAAGGCCTGCCGCAATTTCGCCCTGGGCATCGTCCCTTGGGGCGATTCGACGGCGTCCAAGGCGATGCAGGAGGCCCTGCGCGTCGGCGGCGGCGATGCCATCATCAACGCCTCGATCGAAACCTCGCTCTACGGCTTCATCCCCATCTACAACCTGTTTGCCTCGACCTGCACCACCGTCCGCGGCATCGCCATCAAGTTCGACGAGAGCTGAGGGTATCAAAAAAAGGCATTCATGGCGGTTCAAATCCCGCGGCGATAGACGTTCTTCTTCCAGGGTGTCGACGCGCCGCTACTTGGAATCGAGATTGGTTACCGGCTGCCAGTCCGGCGCGGGCGGGTTGGCCTCGAGTTCGATGCAGCGCGCGGCCAGCCAACGTGAAGGACCATCCTTTTCAGCCTGCACCTGAACCAAATCTCGCGCCTCGGCCAAGCGGCGCTCGCGATAAAGTGCGAGGGCTTCGGCATAGCTCCGGTGGAGAGTCGATGTTTCGGCATCAGCCCGCCCGATAATCTCATAGATCCGCACCGGCTCCTTTCGACCGTAGACAGTGACCGCGTCGATCTCGCGGGTCAGAATCGCCCCTTCCGTCTGCTTCCGGGTCTCGGCACTCAAGAGGATCTTGGTCCCATAGATTTTGTTCACGGATTCAAGCCGGCTGGCGAGGTTCACCGTGTCCCCCAAAGCCGTGTAGTTAAGCCGGCGCGCCGAGCCGACATTGCCGACAATGGCGGGCCCCGTATGGAGACCGACCCGGACCCGGAGTTCGCCCAAGGGCTCGCCGCGGGCCGCTGCTGCGTCCATCCCGGCCGCGATCGCCAGGGCCGCACGGCAGGCTCGCAGGGCCTGATCGTCGATGCGCAAGGGCGCGCCCCAGAATGCCATGACCGCATCGCCTATGAACTTGTCGACTGTGCCACCCTCTTCTTCAACAGCGCCGCTGGCGAGCTCGAGATAACTCGAGACGATGGGCACGACCTTGTCGCCCAGACGCTCGGAAAGGCTCGTAAAGCCGGCGAGATCGGCAAATAGCACGGTGAGTTCGCGGCGCTCGCCGCCCGGTTCGGCGCGATGCCCTCCGGTGACCAGCGAGCGCACTAGTTCCAAAGGGATGAACTTGCCAAAATCGGCGAGCCCCGCCGCCATCCCGCGGATCGCTGCGGACAACCGGTCGATTTCGGCGATGATCGAAGGCCGATGCGGAATCTCCTCGAGCTCGAAGTGCTCGACCAGGCGCAGATCGTCGGCGATCCTGCCAACGGGATCGGCAATGAAACGCCGGGCGAAGACCGCAACGATTACGCCTGCCGTGAACAGAAAGAACGCGAGACCTAAAACCACCCGGAGAATAGTCCGATCGATCTCATCCAGGAATTCCGCCTCGGGGATGATGATCGCCAGCTGCCAGCCCTGGAACCAAAGCGGTGTGAGGCCCACAGCGTAACGCTCGCCGTCGACCCAGAGCCGCGCTTTCTCTTCGATGTTCAGGCCAGCGGCGGGCCGGGCGGCAATTCGTTCACCGGCCGCGCGCGCCACGGCGTCAAGTTCCGCCATGGGCTCTGGACCATCTCGAACCGATTTGATCACAATTCTGCCGTCCGGGCCGAGGACATAGGACCGACCGGTCTCGGCCACCGGAATCGAGCCCAGGAGACTGGCGAAACGATCATAACCCAGGATCGAGGCCAGTACGCCACGCTGCGTCGTCATCACGTAGGCAATGCCTCGCTCGTTCCCATCCGGCGTGACCTCGACATCGAGCCAGCGCGGCTGATCGAGCGTTGCCGCGGCCTCGACCCAGCCCTGACCATGGACCACGAGACGATCGCCCGCAGGAAGCTCTCCTGGCGCCATCGACTCGCCGGATCGATGCATTGCCTCGAGGATGGTGGCGGTGCCGTCGGCCGTTGCACGGATCAACCTCACCGTATCCGGCGTCGGATGTTCGGCCGCAACGATCGAGCCGTCCGGACCCACCAGAACCATCCACTTGATGGCACCGGCATAGCGGCTGGCCGTCAGGACGACCGTGACGGTCTCGAGCGACACCTCCGCCTCATCCAAAAGATCGCCCACGGTCTGGGTGAGTGATTGCACATCAATCACCCGGTCCCACCAGGAACGGCGAACATTGCGGGTAATGCCGGATGACAGGGTATCGACGAGGTCGTCACTCACCACGCGCGCCGTTCGCCACCAGGTCACATGGACCAGCAACGACGAGACGATGACGCCACCCAGAACAACGGCGACGATGGCTGAGCCAAGCCCGATTTTTTTCGGCAGATAACGCATCGCCCGCGGCTGAATTCCGGTTTGTGAAGACGCTGCGGCCGTTGTGCGCCCGCGTGATCGAGCGGTCCAGTGCCCTTGCGCTGATTGAAGAGGCCGGCAGGGCACGATCTCCCGACCGTGAGCGCCATTTTTCAGATTTATGCTACGACAATAGATCGATAGCCCGGCACGTTTTCGTATCCGCGAACGGCCCGCTTTGGATGGACACACCCCGCAGTGGCGAAGCTGGGCTCTGGTCCCGCGTAGATGGTCTGATCGATCCCATGTAGACCGAAATCCGAAACGCGGATGCATCGAAGCCGAGATCGGCCGTCTGAAGGATTCGTGCGCCGCTGCGATGCGTTATGAAAATCTACCATTGATCTTCAGTGAAAGGGTAACTCTCGCCACAATCCCCGCTCGCTGAATGTGAATGAAATAAGGCCCAAACTAAGCAGGAAGGTTTTGCTGTTGCCGTAGGATTGATATCACGCGAATTTTCCGAAGATAGACACCAACTTCGTACTCGACTTCCTCTCCTTCTTCTGCATTTAAGATCGCCTGACCGAGAGGCCTTACGACACTGATTACTCCACTGTCGGGATCGTTTGCCGTGTCACTGAGACGAAATCGCATCGTACCATGGTCGTCGAAGAGCTTTTCAACAGTAATTTGATCGCCAACCTGGGCACGTATCTGAGATGAACTCCAATTTTCGTCCCGCCTAGCAATAGCCTCCCCGTCACCTGGCCTGGGGCCTGACGCAACTGCTTCAGTGGTCGCAGATCCGCTTAAATCTTGCATCGGGTCTTCATCTTCAGACCCGATTGACGCTTGAAGCCGAGCTCTGTCGCTGAGTTCCAATTCGGCTAATCGTTGCCCGATCGCTTCTTGAAGCCGCTCGATCTCTATGTTTTTGTGTCTAAACCAATCCGTTGACCATATCCTATGAATACTCCAACCAAGCCTCTCCAGTATATCTTGTCTCAATCGGTCACGTTCCCGGGCATCACGGCTTGAGTGATACGTGGCACCGTCGCATTCGATCCCGAGCAAAAAGCGTCCCCTGCAATTCGGGTCCACGACTGCGAGATCAATGAAGAAACCTTCAACCCCGATTTGTGGCACCGCCTCGTAACCCAATGCTTGAAGCGCCCCCATAACCTCGAACTCAAATGGACTTTCCGGTTCCCGTCTCTCGTCATTCGCTGATTGCGGAAGCCTTCCGGTCTCGACGAATTCAAAATAGTTGCGCAATGCGCGAAGGCCCCGCGAGCTACGTTCACCAACGAAAATATCGGTCGATCGCATTGATGTCACAACGTGAAGACGATTTCGAGCTCGAGTAATGAGCACATTCAGTCGTCGCCACCCTGTACTACGATTGATCGGGCCGAACCGTTGATACACCTTACCGATTTCCGGATCAGGTCCATAAACCGTTGAGATGATAATTGCTTCGCGCTCATCTCCCTGAACATTTTCTAGATTTTTGACAAATACGGGCTCTAGCCCATCATCAAAACGATCAAGAAATTTCCTGAAGTTTTCATTGGTTGCACGCAAGTGTTCTAGCTGCATTCGAATAAATTCGGCTTGAGCTTGGTTCAAGGCTACTATGCCGACGCTTTCGTTTGGATAGCGTAATATATGTTTTTGAAGAACTTCGAGAGTACATTCTGCTTCTCTCGGATTTATACTCTTTCTGTACTTTCCATCCGGAACATATCGTAAGCTTATGCCTAATTCACTAGAATCCTGAATAGGGGATGGGAATAAGATTAAGTCCCGATCATAAAACTCGCGATTTGAGAAGGCCACCAAAGACGGGTGTTTCGAACGATAGTGCCAGCGCAGCCTACGCGGCGGGTGAAATGCCAATATCGCCTTGTCGAGAATTGACTCCATATCGTCGGCGTCATCATCATCTTCATCATCATCTTTCGTGACTTCGCCATCACGGGTGAAAAAGCTGGTTGGCGGAAGTTGTTTGGGATCTCCAACAATCACGGCTTGACGGCTTCGCAATATTGCGCCCAGCGCATCCTCTGGGCGCATTTGCGAAGCCTCATCAATAACTACGAGGTCAACGAGGTTTGACGTTCGCGGGAGAAACTGAGCGATGGCCATCGGGCTCATCAATAAGCAGGGTGTGAGAGCGAAAATAGCGCCTTGCGCTCGCCTAAAAAGGTCTCTGATCGGACGATGGTTTTTAGACTTTGAAATTTCGTGTCGAAGTAATTGAAGTTCGGTACGATCCCCAGCCCGACTGGATACGACCCCCTCCGGCACACGACGCTTCTTCAACTGACTTTGTATTTCTTTCTGAGCAATCCGAAGCGCTTCTCGATCGAGCGCACAGAAATTTTCGCGCCAAGTTTCGACCGCTGAGGCGCTGACATCTACGAGGATTGGGTATCGTTGATAGGCAATGCGCGCAAGTCCACGATAATGTCCGGCCTCAAATAGCGTTATCGCTTCGTCGGCCCGGAATTGGCCATCAGCAACTGCATTGCCCAGAGATGCTAGTCGGTCCGGCATTGAACGCTTTACGGCCAGAAATTGTCCCCAATTGCTCAAAGCTTCGCTATGCGTGTGACACCATTCAAGCCGATCAACTACCATGGTCAGGGGCGTGACCTCGAGCATTGCGCCAACAAAATCCTGTTCGTTGACTGCCGCTACTTCAACAAATTTGCGTAACGCACTCTCGGCGTCGCCGAATCGCGTCTCGAATTGATACAATAGGGGCCTTATCGCCTCATACCGATCTGGTGTAAGCTGTGGATATTGTCCACTCCGTAATATGCCCAGTCCATCAAAAACCGAACTTAGATGCAGCAATCTATCTATTGTTTCAACAGAGGTATCGAGACCATTAAACAATTGACCGAGTATACTCTTAGCTTGGTGAGCTTCAATACGTGTTCTCTTCTCTAGGTAAGTTACCCGAGCATAAACTTCAGATTTAAGTGAAGTGATAGTAAGATCATCTCTTACTCCTGCACTTACCAAAAATCTGTGCAGCTTTTCCAATTCTTTGCGCTGGGTTCTATATCCGACGAGCGTAGATTCCAGATGATCGAGTGACGCTAGATTGTCCAAGCTACCGATATTTTGTTGAAGTTTGATTATTGATAGCCGAACCTCTGGCGAAATCAGGAGGTTTTTTAGTCGAAGGTCGATCTGTCCGAAATAAGTCCGGATTTCTGGCGAAACATGGAGAGATTCCTCGCCAAGTCTGTTCAAGTAGTCTCTTGCGGCAATCCAGGCGTTAAAGTCGGAGAATATACCTCTTGATGGAACGCCGAGAATGCCGCTCAAACCTTCTCGGTGTGCTCTTGCCTCAAGACCATCAACGGCACGGCGATGCGAGATAACCCGTTCTACAAGCGCCCGCATTTTTTGCGCGTCTCTCGGAACAGCTTTTATTGATGCATTCTTAAGAATCGCGCGGGCGCGACGAACACGCGGAGAAAGTAGAGTGAACAGGCCAGTGCTTTCTATTGTATCCGCAAGCTCAATTAGACCATCATGGTCCCGGGGAAGCGCCCCGAGTTCAAAAAAGGTTTCTAGAGTTTTCCGCTCTTGACGGAGTTCGGCGGCTGCGATGCTAAGGTCCTTGACGACTTGATAATCACGATCGTCCATCGATCCACGCTTGAGAAAGGCAATAGCTTCATTTGGCAATTCCTGAGCAAATTCGAGTATTTTTACGATAGAGTGGATCTCTGCACCCAATAGCCCATCAGAAATAGACAAAGCGGAGCTAATACGCTTGATCAACAAATGAATATCCTCAAATATTTCTAGCTGATCATCAATGCGCAATATGATAACGGGAACATCGTGCATCTTAGTGCATGGTGGTAAGAACATATTATCGGAACTAGCAATAGACTCAATAGAATGCCAATTTTGAAATAAAAACTCTTCATCAACCGCAATGGTACGGCCACCAGCAATATTAGCTAGCTGTTTGACACTGGTCACGAAGTCGGACAAACAACGACGTGGTATCTCCTCACTTATTTTATTTATAACATGTAACTCTGTCGAACCCAGTTCATCAGGTAGATCAGCAATATGCTTTAAATTAGGCCTTAATGCTTCTAATGTGGCTTCGTCGCACATCGGCAAAGACTGGAGGCATTGAACGAACATTTTTGTTGTTACAAGGGCAGATTCGACCGACTTTTCAATCTCTTCTATGACAAAAGGATCAAGTGCGGGTCGTTCGATACCCTTCAGAGGGTGTCCATTTGATCCCTCCTGGCTTTGAACTCGATCCCGATTTTGCTGCAGCAATTGCAACTGTTCGTAGAAATTTTCGTGCTCTCGTCGTGGCATATCGCAAATGTGCTCGAGCTGCCGGAGTCGTTCGGGAGATCGATCTTCGGCAAGATCGGCGGTTCGACGAGCTTGAAAGAGAATATGATGGATTGTCTCATGGTCCGGGCCTAGAGTTTCGCCCATCGTACTTGCAATGGAATTCAGCCGACTTTCAGATTTGCCGCGTTCGTCTATCGCGTCGGATTGAGTGTCCGACAGCCGAGATCTTGGTAGCTCGAGCCGTTTCTTGAGCGAGCCCAATACCTCGGTCTTTCGCGCAGAGGTCCCATGTAAGTTGAGACAGAATTCTGAAAGGCCCGCCGATGAAAGTCTGCTATAAACGACTTCAAGGGCGGCCATTTTTTCGGCTACAAAAAGCACCGTCTTGTTGGCCGCTAATGCCGCTGCGATCAGGTTGGCGATAGTCTGAGATTTGCCAGTTCCTGGTGGACCCTCAACAGCAAGATTTTCCCCTGAAAGTGCGTCTTTTATTACGGAGAATTGGGAGGCGTCACTGTCCGTAACAAGCGGTGGAGTGGGATGTTCCGTCTTGAATTCCTGAGGTGTTTCCGGGCCATGCCATCGATCCTCAGAAGGATCGCCACGCATCAGCTTGCCAAATGCGGTGTCTGCCGTAAGACCCCCATCCCATTTTGACGGATCGAGATCCTCATACATGACCAAGCGTGAAAAATGAAGGATTCCGACCTGTACATAACGGCGCAGCTTCCATTTCGGCTTGTGCCGCGCAAGCCAGCCCTCCACCGTGTCAAAGTATGCCTCAGGTCGCGCACTATCGTTGTCCGAAAGATCTGGGAGCTTGAGACCAAATTGTTGAAGCAGCAACTGATCAAAGCAACGATTCAGCGCGGAATTGTCACGATCACTTCCGCTGAGAAAAAAGGTGTAGGCACCTTGATGAAGCTTTCTCTCCAATTCAACCGGCAGCAACAGCATGGGCGCATAATGAGGTTGGCCTGAGCATTGATCGTCATCGTACCATTCGACACATCCAAACATTGCGAACAACGCGGCGACACCCTGCTCTTCAAGCAGCCGGCGCGTCTCCGAATACAACCCCAGCAATTTCGACTGCAGTTCATTTGCGAAGAGTAGTGTTTGAACAAAGTCATCGTGGTGAGCGGCTTGCTCAAAGCCGGAATGTCGATCGGGCAGTTCGAATGACGGATTAATTCCTAGTGCACGTGAGGCCTGTTCGGCGGTCAGCACGCGATCTTCGTCGGCCGGGGCCATGCCAAGCTTAGCACGCACGCGATTTCGAAGATCACGCTCGACTCGTTCGTAAAGTGTATCGGCTCCCTCTGTCGGTGCTGGCATTCGCAGCGCTTCCAAATAATCGATGTCATTTCGTCGGGCCCCTTCCAGGGCACTCCGGAATTCAGCTGTCTTTTCTTCGACGGGCTCATTGCGATCATCCTTAGGGAGGCCTTTGAAGCGCAGTGGGCGCCCCCCGGCTATCAACAGTCTCTCAAAAAGAATGTCGGGTAGCTCGTCGACTACCCTTACGAAGCGCTTGGATCGACGATGCTGACGCAATGGGAAATTGATGAGTGCGTTACGCTTCGTGGCATCAAGCAGACGCGCTCGATGTTGCTGCAGTCTTTTCGCTAAGTCATCGGGTCGATCTGTCCACTCGGCCCGGAACGTCTGAGAAGATGCATTTGAATTCACAGTTGCCAACCATATTAAAATCAGAATGTGTCAAGATCGATAAATGCGACGAAGATGATACGCGGATCAATAGAAAAGGTTACGCTCCTTTAAAGCGCAGGGTCGAATATGCGCCGAATCGAGTATCCACCGATTCCGAATGTTCCTCAAAAAAAATCATATAATACGATTTTTTCTTGCGCGTTGGTGATGGGAGGCTAGGTTGCAGCGGTCAGAACATTGCCATTCAGGGAGGCATTCATGACCAAGAGGCTTTTGGCGTCCGTCGTTTTTGTTTCGGGTTTGGTTGCTGCGGCAGCCGTTACACCCGCCGAAGCGCAGGAGCGCTACACCTATCTGCATCATTCG
>JBGSYN010000220.1:0-9862 GCA_041750975.1 Geminicoccaceae bacterium | reverse complement strand
AATCCTGGGTGCCGATGATCACCATCGCCCTCGGCCAGTCGATCATGTCCTTCAACGTCGCGGCCCTGCCGGTCTCGATGAGCGGCATGGTCGCCAGTTTCGGCGTGCCGCCGACGACGGTCGCCACCGGCATCGTCATGTATTCGCTCGCCGTCGCGGGCCTGGTCATGCTCGGCGCCAAGCTGACCCAGCGGTTCGGTGCGACCCGAATGTTCCGCATCGTCGTCGGTCTCTATCTGATCGCCCAGATCCTGATGACCTTCAGCCCCACGGCGACCTTCATGCTGGCGGCGCAGGGCCTCTGCGGCATGGCGGCTGCGGTGATCGTACCGGCGCTGGTGGCCCTCATCGCCAACCATTATCAGGGCAGGCAGCAGGCAACCGCCGTGGGTGCGCTGGGCTCGGCGCGGGCGGGCGCCAGTGCGCTGGCCTTCCTCGCCGGTGGCGTGCTCGGCACCTTCATCGGCTGGCGGCCGGTCTTCGGCATTCTCATCGTCGTCTCGGCCATCGTCTTTCTCTTGAGCTTCAGGCTGAAGGAGGACAAGGGGCGGCCCGAGGTGCAGATCGACGGGGTCGGCGTGGTTCTTGCCGCAGCCGCGATCATTCTGATCAGCTTCGGCTTCAACAATCTCAATCGCTGGGGTCTCGGCATGGCAGGGCCGAACGCGCCGTTCGATCTGCTCGGCCTGTCGCCGGCGCCGGTGATGATCGTCATCGGCATCATCCTGCTGCAGACGCTGATCGCCTGGTGCCGGCGGGTGGCGGCTTCCGGCAAGACCCCGCTGCTCGATCTCCGGGTCGTCCTGTCGCCGACCGAACGGGCCGCCGTTTATACGATGTTCGCGGTGGTCGCCCTCGAGGCGGCCCTCAACTTCTCGGTGCCGCTCTATATCCAGATCGTTCAGGGCCGCACGCCGATCGCCACCGCCATCGCCATGATGCCCTTCAACTTGACGGTCTTCTTTGCCGCCATTCTCGTGGTCAGGCTCTATGGCCGGCTGACGCCGCGACAGATCGGCCGGGCGGGATTTACGATCTGCACCTTGGCGTTGCTCTGGCTCGCCTTCGTCGTCCGCAACGATTGGACCGAACTGCCGGTGCTGATCGGCCTCATTTGCTTCGGTCTCGGCCAGGGCGCACTCGTCACCCTCGTCTTCAACGTCCTCGTCACGGCAGCACCCAAGGAACTCGCGAGCGATGTCGGCTCGCTCCGCGGCACCACGCAGAACCTCGCAGCCGCCGTCGGCACCGCCGTTGCCGGTGCGCTGATGGTCGGCCTGTTGAGCACGGTGGTCTTCCGCCACCTCGCCGAGAACCCTGCATTCCCGGCCGAAATCCAGGCGGAGCTCAATCTCGACAGCATCAATTTCGTCAGCAACGACCGGCTGCTGACGATCATGGAGGGGACCTCGGCGACGCCGACACAGGTCGACGAGGCGGTCCGCATCAACACCGAGGCGCGCCTTCGGGCCCTCAAGGTCGGCCTCTTGATCATGGCCGGGCTTGCCGCCTTGACGATCCTGCCGGCCGGCCGTCTGCCCAATTACCGGCCGGGCGACATTCCAGCCAACCCGCCGCAGCCGAGTGCCGATGAGGAGCGGGCGATCGCGGCGGATTACGAATCCAGGCTGGCCAAGGAGACATGAAGCCGCGCGTCCTGATCCTCTCGCTCGGCGGGACCATCACCATGGTGCCGAGTGCGGGGGGCGGTATCACGCCCAAGCTCGGCGCTGCCGAACTTGTCGCCTCGGTGCCGGAACTCGCCGAGGTTGCCGAGATCGAGGCGCAATCGCCGAGACGGCTGCCGAGCCCGTCGTTGAAACCCGCCGATCTGGTCGAGGTCGCGGCGCAGATCGAGCAGGCTTTCGCCTCGGGCTACGATGGCGCTGTCGTCGTGCAGGGCACCGACACGATCGAGGAATCCGCCTTCATCCTCGATCTCTTGGTGGGCGGCGACAATCCGGTCGTGATCACGGGTGCCATGCGCGGCGCCGATGCACCTGGTGCCGATGGACCGGCCAATCTCCTGTCGGCAGTGCGGGTCGCAGCCTCCCACGAGGCTCGCGGCATGGGGTCCCTGGCAGTTCTGAACTACGACATTCACGCAGCGCGCTTCGTTCAGAAATCGCACACGACACTACCCTCGGCCTTCGAATCGCCGGTCGCTGGCGTGGTCGGTGTGGTCGCAGAGGGCCGGCCGCGGATCTATATGCGGCCGGCGCGCAACCCGATCCTCGCGAGTGCGGACGGACCACCTTCCGCCGTCGCCCTGGTCAAGGTGGCAATGAGCGATGACGGCCGCCTGTTCAAGGGCCTCGCCGATCTCGGCTATATCGGGGTTGTGGTCGAAGGCATGGGCGCCGGGCATGTCCATGCCGACGTGGCGCCGATCCTGGGCGAACTCGCCCAGAAAATCCCGGTCGTCTTATCGACCCGTGCGATCTCGGGACCGGTCTTCACCGGCACTTATGGGTATCCCGGCGCCGAAATCGATCTGATCGGCCGCGGCCTCATTCCCTCGGGCTATCTAACCGGAACCAAGTCGACCCTGCTGCTGGGCCTCAGTCTGCGCGGCGGCAAGGATATCGAAGCGGCAAAAGCGGCATTCCTGCCGTATCAGTAGGTAATATCGCCGGCCGTTTCGAACCAGGAAGGAAGAAAAATGGCTGGGAAACCCAACGTCCTCATCATCTATGCGGACCAGATGCGCTACGACTGCATGGGATGCTCCGGCAACCCGGACGTCAAAACGCCGTTCCTGGACCGGCTCGCGCTGGATGGCGTCACCTTCGACAATGCGTTCACCTCCTACCCGCTCTGCACGCCATTCCGCGCCTCGTTTCTGACCGGCAAATACGCCCATCGGACAGGACTTTATTCAAACCACTTTCCGATCGATACCAACCAGCCCTCGATCGCGCCGATCCTGAACGGAATCGGCTATCGAAGCGGCTATATCGGCAAATGGCACCTCTATGGCGGACCGAAACCCGGCTTCGTGCCGCCCGGACCGGACCGCATGGGGTTCGATCACTTCGTCGGTTACAATCGCGGCCACCAATATATGGACGCGATCTATTTTCGCGAAACCGATCAGGCCTACCATTGCCCGCGCTATGAGCCGGACTTCCAGACCGAACACACCATCGAGTTCATGGAGAAGGTGGCGAAAGACCCCGGCGACGATCCGTTTTTCGCCTATGTCTGCTTCGGCCCGCCGCATTTCCCCATGGACATGCCCGAGTACTGGAAGAAGATGTACAATCCCGATCGCATCACGCTTCCGTACGGCACCCCTGATCCCGGTCTGCAAAAGAAGCGTATGGCCGAGCGGATCGCGAATGACTTCGATGGCGATCCGAGCCTGCCGGAGAGCAGTAAGGCCGACAAAGTCACAGGCATGGACCCGGGTGTCGAGAGCGAATGGCAGATCCGCAAATTCGTCGCCGAATATTACGGCATGATCTCGAATATCGATTACAATGTCGGCCGGCTTTTGAACTGGCTCGATGCGAATGGCCTCGCCCATGACACCATTGTCGTGTTCATGTCCGATCATGGCGACATGCTCGGCCAGCATGGCTCCTATTGCGGTATCAAGCGGCAGAGTTATCGCAGTTCGGCCCAGGTGCCGTTCATCGTGCGCTACCCCGGCCGTTTCCCGAACGGCAAGCGGGTCAAGTCGCTCATCGATGTCGCCGTGGATACCATGCCGACGCTGCTCGAGGCCTGCGGCGCCATGGTCCCCGAGAACGTACAGGGGATAAGCTTCCTATCATTGCTCGAGGGTGAAGGAGCCGAACCCACCCGCGACCACGTCCAGTTCGAACTCATGAAGGCCAGTTTCGGCAAGCGAGGCGAGCAGCATGCGAAGCCCGAGCGCGGTATCCGGACCAAGGAATGGCTCTACGTCCGCAAAAAAGACCGTCCCTATTACCTTTTCGACCAGATCAACGACCCGCATGAGACGAAAAACCTCGTCAATCTCCCCGCCTACGCCGAGATCCAAAAAGCACTCGACGCGAGGGTTCTTCGAAACATGGAGGAAACCGGTGACGACTGGGATCTGGAGATGAGCTTTCCACCGGACAACTACATCTCACACGAAGACGCCGACAAATATATCAAGGAGGTGCTAAAGCCCAGCGCGATCCACGTGCTTTGAGGCGGCAATGAGCGATGGTGGCGGGCGGCGTCCGGACCTGCCATCAGGACACGGCCGCCGTCCCTTTCTCTCGCCACAGTATTGCAGCAGCGGCGACGGCGATGCTGGTGATGATCGCAAAAACCAGGAAGGTGGTGCGCGGGCTGGTTTCCGCACTGAGCCAGCCGGCCAGGGGATAGAAAATCAGGAGGCAGGCGTTCGAGAGCGCGAACTGCATGGTGTAGAGGGGTTGCCGGTTATCCGGATTGCTCGAGCGGCGCACGATGTGGCCGCTTGGCGTCTGCGCCAGCGAGCAGGCAATGCCGAGCGCGAACCACAAGACCAGCAAAGCAGTATAGCCCGAGACGAAGATCCCGATGGCATGGCCGATTGCCATCAGTGCCGCCCCGAACAGCATGATCGAGCGGTCGGCCCAGTTTTTCCGCAGACGCGCCATGCCGATGGCGGCCAGGACGGAGCCAGCGCCGAACGCGATGAGGGCCACGGCGACCGCCCGCTCGCTCAGCCCGAGCGAGGCCTGGACGATGACGACGCTGTTGACGACGACCATGGCGGTGGCGGCCGCACTTGCGCAGTTGATCCAGAACAGCCCGCGCAGCCGCGGTGTGGCCATGAAGATACGCAAGCCCTGGGAATTCCACGCAAAGATTCCGCGCCTGATGTGGTGTCGGGCAGCGGGCAGCGTGATGCGGAAGATGATGGCAGCGGAAACGATGAAGCCGATGACGGTTGTGATGAAGAGGCCCTGGAAGCTCACCATGAGCAGCAGAATGGCGGCGAACACAGGGCTTGCCAGGTTTTCCAGATCGTAAGCGAGCCTCGAGCGGGTCAGGGATTTGGTATAATCCTCCTCCCGGGGCAGGAGATCGGGGACGGTCGCCTGATAGGTCGGGGTGAAGATCGCGGAGGCCATCTGAAACATGAAGATGAGCAAATAGACGTGCCAAACCTCGGTCACATAGGCGATCGCAAAGGCGATGACGGCGCGGACGAGATCGAGAAAAATCAGCAAGGTACGCCGCGGCAAGCCTGCCACGAGCGGTGCCGCGATGGGGGCGATGAAGGCATAGGCGGCCATCTTGATGGCAAGGGCCGTGCCCAACACCGCACCCGCATCGGCGCCGGCGATCCGATAGGCGAGGAGGCCGAGGGCCACCGTCGCCACGCCGGTGCTGAGGAGAGCCAAGCAGTGCGCGGAGAACAGGTGGTAATAGGTGCGCTTGTCGGTCACTCAGGCACCCCTAGTGGATTGGCTTCAACAAATGGTACCCGATTTGTTGAAGCGCAAAATCCACTACAATCATGGATTTAGCGGTACCCAAGACATTCGACGGAAGGGAATCTTCGATCGAATTCGTACCACTAGGCCGCCTACAAACCCTCAGGCCCGGGCTCCTTCGCCCGCACCCGGAACAGGTTCGCGCCGGGGCTCGACGGCGACGCTTTTTCGGCCGCCGAACCAGGTCAGATACAGCGCCGGCAGAAAGATCAAGGTCAGCAGCGTTGCTACCAGAAGGCCGCCCATGATCGAGAACGCCATCGGCCCCCAGAACACGGTTGGGGCGATCGGAATCATGCCGAGCACGGTCGAAGCCGCCGTCAGCATGATCGGGCGGAACCTGGTCGTGCTGGCCCGAACGACGGCATCGAAGACGCTTTGTCCGGCGGCGCGCTCGGCCTCGATCTGACCGACCAGGATCACCGCATTTTTGATGATGATGCCAAGCAGGGCCAGAATTCCTAGAATGGCGACGAAGCCGAGCGGTCTGCCTGAGATGAGGAGCGCCAGGACGACGCCGATCAGGCCCAGCGGGCCGACGCTCAAAACCAGAATGAGACGCTGAAAGCTCTTCAGCTCGAAGATCAGCACGGTGAGCATCAACAGCAGCATCAGCGGCACGACGGCCGCCACCGAGGCTTGCGATTTGACACTCTCCTCGACGGTGCCGCCGATCTCGATGGAATAACCCTGGGGCAAACCGGAGCTGAGCGTTGCCACGCCGTCCTCGAGTGCCTCGACCACGCCCTCGGGAAGATATCCCGGCGCCACATCCGCCTGCACCGTCAGGGTCGGCACGCGATCGCGCCGCCAGAGCAGGGGAAAGTCTTGATCGAACTCGAAGGTGGCAAGCTGGCTCAAGGGCACGGTGCGCCCGTTCGGCAGCGGCAGTTGAATGGTTGGCAGCGTTGTCAGCGAGACGCGTTGCTCGTCGTCGGCCCGGGCGACGACGTCGATCAGATAAATGTCGTCGCGGACCTGCGTTATGGGCGTTCCCGTGATCACCGTGTTGAGGACGCCGGCCAGGGCATCGGAACTCAGTCCCAAGAGGCGCGCCTGATCCTGGTCGACCCGGATCCGTACCTCGCGGGTCGGCTCGATCCAGTCGAAATTGACCTGCTCCGCGTTGGGATTGGCGGCGACGACCTGCGCCAGATCCAGGGCGATGGATCGGACGGTGCTGGGATCGGGCCCGCTGATCCGGTATTGCACGGGCCAGCCGACCGGTGGGCCGAGTTCCAGCGGATAGACCCGCCCGATCACATTGGGAAATTGTTCGGCAAGGACCTGTTCGAGCTTGTCTTCGAGCCGGACGCGCGCCGGCACATCCTTGGCGACGACGACGCTTTGGGCGAAGAAATCATTGGCGAGCTGGACGTTGAGCGGCAGGTAGAAGCGGATCGCACCGCGGCCGACATAGGTGCTGAAACGCTCGACATCCGGATCTTCCGAGAGGATGGCGTCGAACCGGGTGGCGACGGCATCGCTCGCATAAATCGAGGCGTTCTGCGGCAGGGTCAGATCGACCAGGAGTTCGGGCCGGTCGGATGATGGGAAGAATTGCCTCGGGATCAGTGGCAGGGCCAGGATCGACAGCACGAAAACGCCGATGGTGACGGCGATCGTGATCCATCGCGCCCGCAACGCCGCTATCAGGAAGTCGCGATAGAAGCGGATGACGAAGGACGGCTCGCCTGAATGCGACGGCTTCGGCGGCTTGAGGATGGCAAGGCCCAGGAGCGGCGTGAACAAGGTCGCCACCAGCCAGGAGACCAGGAGGGCGATGGCGACGACGGCAAAGAGCGTGAAGGTGTATTCGCCCGCGGAACTGGCGGCGAAACCGATCGGCACGAAGCCCGCAATGGTGACGAGCGTGCCCGCCAGCATGGCGGGTGCGTAGGTCTTGAAGGCCCACATCGAAGCGGCGGGCTTGTCGTCACCCGCGGCAAGGCGTGTAAGCGTCGCATCGGTCGTGGTCATCGCATCATCGACCAGCAGGGCCAAGGCGATGATGAGGGCGCCCAGGGAGATCCGCTGCATGTCGATCCCGATGATCAGCATCACGGCGAAGACGACGGCGAGCGTGAGGGGGATGGCGAGGGCCACCATCAATCCCGGACGGACGCCGAGGCTGATGAAGCTGATGAAGAGAATGATCGCCACCGCCTGCCATAAGGACGACATGAACTCGCCGATGGCGACCTCGACCGTGACCGCCTGATCGGCCACCAGCTGCGGCTCGATGCCGACCGGGAGATCGGTCGTGATGCGGGCCATCTCGGCCCGGATATTGTCGCCGAGCGCCAGGATGTCGCCGCCCTCGCGCATGGCGATGCCGAGGCCGATAGCCTCGACGCCATTGACCCGGAACATCGGCTGCGGCGGATCGGTGTAGCCGCGGCGGACCTCGGCGATGTCGGCGATCCGGATCAGCCTGCCACCGGCGACGAAATTGATGTCGAGAATGTCCTGCTCGGACTGGAAGGCGCCCGTGACTCGCACGGAAATCCGCTCGTCGCCGGTCTGGATGATGCCGGCGGGACGCACCGCGTTCTGGGTCTGCAGGGCGGCGAGGAGTGCCGAGCGATCGAGATTGAGACGCGCCAGTTCCTGCATCGAGAACTCGACGAAGATGGTCTCGTCCTGGGCGCCGATGATCTCGATCTTGGAGACATCGGGCACGTGCAGCAATTGCGAGCGGATCGCCTCGACCTGGTCGCGCAGCTCGCGATGGGTGAAGCCGTCGGCGGTGAAGCCATAAATAATGCCGAACGTGTCGCCGAAATCGTCGTTGAAGAACGGGCCGATCGTGCCCTGCGGCAGGGTGTGACGGATATCGTTGACGTCGTTTCTGACACCTTGCCAGGTATCCGGCACGGCGCTGCCCGGCACCGCCCCTTCGAGATCGATGAAGATCGTGGTGATGCCGGGCCGGGTATAGCTGCGTAGGACGCTGAGGCCCGGGGTCTCCTGCAGCTTGCGCTCGATCCGCTCGGTCACCTGCAGCACCGTGTCCTCGAGCGTCGCGCCCGGCCATGCGGCCTGGACCACCATGGTCTTGATGGTGAATTCCGGATCTTCGTTGCGGCCGAGCTGGATGAACGCCATGATCCCGGCAAGGACCGCGATGATCATGAAGTAAAGGACGACCGACCGGTTGGCGAGCGCCCAGCCCGAAAGGTTGAAGCCACCCATGATCAGCCCTCCAGAAGCCGGACCTGCTGTCCCGCATGAAGTGCCTGAACTCCCGCTGAAACCACGATTTCGCCGGGATCGAGGCCGTCGGCGACAACCACGCTCGAGGGCTCGAAGCGCAGCACGTTGATCGCGCGCATCGAGACGGTCATCGCCTCCGGATCGACGATCCAGACGGCCGGCTGGCCGTCCAGTCGGGTCAGTGCCGTTGCCGGGATCTCGATGATCAGGCCATCATCGAGCTCCATCCGGCCGGTCACCGTGGCGCCGAGTCGCATCTCCTGAGGCGGTTGGTGCAGGCCGACCCGGACCTCGAAGGTGCGGGTGACCGGATCGGCCCTTTGGGCTACCTCGCGCACCAGCCCCGTTGTCTGGATCGAGGGCTGATCCGTCAGGAACACGTCGATCTCAGGATCGCTCGGGGCCGAGCGCAGGACCTGGGCCGGCACGTCGAAGACGGCGTCGCGGCCGCCCTCCCGCGCCAGGGTGACGATCATCTGGCCGGTCTGGACGACCTCGCCGGGCTCCGCACCGATCGCCGTCACGACACCCTCGGCATCGGCCCGAAGTTCGGTGAAATCGATCTGATCCTGGGCGAATTTCAATTGTGCCTGAGCCGCATCCAGACGCGATTGCGCCGTCTGTTGCGCCTGCCGCGCGCGCTCATAGACGGCCATGGCCGCAAAGCCCCGATCGGCTAGGTGCTGCTGGCGCTGATATTCGGCGCGAGCCGTGTCGAGCTCGCCTTTGGCGGCCTGAACATTGGCCTCCGCTGTGCGGAGCGCATTGGTCTCGTTCTGCGGCTCAAGCCTGGCGATGATCTCTCCGGGCTCGACCTCGTCCCCCAGATCGACCAGGCGCTCGATCATCCGGCCGCCAATCCGGAAGCCCAGGCGCGCCTCGTCCTCAGGTTCGATGCTGCCGGTCAGGACCACCGGAACGCCGCCCGACCGCTCCTCGACGATCACGCTGCGCACCGGCCGCGCCCGCGTCTCGGCCTCCTCTTCCTCCGAGCCGCACGCCGCAAGAGCAAGCATCGCAAGGCACAGCGCAAACCCACCCAATCGGCGTTTCGTCATATCCCACCCCAGTTGTTGCGCTGCGATATAACGGCTTCGATCAGACAGCGCTAGTCGAAGAAAAGGCCCCACCTTCAACAACAGACTGGCTGCAAGAACAGACGAGGGGCAAAACGTTTGCCCCTCGAGCACCCCGCGGCATGT
>JBGSYN010000219.1:0-2401 GCA_041750975.1 Geminicoccaceae bacterium | reverse complement strand
CGACCTGGCCCGAGACGAACAGCAAGTCGCCAGAGCGGATCGCCGCCGAATAGCGGTTGATCTCGTAGAGCGCCTGCCGGCCAGCGGGGAAGATTGCATCGCGTTTGGTCATCGTTTCACTCCTATTTGGATAGTGCAAGCAAGACCTCCCAAACGTCCTGACGTTGTTTCACCGGGAACGGTGAGAGACGTTTGCTCAGGGTCAGGGTCACGGGGCCAACTCACTGCACTGCATGGTCCGAGACGACTATTGATATGCGCCCCATGTGTCGGCATATCGGCACATACGCACCGTATGTCAATATGCATACGTCGCGTATGTCATTTGCAGGAGATGGCCCTGGTCGCGAGACGACGTGCGAAGATGGTGGAGGAAACCCGGGCCAAGCTGATCCAGGCCGGCCGAAAGGCTTTCGCGGCCAAAGGCTATGCCGCGGCGTCGATGGACGATCTGACCGCCGAAGCTGGCCTGACCCGAGGCGCGCTCTACCACAATTTCGGCGACAAGAAGGGTTTGCTGCAGGCTGTGATCGACCAGATCGATGCAGAAATGCTGGCACGACTGCGCGCTGCACAAGATCGGGCGGAGAGCGCATGGCTCGGGTTTCTCGATGCGACTATCGCTTATATCGAGATGGCTTTGGAGCCCGAGATCCAGCGCATCATGCTGCTGGACGGGCCGGCCGTGCTTGGCGATCCGTCGCGCTGGCCCAATCAGAATGCGTGCCTTCGCACGACGACGGAAACGATCCAGGCACTCATCGATGAGGGAACGGTCAAGCCGGTGGACGCCGAAGCTGCCGCCCGGCTCCTCAATGGAGCGGCGCTCAACGCCTCGCTCTGGATTGCCGCAGCCGACGATCCTCACGCGGTGTTGGCAAAGGCTGTCGAGGCTTTCCGCCATCTCGCGGTCGGTTTGTTGACGACCGAAAGCGAGCCCTGACCAAGATTGGCGATTGCGCTCGACGGCAGCCACGGGCCGGGCTATTCCGAAATAGTCCAAGAAACATATCGGGATGGATTCAGTCATGGAGATTTTCGGGATGCGCGAGTACAGCTGCCGCTCGGTTCTGCCGGTACTGGCACTACTGTTCCTAGGCATCGAAGCGCATGCGGGAGATATCAATGTCGCTGTTGCCGCGAATTTCACCGCACCCGCCGAGGAAATCGGCGAGCTCTTCGAAGCGGCGACAGGGCACCGGGCGATCTTGAGCTTCGGCTCGACCGGTCAGTTATTCACCCAGATCACCCAGGCGGCCCCGTTCGAGGTGTTTCTTGCGGCCGACCAGGAACGGCCGGCCAAGGCTATCGAGGACGGGCTTGCCGTGGCCGACAGCCTTTTCACCTATGCGCTCGGCCGGATCGTCCTGTTCAGCGAGGATCCGGATCTCGTGACGGGAGAGGAAATGCTGCAAACCGGCGATTTCACGCGGATCGCGATCGCCAATCCAGTCACCGCACCCTATGGCGCTGCGGCCGTCGAGACGATGCGTGAACTGGGCGTCTATGACCGGCTCGAGGCGAAAATCGTCCAGGGCAGCAATATCGCCCAGGCCTATCAGTTCGTGGCCACGGGCAATGCCGAACTGGGTTTTGTCGCCCTCTCGCAGGTCATCGGCCACGAGGAAGGCTCGCGCTGGATCGTGCCCGAGACCTTGCACAGCCCGATCGCCCAGGATGCCGTACTGTTGCAAAGCGGTGCCGAGAACGAGGCGGCCCTGGCCTTCATCGGATTCCTCAAAGGTGCAGAGGCTCGGGCCGTGATCGAAGCCTATGGCTATGGCGCCGGCTGAGGCCGTCGTCCGGCAATGCTCGAGTGGAGCGAGTTTTGGCCTCCGGTCCGCCTGACACTTGAGCTTGCGGCCCTCACCACCTTGCTGTTGATGATCATCGGCACGCCCATTGCCTGGTGGCTGGCGCGTTCCGGGTCGCGCTGGAAGGAAGTCGTTGCCGCTCTGGTCACCCTTCCGCTCGTGCTGCCGCCGACCGTTCTCGGCTTTTATCTTCTCATCGCCCTCGGCCCGAGCGGCCCCGGCGGTTGGATCGCCGGGCTCTTCGGCGAGCGCACGCTTGCCTTCAGCTTCGAGGGGCTGGTGATCGGTTCGGTCATCTATTCGCTGCCTTTCGTCGTCCAGCCGATCCGCAATGCTTTTGCCGCCATGGGCGATCGCCCGCTGGAGGTTGCGGCAACCCTCGGAGCCTCGCCCATGGATGCCTTCTGGAGTGTCGCATTGCCTCTGGCGCGGCCTGGATTTCTCACGGGCGCCGTCCTCGGCTTCGCCCATACGGTCGGCGAATTCGGTGTCGTTTTGATGATCGGCGGCAATATCCCGGGCGAGACCAAGGTGCTGTCGATCGCCATTTTCGACTATGTCGAAACCCTGCAGTGGCAGCAGGCGCA
>JBGSYN010000218.1:0-2016 GCA_041750975.1 Geminicoccaceae bacterium | reverse complement strand
CGAACGCCGTCGTCCTGCGCGAGGTACCGCCGGGGGCGACGGTGGTCGGCGTGCCGGCCCGTCAGGTCGGTCCGCGTCCGGCCGATGACGAGGAGCCTTGTTTCCCTGCTTATGGCACCTCGCCCGGCGAGAGCTTCGATCCCGTGAGTCGGGCGATCGAGCGGTTGACAACACGGGTGCAGGAACTCGAGGCGCGGCTTGACGACAACGAACGCGGTACCGCGGGTTCTCCATCCTCCCGTTCGGATGCCGCCTGAGCTGCCCGTTTATTTCGACTACAACGCGACGGCGCCGATCCGCCCCGAGGTCGTGGAGCTCATGGCGCAGGCCATGAGCGAGCCGGCCAACGCCTCTTCGGTGCATCGTTTTGGCCGTGCCGCACGCGCCGGTCTCGAACGCAGCCGTCGCGTAATCGCCGAGACCGTTGGGGCCCTTCCCGAAGAGGTCGTCTTCACCTCGGGCGGTACGGAAGCCAATAATCTGGCCCTGGCGTCGGCCGACGGCCCGATCGCGGTTTCGGCGATCGAACATCATTCGGTCCTGAACGCACGCCAGGAGAGCATCGTCCTTCCGGTCATGCCGTCCGGGACCCTCGATCTCGCCATGGCCGAGCAACTGATCGAGACGCATCGTCCAGTGCTGATCGCCGTGATGCTGGCCAACAACGAAACGGGATGCCTGCAGCCGATCGCCGAAATTGCACGACTGGCCCGGCGCTATGGCGCCTTGCTCCATGTCGATGCGGTACAGGGGCTCGGCAAGCTGACGATCGATCGGGACGTGCTCGGCGCGGATTATTTGGCGCTGTCTGCCCACAAGATCGGCGGTCCGCAAGGCGTTGGGGCGCTCATTATCCGCAGTGGCGTTCCGGTTGCCCCATTCTTGAGAGGCGGCGCCCAGGAGCAACGGCGTCGTGCGGGCACCGAGAACTTCGCTGGCGTTCTCGGTTTCGCCCGCGCCGTCGAGCTCGCTTCACCCGGCGAAATGGCCCAAATTGCGACCCTTCGCGATCGGCTTGAACGCGAAACCCTGCATGCTTGCCCGCAGGCCAGAGTCATCGGCGGCGAGGTGCCGAGATTGCCCAATACGACGGCGCTGGCGCTGCCCGGTGTTCGGCACGAGACTCAGCTGATGCGTCTGGATCTCGACGGCATAGCGGTGAGCACGGGCTCCGCCTGCTCCTCGGGCAAGGTCGGCGCCTCGCACGTCCTTGAAGCAATGCGGGTTGCGAGCGATTTGGCAATCTCGACGATTCGGGTTAGTTTAGGCTGGAAGTCTTCGGCGGACGACGTGACGCGATTTCTCACGAGCTGGCGGAGCTTGGCAGACCTTGCAGATGGCAGGGCTTGCTTCGGCGCCGGCGCTCACGACATAACGCTTTAGGAACTTCTTGTGATGATAGGTGAAGCCTCGATGGCGCAATCAAATGTTGTTTCGCTCACGCCCGCTGCGATCGATCGGGTGCGCGAACTGGTCAACACGAAAGGCGCAGAGGCGGTCGGTATCAGGCTCGGTGTCAAATCGACGGGTTGTTCCGGTTACAGCTATCACATGGATTTTGCGAACGAGATCCGGCCGGGCGACGAGGTGATCGATGCCGGCGACGTCAAGGTCGTGGTCGACCCGATGGCCATCATGTTCGTGCTTGGCACGGAGGTCGATTACGTCACCGACAAGCTCGGCGCGATGTTCGTGTTCCGCAATCCCAACGAGGCGTCGCGCTGCGGTTGTGGCGAAAGCTTTTCCGTCTGAGCCGACCTCGATTGGGCTGACCTTCATCATGCCGGATGGCGAGCGCCGGGCGGTCGGTGCTCCACCGGGCTGGTCGATCCTCGAGGTGGCGCGCTTGCATGACATCGATATCGAGGGCGCCTGTGGCGGATCGCTCGCCTGTGCGACCTGCCACGTGATCGTCGATGAGACCTTCTTCGAGAGCCTTGATCCGATTTCCGACGAGGAAGACGAAATGCTGGATCTGGCACCGGATTGGACGCCGACCTCAAGGCTCGGCTGCCA
>JBGSYN010000217.1:0-44145 GCA_041750975.1 Geminicoccaceae bacterium | reverse complement strand
CCGAGGCCATCGAGCAGGCGGTCCGGGAATCCGGGCTCGATTGCGCCGTGCAGTGCGAGCCGGGCCGCGCCCTGGTGGCCGACTGCGCCTCGGCGGTCGTCAGGGTCGAGCTGCGCAAGCGGAGCCAGCTTTTCATCAATGACGGCGTTTACAACAATCTGGCCGAGCTCAAATGGCTCGGGCCGTGTTTTCCGATGCGTCTGATCCGGCCGAGCCGAACCGGGCGCATCGGGTTCGATCTGTTCGGGCCTACCTGCGACAGCATCGACAGTATGCCCGGACCGCACTGGCTGCCGGCCGATGTGGCGGCGCACGACCATATCGAGGTCGGACTGCTCGGCGCCTACAGCTCGGTGTTCCGTACCAGCTTCAATGGGCTTGGCAGCGAGCACTGCGTCATCTTCAGCGATCAGGGGCCGCTGACTGTGCCCTCGAAAGAGACCCTGGTGGAATTCGAAAGTCCGCTCGCCGCCTGATCCTCGCAGGGACACCCAGACAAGCATTGGGGTGTGCGCCCAGGGCGTCTATATGATCAGGGGACGATGTTAGAGGACGGAGAGCGCCATGTTCGTGGCCGCAGGCCTGGCGGCAAGTCTGGCATTTGCCATCATCATGCCGAGCCCACCCGCGCCGCCGGTCGAGAACCGGGCGACGGAAGCACCGCGCGCGCCGGCGCCGGCTCAACCTCAGGCACCGGCCCAAGAGCCACTCGTGTCGGTACCGCCGGCACCGCCCTCGACCGGCACGATCGAAGCGCCAGCTACGGGGATTACCGGAGACGGGCCTGCGGGCCAGACCCCGGCGGGTGAGCCCTCGCCGGAAGTGGAAAGGGTTGCGACCAACTCCGTCGTGGTCCCTGAAGCCGACCATACCAAGATCATCGGTCCGACCATGGAGCTCGAGGATCTGGGCTATTTCCTGCGTGGCACCAAGGGGGGAGGCGCAGAAAGCATCGATCTTTACGTCACGGCGGGCTTTGCCGAGGAACCGGCGCTCGAGACCATCCGCGGCAATGGCTGGCCGCTCAGTTTCAAGACCGTCAAGACCGACCGCTTCTGCGTGAACGAGACCGACTGCACCTACTATCAGGATCTCGAGGTCGCCCTGCCGATCGGGGCGTTGCAACGCTTCGCCCCCGACCAGCGGCTCGAAGTCGAGCTTGAAGGCGGGGCGGCCACCCGGACCATCACGGTGTCACCGAGCTATATCCAGGGCTTTCTTCAAAGGTTCAGGCAAGTCGAGCCGAACCCGGCCTTGAACTAGAGACCTCTGGTCCAGGGGTTACTAGCGGTAGAGCAGGATCGGGATGCGGCAGGCCCGGATCATTTCCGAGGTGGTGCTGCCGATGACGAGGCTGCGCAGGCGGGAATGGCCATAGGCACCCATAACCAAAAGATCGATCTGGTCCCGCTCGACCGCCTTGGCGATGGCGGTTTCGGGCTGACCCGGCTCGAACCGGGCGTCGACCTCGAGCCCGCCCCCGCGGAGTTGCGCCGCCGCATCGTCGAGCTTGCGCTGCGCTTCGTCGACGTCCTGTCCGACGGTGACCAGGTCGACCTTGATGCCCTCAAACAGGGGTGAGCGCGACATCGCATCGACGGCCTTGAGCGCGCTGGCGCGGCCGTCGAAGGCGAGCAGCACCTTGGTGACCGGATGAAAGGCGCGGGCGGCGATCAGCACTGGGCGATGGCTGGCTCGAATGATCCGCTCGAGATTGGAGCCGAGGTGCAGCTTGGCGAAGTCCGCCGCCTCGCCGCGCTTGCCGATGACGACGAGGTCCGCCTGGGCTTCCCGCTCGGCCAGGGCCTCCAGGAGATCGCCATGGCGCAGCACCGCCGAGACCCCGTCGATCCCGGCCTTGCCGATCCGTTCCTTGGCGGTTTCGAGATCCAGACGCGCTTGTTGCTGCAGGAGTTTGGCACGCTCGCTGTCGACGGCGGCGAGTTGCTCCAGAAGCTGGCGCCGCGCCTTCGGCAGAATCCGTCCACTCCGGTCCTGCGACTCGACTTCGCGTCGGCCCAGTACCTGCAGCAACTCGATCGACGCCGCGAGACGGCCCGCCGCCCAGGCGGCGTTGTCGGCGACGCTGTCGGAGTAGACCGAGCCGTCGATACAGGCGAGAATGAGTGCCATCGCGTTGCCTATCCTCTCAATGACCCATGAGTTTTTCGAGTGCGTCCGGATCGTCGTGGACGCCGAGTTTGTCGACGAGGGTTTCGCTGGCCTCGTTCATGCCGACCAGGTTCACCTCCGCACCTTCGCGGCGGAACTTGACGACGACCATGTCGACCGCAGCGACGCTGGAGACGTCCCAGATGTGGGCGTGGGTGAGATCGATGGTCACCCCCTCCAGCACCTCGCGGAAATCGAAGGACGCCAGGAAATCGTCGCTCGAGGCAAAGAACAGCTGGCCGACGACCCGATAAGTGCGCTCGCGGCCGTCCGGCGACAGTGTCGAGGTGACACTGAAAATCTGGGCGATCTTGCCGGCAAAGAAGATGCCCGAGAGCAAAACGCCGATCAGCACGCCGATAGCGAGGTTGTGGGTCGCGACCACGCCGATGACCGTTGCGACCATGACCGTGCTCGACGTGACCGGATGTTCCCTGAGCTTGCCGATCGAAGCCCAGCTGAAGGTACCTACGGAAACCATGATCATGACCGCTACCAAGGCGGCCATCGGGATCTGCTTGACCCACTCACCGAGCACAACGATCAGGAACAGGAGCAAAACCCCGGCGCTGAAGCAGGAAAGCCGCCCGCGGCCGCCAGATTGAACATTGATGATCGACTGGCCGATCATGGCGCAACCGGCCATGCCGCCGATCAGGCTGCTGCCGATATTGGCGAGACCCTGACCGATGCATTCCTGATTGCGATTGGAGGTCGTGTCGGTGAGTTCGTCGATGATGGAGGCCGTCATCAAGGATTCGAGCAGGCCGACGACCGCGACCGCTGCGGCATAGGGAAAGACGATCTGCAGGGTTTCGAACGTCAAGGGCACGTCGGGCCAGAGGAATACCGGCAAAGTCGAGGGCAGCTCGCCCATATCGCCGACAGTACGAATATGATCCCAGCCGAAAATCAACGTCGCCACGGTCAACACAAGAATGCAGACCAGGGGTGCCGGGACCACCTTGGTAACCTGCGGCAGGAGGTAAAGGATGGCGAGACCGACAGCGACCAGCGCATAGGTCAGGTACGGAACGTCGATCAGCTCCGGAACCTGCGCCATGAAGATCAGGATGGCGAGGGCGTTAACGAAGCCCGTCATCACGGACCGGGAGACGAAGCGCATCAAGCGGCCAAGTTTGAGGAATCCTGCTCCCATCTGCAAGAAGCCTGCGAGGATGCCGGTGATCAGGAGATATTGCAGACCGTAGTCCCGCACCAGTGTCACCATGAGCACGGCCGTGGCCGCGGTTGCGGCCGAGATCATGCCGGGCCGCCCGCCGGCAATGGCGGTGACGACGGCAATCACGAAGGAGGCATAGAGGCCCACCTTCGGATCGACGCCCGCGATAATCGAAAAGGCGATGGCTTCGGGGATCAGGGCCAAGGCGACGACGAGACCGGCAACAAGATCGCCGCGCGCATTGCCGAGCCATTCGGCCCGCAGGCGCTGCCAGTTGATCGATGCCAAAGCGGGATCTCCCTTCGCCGAGCGCTGCCACCATCGCGGCGACGCCGGGCATGCGGCCGCATCCGTGCCGACCTGCTTGAAGCCCCCCAAGTGCGGTTAGAGGTCGGCCATGGTCGGCGCAACCTTTAATCCGGGCGGCTCAGGTTCGGCATCGATCCGGCTGCGGGCACGCGCGGCCGTTGCCGACGCAGATCGACCTGCTGCTTGGACACGCAGACCGATCCTGGTTTATCTTGCCCGCGCCAACCTGAATGCCCGGAGCCCCACCGATGACGCCCGACTATTTACTGACCTCGCTGATCGTCATTCTGCTGCCCGGCACCGGCGTTCTCTACACGCTCGCTCACGGGCTCGGCCAGGGCTGGCGCGCCAGCGTTCTGGCCGCCTTCGGCTGCACGCTCGGGATCATCCCCCATATCGTCGCCAGTATTGCGGGGCTCGCGGCACTCCTGCACACCAGTGCGGTGGCCTTTCAGACCGTGAAATTCCTCGGCGTCGCCTATCTCCTCTTCATGGCCTGGAGCGTGTTGCGCGATCGGGGTGCCATGCAGATCGCCGAACGCAACGCCCCCGCCCCGGCCGCCAGGATCATCGTCAACGGCTTTCTGTTGAACATCCTCAATCCCAAGCTGTCGCTCTTCTTTCTGGCCTTTCTGCCGCAGTTCGTGCCGGCCGGCACCGACGATCCGACCTCATCCTTGATGAGTCTGGCGGGTATATTCATGCTCCTGACTTTCATCGTCTTCGTCGGCTACGGCGCCTGCGCCTCGGCCACGCGAAGCTACGTCATTTCAAAGCCGCGCGTGATGCTCTGGCTCCGGCGTCTTTTTGCAGGCGCTTTCGGCGCACTGGGCCTGCGCCTTGCCTTCGCCGATCGCTGAACGCGCGCGGTGAAATCATTCCTCGGCATGTGACTCAAGCCAAAGCAGCGCCTCATTTCTCTGCCCCGAAAGGCTGGCGAGGTAGCACGGGAGTTCGGGAAGCGACGCTCAGGCCCTCTTCAAACACTTCGCAGCACAGATCGTGGGCCGTGTCAGGCGGCCAGCATGCCGCCATCGATCAGGTCATTGGCGCCCGCGACGTAGGAGGCGGCGGGAGATGCGGGGAAGGCGATCACACCTCGGCGACCTCGGCGGGCGTGCCGTAGCGGCCCAGCGGACTGGCCTTGGCGCGTTCCTTTCTCACTCCGGCGATGATGTCGTCGGGCAGCCCGGTCTTGGTCCTGGCAGGGATGTCGATAGGCCCGGGCGAGACGGTGTTCACCCGCACCCCGCCGTCGGCGAAGGTCTTGACCAACGCTGTTCCCAGGAGCGTCACCGCTCCCTTGTTGGAGCCGTAGGCGGCCACCGCCTCACCCGCCTTCCGCGCGACGATGGAGGAAACGAGAACGACGGCCCCGCCTTCGTTCATCAGTGGTTTGAGCGCTTGGAGCTGCAGGAACGGGCCTCGGACGTTGATGGCCATAAGCTGGTCGAACTTGCCTGCGGCCCACTCGCCCATCGACTGGAACGGCGAGATTCCGGCGTTCACCACGAAGATGTCGAGCGTGCCGAAGCGGCCCTCGACCTCGGCTCGCAACCTATTGGCATCGCCCTCGGAACCGGCATCGGATTGCAGAATCTGCAGGCCGGGCACTTCGGACGCAGCGCGGTCATGCCTTCCTCGGTCGCGCCCGGCGACGAGGGCTTTTGCACCGCGTGCGGTCAGGAGGCGGGCCGTTTCAAGGCCGATGCCGGTCGAGCCACCGGTGACGAGAGCGGTACGGTTTGGCGAGGGAAAGAGCGTCGAAGGACATGGATAAACCTCGTGTCTGGGTCAAAAGCAGAGGGAGACGGTGTCGAGCAGGATGGTCACGAGCGGCTACACCTATTGGAAAACCGCGTGCTTCACCTCGGGCGCCTAGGTGGATGAGGTCGATCGAGCGTCCCGCCGGCGCTTGCTGAGGCTTGCGAAGAGCCCAAGCGCCGCGAACGCCATCACCGCGAAGTCGGGGGTCGTCCGTTCGATCAGGACCCCGAAGATTGGTGCCCCGGCCGTCTGCCCGATGGCGATCGTGAGGAAGGCGATCGTCAACCCAGTCGCCGGACGCTCCGGCAAAGCGGAGACGCCCCAAACGAGATAGACCCCGGTCAGCGTGATGTAGGCGGCCCCGAACAGCATCCCGCCGCCGAAGACGACGGTTGCCGTGGTGCCCGAGTAGCCGACGCTGGCAATGGCGGCCGTCAGGGCGATCAGCGAGGCGACATGCGTGGCGTTCACACCGAACCGGGCGACCAGCGACCCGGCGCAGGCGCCGAGCCCCCCGGCGGTCCCGATGACGATCCAGAGGATGCCGATCCACTGCCCCGTCCACTCGAGCGACCGAGCTACCAGTTCGCCGCCGAAGGACCAAATTGCCGTGCTGGCCACGCCCGTTAGGAAGGCCGCGATGACGAGCCGGAGAAGTTCGTCTGAAAGCTTCGGCAAGCCTCGCGACGTGGGGCCTCGCGTGGCCCGCCCGAGGGGACGAAGGCGAAGGCCGCGACGGTCACGACAAGGCTGGCCCCAGCGAAGATCGCGAAGGCAAGCCGCCAGTCCGTTCCGAGCAGCAGCGCGACCGGGCCGGAGAGAGCTACGCCCGCGCTGGTACCGGCGTTCATGACGGTGTTGATCGCATCTCGCCGCTCAGGGCGGACGGCATGGGCCACCGCAGCGGCCAGGGGCGGCGAGGCCAGTCCCGTGCTCGATCCCGCAAAGAGGACGGCCGCAGCGAGGACGGGTGCCGATGGCGACGCCGCGATCAGGGCCAGTCCCATCGCGGCGACGAGACCCGCGCTGACAGCGACCGGGCGTGCGCCGTAGCGCTCGGTAAGCCAAGCGGAGGCCACGATTGCGATGCAGTACCCCAGGAACGAGCCCCCGGCGATCAGACCGCCGATCGTCGGGGAGAGTGCCAGAGCAATCCTGATCTCGGGTAGGAATAAGCCGAAGGCGAAGCGGGCGAACCCATAGCAGACCGCGATCAGCGCGAACCCGGTCGCCCGGAGCCGCAGAGTGGGCGTCACGCCGACGGACGCGCATCGCGGATCAGCGCCTCGGCTGCCGTCCGCGCCGTCGAGACGACCTCGGGGCCTCGATAGATGGCTTCCGCCGTTGCGCCCTCGAACAGAAAAAGGATCTGTTCCGCTAGGTCTTCGTCGGTCCTTCCGACCTCAACCTCGACGATCTCGCCAAGCCTCCGATGCAAGGCTTTCTTGTGCGCATAGATCACGGCGGTGATCCCCGCATCCCTACCGCCGGTCTCGCCCGCTGTCCGGAGGAAGAGACACCCGCGTGTGCCCTCCACGCGCATCCAGTCCTCCAATGCATCGAACAGCGCCACAACGCCGCGCACGTCGAGACGTCGCAGGAAACGCGCGTCGCGGGCGCTCAGCACCGCCGTCATCAGGCCGGTCTTGCTGCCGAAGTGTTTGTAGAGTGTCCGGCTCGACACATCTGACGCCTGCGTCAGGCGGTCCATCCCGGTTGCGACGAAGCCGTTGGTGTCGAACAACCGTTCTACGGCGGCTATGATCCGAATCCCAATATCCATGGCGACGCATGTAAAACGATGGTTTTAAGTGTCTAGGCAAAAGAACCGACTGTGCGATGCCTTGCAACGTGCCAGAAGGATATACCCTATTTGCACCAACACTTATCGAAGCAGACATTCAAGTCTGACAGGCCAACCGCAGTTCCATCCGCAACTCGGTCGTTGTCGCCGGGCGCAACGAACGGCAGATCCCGAAAATCCAGCCCCGCGCCAAACCATCTGAAATACGGCGCTTTCTGAAGGGCAAGCTGGACGCCAACCACACCGCCGAGCTGAGCGAGGCCATGCGCGGCGCGGGTCTGCCGCTGTAGCCAGGGGTCATTCTCACGCAGTCTGAGCAAACGCCGATGAATGCGAGCGCGTCGCAAATAATGTGCGCATGGTCGCATGTAATCCGAGCATCGCCACAATCATCGTCGCACTTAATGTGAGCGCGAAAACCCCGATGATTGCGAGCATGGCTCAGCATGATTGCAACCGGCTACATCAGGCCGACGAGAGCGCCCATCGAACCGACCAAGATGCGGAGCGGCGTCATGCCGTGGCCGCGATCTTGCGATCGGCGACGGTAAGCTCGCGAATCGGCAAATTGAGAAGCGCTGCGATAATGCTGAGCCCGATCGCGACGCCCCATGCAGCATCGTAGGAACCCGTCCGGTCGTAGAGCAGTCCACCCATCCAGCCGCCGGCGAACGATCCGAGCTGGTGCGCGAGGAAGACCACGCCGCCCAGCATCGACATATGTCGGACGCCCCAGACCGAAGCGATCGTCCCGTTGGTCAACGGCACCGTCGATAGCCAGAAGAAGCCCATGACTGCGCCGAAGGCATAGGCCGAGTATTCCGTGACCGGCAGCAGCACGAAGGCAGCAATCGCGGCGGCGCGGCCGAGATAGATGCATGAGAGCAGCATCGGCTTGCTGCGTCGTCCGCCCCAAAGGCCGGCGTAGTAGGTGCCAGCGATGTTGACGAGACCGATCAGCGCCAGCACGATCGTCGCCGCGCCCGCGCCGACGCCGCGATCGGCAAGGAAGGCCGGAAGGTGGGTCGCAATAAAGACGACCTGAAACCCGCAGGCGAAGAATCCCAGCGACAATAGCCAGAAGTCACGCATCGCCAGCGCCTCACGCAATGCGGCCATTGCCGTCTGTGACACGGCGTGGGGATCGGCCGATCGGTCGCGTCGTTCACCGAGGCCGAAGGCCAACGGGATCATCGCCGCCGCCAGCAGCGCAAAGCCGACCATCGCCCCGCGCCATTCGAGCACCGTCAGGAGGGTGAGCGCCGCCGGGAGCATGATGAACTGCCCGAAGGAGCCGACCGACATCGCGATCCCCATTGCCAGGCTGCGGCGTTCCGGCGGAACGAGGCGGCTGATCGTCCCGAAGACCACGGGAAACGTAGTGCCGGAAAGGCCGAGACCGATGAGGAGACCGGCCCCGAGCGTGAAAGGCAGTGACGTATCCGCTCCCGCCATCACCAGCAGTCCAGCGATGTAAAGCAGTGCCCCACCCACCACCACCCGGACCGCGCCGAACCGGTCGGCGATCATACCGGTGAAGGGCTGAGCGATACCCCAGACGAGGTTCTGGAGCGCGACGCCGAAGGCGAAGGTCTCGCGCCCCCATTGCAAGTCCGTCGTCACAGGCTGAAGGAACAGGCCGAAGGTGTGGCGTATGCCAAGAGAGAACAGGAGGATCGTCGCGCCGCAGCAAAGTGCCACGAGCGCAGTGCCCCATCCAGTCATGGAGGGTGGCGCTGCGGATTGTTGTATATACCCGCTTTTGCGTACGCTTAGTGGCGTTTTCCCCGTCATCTAGCCCTCCACACGTTTCAGGAGTTCAAGCAGGTCGTCCGCGGCGCCGAGACGGTTGCGCATCATCTCCTGAGCATCACGCCATAAAGGTTCAGCCGTTTGCAGCGCGGCGGCACCGGTATCGGTCAACTCGACCCCCGAGGCCCGCTCGTCCGCGCGATCCGTCCGCCGGATCAGGCCGCGCCGTTCGAGCACGGTAAGATTCCGACCCAGCGTCGAACGATCGAGATCCAGTTTGGCAGCGAGGCCGGTCAGCGTGAGATCCTCGTTGCCGCGAACGGTCTTCATCAGCCGGTACATCGTCACCTTCAGCCCCGATGGCGCTAGCGCCGCATCGTAAAATGCGCTGCTGACATGAGCGGCGCGCCGCAGAGACGTGCAGAGGCAAGGATCACTAAGCATGAAGCGGGTATATACCCGCTTCCGGCCCTTAAGCAAGGTTCGTCTGCGGGCCGTAGAAAAAACCAATCCTTGGCCCAGCGGTGGCCTGCCTGGAGATCGGAAAGCACACAAGCAACATTCCACGGGGGTCAATTTGGGCCCCGGCTGGATCATCGCGGGCCAAATTTCTTTGCCCCGGGCAAGTCTCCCGCTGCAGAACTATGCCGCAGCGTCAGCCGTGAATTCTTCGAGTTCGGCGCTGAGTTCTTCGAGTTCGCGGCCGCCGGCCATCATGTTGAGGAGTTCATCGCGGGTGATGGCGTCTTTCGGGTAGGTGCCCATCGTCTGGCCGCGATTGAGGACGGTGAACTTGTCGCCGACCGCCCAGGCGTGATGGACGTTGTGGGTGATGAAGATGACGCCGAGATTACGGGTCCGCGCCTGGGCGACATAGCGCAGCACGATCGAGGCCTGCTTGACGCCGAGGGCGGAGGTCGGCTCGTCGAGGATCAGGCATTTGGCGCCGAAATAGACGGCCCGGGCGATCGCTACACATTGACGTTCGCCACCCGAGAGGGTGCCGACGGCCTGGGAGGGATCGCGCACATCGATGCCGATCTTGGCCATCTCCTCCTTGGCGACGGCGTTGGCCCGATCAAAGTCGAGCCGGTGCAGAATGCCTACGCCCTTGCTCGGCTCGCGGCCCATGAAGAAATTCCGCGTGATGCTCATCAGCGGCACCATGGCGAGGTCCTGATAGACCGTGGCGATGCCGAGATCGAGGGCGTCTCGCGGACTGTCGAAGAGAGCGGCGGTACCATCAACGAGAATCTGGCCGGCGGTCGGCTGATGCACGCCTGCCAGGGTTTTGATGAGGGTGGATTTGCCGGCGCCATTGTCGCCAAGGAGGCAGTGGACCTCGCCCGCATAGACCTGCATCGAGACGCCGTTGAGGGCGATGACGGAGCCGAAATGCTTGGAAATGTCCTTGACGTCGATCAGGAGTTCGCCGGCCATCAGCGTGAGTCCGTCGCATGCTTGCGGACATAGTTGTTGAAGAGTACCGCAACCAGCACCATCGCCCCGACAAAGACCTTGAACCAGTCGGTGTCGACCCCGGTGTAGAAGATGCCCATCTGCACCATGCCGAAGATGAGGGCGCCGAAGGCGGCCCCGATCGCGGAGCCGTAGCCGCCGGTCAGGAGTGTGCCGCCGATGACGACGGCGACGATGGCCTCCAGCTCCTTGAGGATGCCACGCTGGGTGTCGGCGGAGCCGAAATCCGTGACCTGGCAGGTCGCGAAGATGGTGGCGGCGACGGCGGTGCCGATAAAGAGTGCGATTTTGACGGCTTTGACCGGCACTCCGACATTACGGGCCGCCACCTTGTCGCCGCCGGCGGCGAAGATCCAGTTGCCGTATTTGGTGCGCAGCAGAACCCAGGTGGCGAGCGCCGTGAGCAGGATCCACCAAAGGATCGACATCGGCACGCCGCTGGCGACAGGCGCCCCATTCGGAAGCTTGCCGATCAGGTCGTTTTGGGCGAGCCAGACAAAGGCACCCTGGAAGGCCTCGCCGCCGAACCACGGTGCCAGCCAATCCGCTTCGGCAGCATCCTTCAAGCCGGGAATCTGGGTGCGGCCCGTGACCGAGCGAGTGATGCCGACCGTCAGGCCTCTCAGTGCAAACAATCCGGCCAGCGTGACGATGAAGGATGGCAGTCCGGTGGTCACGACCAGCCAGCCATTGCAATAGCCGACCAGCACGGCGAGCGCGAAGGCAAGCGCAATGCAAAGCCACATCGGCCAGCCGAGCATCGACGCCGGGATGGCGATGGCGACACCGGCAAAGGCGATCATCGAGCCCACCGAAAGGTCGAACTCGCCGCCGATCATCAAAAGGGCCGCGGCTGTCGCAATGATGCCGAGTTGCGCCGAGACCTCGAGGAAGTTGATGACGCCACGAATGCTGAACATGCCGCTGCCGCCCGCGACGATGGCGAAGAAGATAATGACGAAGACCGTGCCGGCCATCGCACCGAGCTCCGGCCGCGCCAGGAGCTTGCTCAGGAACGAGACGTCGCGGACACGTTCGTCAATCAGCGGCTGTGTCGCCATGACCTCTTCACTCCTGCCCCCAGGATCGAATCGAGGGCCGGCACGGCTGGCCGCACCGAGCCCTCGACGTCATGATTCACCGATGGTCCGGTCTAACGGTAACCTTTGGCGGACCAATCGATCACGTTGGCGGCGTTGTCAGGTGTGACAAAGCCCGGGCCAGTCAGCACATCGGCGCCCGGGATCAGGCCGTATTTGTGATAGAGGCGGAGCATCACCACCGGCAGATAGCCCTGCATGTATTGCTGCTGGTCGATGGCGAAATCCATCTTGCCGTCACGCACAGCCTCGAGAATCGGGGCGGACAGGTCGAACGTGGCAACCTGCATCTGCTCCAGCATGCCGGATTCCTCGACCGCTTCGAGGGCGGGCATGGCGGGATCCGAGCCGAGGATGAAGAGGCCTTCGGTCTCGGGATTGGCGGTCAGATAGGCCATGACCGCGTTCTTGACTTCGACCGGATCGATCGACGTCGCGATGACATCGACTTCGGCATCGCCGCCCAGGCCCACTTCAAAGCCTTCGCAGCGCAGATCGAGGGCGACATTGCCGACTTCCTGGTTGACACAGGCAGCCTTGGTAACACCAGCCTCGGCGAACTTTTCGCCGCCGCCGACACCCGCCTCATATTCGGTCTGCCCGACATGAAGGAGTGCGCCGAGATCGCGCGCGACGTCGCTGCCCGAATTCATCGAGATTACGGGGATTCCGGCAGCCACGGCAGCCCGGATCGAATCGCCCAGGGCATCCGCATCCGGGATCGACACCACCAGACCGTCGGGCTGCGACGCCACCGCCGCGTCGATCAGCTGCGCCATGGTGATCATGTCGTAGGTCTCGGGGGCGCGATACTCGACCGTGGTGTCGGCGAGATCGGCATCGGCGTCATCGACGCCGCGCTTGGCCACCGACCAAAAACCGGAGGCGGCCTGGCCGTGGGTGACAACAACAATGCGAATGTCTTCCTGCGCCTGAGCCGGCGCCATCATGCTGCCGGCGACGATTGCAGCGGCAGCGAAACCGAGGAGCTTCATTATTCAACCTCCAGATCATTATTTACGTGCCTCGCCCCCTGTTGAGCGGGCCCCCGCAACAATGCGTAGCGAAACTCGGGGCGGTCCGCAATCAGGCCGCTGCCTTGACGCGCTCGACGAGGTCACGAAAGCTCAGAAGATGGAGTGTCGAGTGGCGCAGAAGGTCCAAAAACCAATCGCTCTGGAAGATTCGGACCTCGTCCGTGCGGCAATGGCAGCGCGGCGGATCGATCACCTCGATATCGCCTGCCAGGTTCGGATGGAGCGCCATGAACGAGAGCCCGGGCTCGAGCCGCTCGATCAGCGCCTTATAGGCCGTCTCGCCATGCCCAGGTTCGTCGAGCCACGGGGTCTCGACAAAATGATCGATCACCGGCAGGCCCCTGGCCTCGAACGCCGCGACGCGCGTTGCATGCACGTCATTTTCGGGCCCTGCCATATGCAGGCCGCTCAGATAGGCGTTCCAGTCCCGAGGCATCAATGCGGTGAGCCCGTAATCGGCACAGACCTTGAAGAAGGTCTCGGCGAAACGCGGTGCCAGGGCCGTGCCCATATGACAATCGACATGGGAGGGGGCGACACCACGGCTCGTCACCGCCTCGATCTGCGCCCGCAACTCTTCATCGACGGCGCCGAGATCCGCATGCTGGATGGTTTCCCTGGCCGAGCGCCAGAAATAGCCATCTTCATCAACCAGCCCGCTCGCCCGCGTCGAGCCGGTCAGCGGCCGCCAGCGATAATATTTCCACTCGCTGGTGAGCGTCAGATGGACGCCGAGATCGAGTTCGGGGCGTGATTTTGCCGTCTCGACGGCTTCGAGCATCCAGGGACAAGGCGGCATCACCGAGCCGCAGGTGATGAAACCCTTGCCGGATAGTTCTGCAAAAGCTGCATTCGATCCGTGGCACATCCCGACATCGTCGACATGGGCGACGACGATCCGCGCATCGGCCGGATAGCCCAGACGTTCGGCAACGCTCATTCCATTCCTCCCCGTTTGTTGCGAGCTCAGGCGGTCATGTCGAATTTCTGGGCGTCGAGGGCGGTGGTGGCCTTGATATCGGCTTCTTCGCGGCTCATGCCGGCGAGCGCCACGCGGGCGGCGACACCGATGTTGTGGATGATGGCGTCGATTTCGGCCTGATCGTGGTGGGGATGGGTCGGCACCATGATGGTGCGGTTTAGGATGTCGAGCGAGCGCTGACACATCTCCTTGCTATAGGTGCGCCGGCAGGGTGCGTTGTCCGGATGGTTGTAAGGGTTCATCGACGGATGCGCCGCCCCTGCCCCCATGAGCACCTGATCCCACTCAGTATAGGTATGCCGTCCTGTGTTGCCGGCGATCACCGCCGGATAAATCGCTGTGAACTTGGCAGCCGCCTCGGCCGAGGGCAGGAGATACATGACATGGGCGGCGACATCGTGCTCGGGACTGTTCATCGGCGACGGCTCGAGCCCGAGATTGCCGAGCTGCGCCGTGCCGGCCAGGATCTGCTTTTTTTCCTCATGCATGGCCTGAACGATGCCATCGATGCGGTCGAGCTGCACATTGAGCATGGCCCCCTGGATCTCGGAGGCGCGCCCGCCATTGCCGGCAAACGGTTGCAGGCCGTCGCTGCGCCCGGTCCAATAGAAATGGCAGGGATCGATGGCGCAGCGTGCGCGCTCGGCGAGCTTGTCGTCCGAGGTCGCAACCGCACCGCCTTCGCCGCACGTCATGTTCTTGAAATAATTGAAGCTGTAGGCGCCGATGTGGCCGATCGCCCCCATCTTCCGGCCCTCATAGCCACCACCGACACCCTGACAACTATCCTCGATCACCCAGAGGCCGTGCCGCTCGGCAATCGCCATGATGGCGTCCATGTTGCAGGCGGCCCCCCACATATGGACCGGCACCACCGCCCGGGTCCGGGGGCCGATCGCGGCCTCGACCGCCTCGGGGTCGATCGTGATGCTCGCATCGATATCGACGATCACCGGGATGGCCCCCGTCGTCAGCACCGCCGTTGCCGTCGCCATATAGGTGTGGGCCGGGATCAGCACCTCGTCGCCGGGGCCGAGGCCAACGGCGATCATCGCCGCCGAGAGCGCGAACGTCCCGCTCACCGTCAACGCCACATGCTCGACGCCCAGGAATTCGGCATAGCGCGCTTCGAAGCGGTCGCACTCCTGGCCGACCCCGTAGCGAAACAGCGATCCCTCCCGGATCACCTTCGCAATGGCATCAGCTTCCTCGTCACCGACGATGTACATCAATCCCTCCAGGTCCCGGCCGCTCGACTTGGCCCAACTCTATTCAAGGGCGGCTCGCCCCGCAAGCGATCGGGCTTGGAGAAAGACTCGCGGGGGTGATACGATCACCCCCGCGCCCCCGCGGCAATCGTTTGTGCAATAAACTTTTCCCATTCATCCATGGCACACCGACAGGCGTGAGCAGAGGGCAACACGCCAGACTACCACAATCAAACCACATGTTCTAGGAATGTGAGGCTATATAAAGACCAAATACCGCGACCTCCTAGCCTGCTGGTGTCGGCGCCATCGAAGACCTTCTTGGCCTTGATCGAGACAATTTCCTATTCGCGTTCGCACAGGTCAATGAGGCTGAGAAGTCGAGATGGGTACAACAGCCTATGAGCGCCAATCCCTTTCGACTTGGACAAATACTATTACAATATTTTTGTCAGCTAGAATTACTTAAGATTGTGCTCCTGTTATTCCTAACATCTCAATGTTATACCGGATTGTTGGATACAGCGCACATTGCGAAGGTCGGAAGGCTCTGCACCTCAGTCAAAGCGCACTCTTTCCCAACAGGCCGTGGGGTATGGGGAGGCCGTCGCCTCCCGGGAGTTGTAGGGCTAGTTCTTGCCCGTCACGCGCCAGATGCGGTTGCCGACGTCGTCGGCGACGAGCAAGGCTCCTGCCTGGTCGATGATGACGCCGACCGGGCGGCCCTGGGCGTCGCCGTCGCTATCGACGAAACCGGTAAGCACGTCGGTCGGCGGTCCCGAAGGCTCGCCATCGGCGAAGGGCACGAAGATCACCTCGTAGCCCGCCAATTCCGAACGGTTCCACGAGCCGTGCTGTCCGACGAACGCACCCTCGGCATAGGTCTCGGGCAGGGCCGCTGCGCCGTCGGAAAAGACTAGGCCGAGCGATGCGGTATGGGCGCCGAGGGCGTAGTCGGGTGGGATGGCCTGAGCGACAAGTTCGGGATTTTGCGGTTCGACGCGCTCGTCGACATGCTGGCCGTAATAGCTGAAGGGCCATCCATAGAAGCCGCCGTCCTCGACTGACGTCATGTAGTCAGGCGGCAGGTCGTCGCCGATCTCGTCGCGTTCGTTGACGGCCGTCCAGAGTTCGCCGGTTTCGGGCTGCACGTCCATGCCGACGGGATTGCGCAGGCCGGTGCCGAAGAGGCGCTTGTCGCCGGTGGCGATGTCGACTTCCCAGATCGCGGCACGGCCTTCTTCCTTGTCGAGGCCGTTCTCGCCGACATTGCTGTTGGAGCCCACGCTCGCATAGAGTTTCGTGCCGTCGGGGCTGGCGACGATGTTCTTGGTCCAGTGATGATTGAGCGGGCCGCCGGGCAATGAGGTGAGGGTTTTGCCCTCGGCATCGATCCTGGTCTGGCCGGTCTTGTAGGGGAAGCCCACGATCGCATCGGTATTGGCGACATAGAACGTGTCGTCGACGAGGGACATGCCGAAGGGCGAATGAAGTCCCTCGAGGAAGGGAAAGCTCTGTTCCGCGGTGCCGTCGCCGTCCTCGTCGCGCAGGAGCGTTATCCGGTTAGCACTCGGCACGGCGGCACCGGCCCAATCCATGACGACTGCCATGGCCGTACCCTTCAGGCCGTCGCCGTCTTCCGGCCGCTCGGGGGCGTTGGTCTCCGCGACCAGCACGTCGCCATTGGGCAGGGCATAGAGCCAGCGCGGGTGATCGAGGCCTTCGGCGAAGAGCTGGACTTCGAGGCCTTCCCCTGCGATCGGGCCCTCGCCGCTTTCCCAGCGCTCTGCAGGGGCGATATTGACGGTCGGGATGATATCCCCGTCGGGTTTCGGAAGTTGCGGATCGGGGCCGAAGCCGGGCGGCATTTCCTGCGCCAGGGCGATAGCGGGAAGGGCAATAATACTGAAGGCGAATGGCAAGCGGATGCGCATTTGAAAGCTCCATTGGTTTGCCCTTTAAAGCTTCAGAGGCGTTTCCGTTCCGCCTGGAGGGTGCGGCGCGTTGAGGCGGGGGGAGGATGAGGCCAGGGGCCTTGATGGGCCCCTGGAACCCCGGGGTTTTAAGGGGTGGGGGCTAGTGGTTGGGTTGCCGCTTGCAGCCAGGCGGCGGTTGGGGTGTCGAGGAGGGGGGTGAGCTGGTCGCGGACGCGGGCGTGATAGGCGTCGAGCCAGGCGATTTCCTCGGCCGTGAGGAGGTCGGGCTCGATCAGGCGGCGGTCGAAGGGGGCGAGGGTGAGGGTTTCGAAGCCGAAAAGATCGCGCTCGCCATGCTTGGGCTTGGGACGGGCCACGACCAGGACCAGGTTCTCGCTGCGGATGCCGTACTCGCCGGCCTTGTAGAAGCCGGGCTCGTTGGAGACGATCATGCCGGCGGCGAAGGCGGCACTCGGGCCGGATTTGGAAATCCGCTGCGGGCCTTCATGGACGCAAAGATAGCTGCCGATGCCGTGACCGGTGCCGTGATCGAAATCCAGGCCATGGCGCCAAAGCGCCTGCCTTGCCAGCACATCGATCTGGCTGCCATTGGTGCCTATGGGAAAGACCGCCTCGGCGATGGCGATGTGGCCCTTCAGGACGAGGGTGAAGCGTTCGCGCATTTCGGGAGTGGCGTTGCCGAAGATGACCGTCCGGGTGATGTCGGTCGTGGCGTCGAGATATTGGCCGCCGGAATCGATCAGATAGATGCTGTCGCCGGTGAGCGGGCGGTTGCCGGTCTCGTCGACCCGGTAGTGCGGAAGGGCGGCATGGGGGCCGTGCGCCGAGATCGCGGGAAAGCTTTCGCCGCGGAAGAAGGGGTCCTTAGCGCGCTCGGCAAGGAGGCGTGCCGCGGCACTGATCTCGCTTTCGCTGCCGTCGAGCGGGATGCCGTCGAGCCAGGCGAGAAAGCGGGTGACGGCAGCGCCGTCCCGGATCTGCGCGGCGCGGGCACCCTCGATTTCCGTCGGGTTCTTGGTTGCCTTAGCGAGAACGCAGGGATCGTCGCCCTCGACCACGCGGCCGCCCGCCTTCTCGACCGCGTCGAGAAAGCCCAGATGGGTGCGCTTGGCGTCGATCAGGACCTTGGCCCCTTCGCCGCCGATTTCCCTGAGCCGGTCCGTGAAGGTGTCATAAGCGCGGACCGTGATGGCGTTGGCGAGATGGAGGTCCGGGCCGAGCTTCCGCTCGTCGACGAACCATTCGGCGGTGCCGTCATCCTTCAGGATCGCGGTGCTCAGTACCAGGGGATTGAAGGGGATATCCGCACCCCGGATGTTTAAGAGCCAGGCGACGCTGTCGGAGGCGGTGACGACCAGATAGTCGAGGCCTTTTTTCGCGATCTCGGCCGCCATCCGCTCACGTTTGGCCGCACTGCTCTCGCCGGCGTAACGGTCGTCGAGCAGCATCGCCGGATGGATCGGTTCGTCCGGCCGTTCGGTCCAGATCGCGTCGACCGGGTTGGTCTCGAGCGGCTCGAGCGTGCCGCCCTTGGCTTCGACGGTCTTGGCGAGGCGCTGGGCCTGGTCCCGCGTCACCAGCTTCGGATCGAAGCCTAGCCTGCCGTTTTCGGGGAAATGCTCGCTCAGCCAGCGTGACGGCGGCAGTTCGCCGCTGTTGCAGCGCTCGTAGAGGCTTTCATCGACCTCCTGGGAGAGTTGCACGGTATAGCGTCCGTCGCTGAAGACGGCGGCGCGTTCGAGGAGGACCACAACCTGGGCGGCCGAGCCTTTGAAGCCGGTGAGCCAAGCGACCCGTTCCGCCGATGGCGGCAGATATTCGCTGCCGAGATCGTCCGTCCGGGGCAGGAACAAGCCGTCGAGTTCGAGCTCGCATAAAGTGGCGCGCAGGTGCCTGAGCCGTGCTGCTTCCGGTGCTGCCACGTTCCCTCCCGAGAATTCCGTGCCGAATGGGTGCTTAGTTCGACCCAGGTTACTTTAGGGGCGCCATCACCATGACCATCTGTCGACCTTCGAGCTTCGGGAACTGCTCGACCTTGCCGAGATCCGACATTTCCTCGCGGACCTTGGAGAGGATATCCATGGCGATTTCCTGGTGCGCCATCTCGCGGCCGCGGAACCGCATCGTGACCTTGACCTTGTCACCTTCGTCGAGAAAGCCACGGACTTTCTTCATCTTGATGTTGTAGTCATTGTCATCGATGCTGGGGCGCATCTTGATTTCCTTGACCTCGATGATCTTCTGCTTCTTGCGGGCGGCGTTGGCCTTCTTCTGGGCCTCATATTTGTATTTGCCGAAATCGAGGATCTTGCAGACGGGGGGTGTGGCATTCGATGCGACTTCGACGAGATCCAGGCCGGCTTCCTCGGCCATCTGCAAGGCTCGTCTGATCGGCACGACGCCAATCATATTGCCATCTTGATCGACGAGACGAACTTCGTTCGCCTCGATACGGTCGTTGACGCGAGTCTCATCGCGCGCGGGTGCTGCCATACGGTTCGCTGAACTCCGGGTTCGTTATCGTTGCGCCATCATGCCCTGAAGCAGGTGACCTCTAAACAATAAGGTAGAACCGCATGGCAATTCAAGCTGGCAGCTTCAAACCGCTTCTCGGAGCGGCTTGGTCCGGAGGGGCGCAGTCGCGCTTGAGCGTCTCCACCGCCTGATCGAGCGGCATCGTCTGCTGCTCGCGGCTGCCGAGCCGGCGCATCGAGACACTGCCCTCCTCGGCCTCGCGGCCGCCGACGGCGAGAATCACCGGCACCTTGGCGTGGCTGTGGAGGCGCACCTTGTAACCGATCTTGTCGCTGGTGGTGTCGGCCTTGACCCTTATTCCCGCCTCGTCGAGCCGGGTCTCGACCTGCCGCGCATAATCATCGGCCTCATTGGTGACGGTGGCGACGACCGCCTGGACCGGCGCCAGCCAGGTCGGCAGCTTTCCCGCATAGTGCTCGATCAGGACGCCGATGAAGCGCTCGCACGAGCCGAGTATCGCCCTATGCACCATATGCGGCGTATGTTTGGCACCGTCGTCGCCGACATATTCCATCTCGAGCCGGTGCGGCATGTTCATGTCGACCTGGACGGTGCCGCATTGCCATTCGCGGCCGATCGCATCCCTGAGCTTGAAATCAAGCTTGGGCGCGTAAAAGGCGCCATCGCCCTCGTTCAGGACCCATTTCATGTCGATCCGATCGAGCACCTTGCGCAGGGCCGCCTCGGCGCGATCCCAATCCTCCTCGCGGCCGATCCGCTGCTCCGGGCGGGTCGCGAAATGGACCGTGATATCCTCCGCCATGCCGAGATCGGCATAGACTTCCTCGATCAGATCGCACATCGCCACGACCTCGTCCTCGAGCTGGTCGTCGCGGCAGAAGATGTGGGCGTCGTCCTGGGTGAAGGCCTGGACCCGCATGAGACCGTGCCGGGCGCCCGAGGCTTCCTTGCGGAAGACATGGCCGAATTCGGCAAGGCGCAGCGGCAGATCGCGGTAGCTCCGCAGATCGGCTTTGAAGACCTGCGCACCCCCGGGACAGCTCATCGGCTTGAGGGCGGCCGGATGATCGTGATGGCCGTCATCGAAGATGAACATGTTGTCCTGGTATTTGTCCCAATGGCCGGAGGCGACCCAGAACCTCGAATCCAGGAGCTGCGGGGTGTTGATCTCCTGATAGCCGTGCCGGCGCACCTTGCGGCGCATGTAGTTCAAGAGCTCGGTGTAGACGATCCAGCCATTATGGTGCCAGAAGACCTGTCCCGGCGCTTCCTCCTGGAAGTGAAAGAGACCGAGTTCCCGGCCCAGGCGGCGATGGTCGCGCTTCTCGGCTTCCTCGAGCTGATGCAGATAGGCGTCGAGCTGCTTTTGGGTCGGATAGGCGGTGCCGTAGATCCGCTGCAATTGCGCATTGTCGCTGTCGCCGCGCCAGTAGGATCCGGCGATCCGCATCAGCTTGAAAGCGCCGATCCGTCCGGTCGAGGGCCCGTGCGGGCCGCGGCAAAGATCAAACCACGAACCCTGGTGATAGATCGTGACATCCTGGTCTTCCGGGATGTCCTCGAGAATTTCGAGCTTGTAGGTTTCGCCGAGCTCGTCGAAGCGCCGGCGCGCCTCGTCACGGCTGACGAGCTCACGCCGGAACGGCTCGTTGCGGGCCATGATCGCCTGCATTCGCTCGGTGATCTGCTCGAGATCTTCGGGATGGAACGGCTCGTTGCGCGCGAAATCATAATAGAAGCCGTTCTCGATGGCGGGGCCGATCGTTACCTGCGTGCCGGGAAACAGCTCCTGCACGGCCTGCGCCATGACATGAGCGCAATCATGCCGCACCAGCTCGATCAGGGCTGGGTCGTCGATCTCACGGTCGGTGAGAATGCGCAGCGTGGCATTGGCGGTGATCGGGTAGTCAAGATCGCGCAGCCGGTCGTCGACCCATATGGCCATCGCCCGTTTCGCGAGGCTGTTGCTGATCGAGCCCGCGATCTCATGGCCCGTCGTTCCGCTCGTGTATCGGCGATCACTGCCGTCGGGGAACGTGATCCGGATATCGCCGCGGCCAGAAGTGTCCTGGCGTGGCTCTGAAACTGCGGTGTCCATCGTGGTGCTTCAGCTCTTGGGTAATAGGGCGCATGGAAAGGCTTGGCATCATGCTGCAACGCACTAGTGGTGTCGAGCCCGCGGCATGTCAACCGACCCGAACCCGCAGCCGAGGAGAAGATGCCGCCTTGGCCCGCAAGGTGGTTCGGGCTGGGGGGAAGGCTACTACTCCGACTTCAGCATGGCCTCGCGTAAGATCGCATTCATGCGGGACTGATACCCCTTTCCCTGCGACTTGAGCCATGCCAGCACATCGGCGTCGAGGCGCGCGGTGATCTGTTGCTTAAGAGGGCGGTAAAATCGACCGCGTGACGCATCCGCCATCTGCGCATCGGTCAGTTCCGTCGCGTCGTCTGTATCGATCTGATCGTCGCGCTTGGCCGCCAACTTGGCGAGGCGCCGGCGTTGTTCATCCGCCAGCGGCGGCAGCGTGTCCGAACTGTATCTAATCTTCTCCATACCGCTTCCTTTCTCTCCGCGTCGCGACCCGCGCCGAGATGATTCGGATAACCTCGATCGGTTCGTGTTCATCGGTATCCTCTGTGATCACATGCACCACGAGAAGCAGTGCTACGCCTCCAACTTGCCCGAGTGTCGGTTTGCGTCCACTTAGGCGTCGGGAATAGGTTATGACTCAGCCCCGACACTGAACCGGCCGACTGCCCTCTTTCACCTAGATTGACGCCGGCTGGGCCAGTTCGCCGTATACACCGAGAAGCTTCTCGCCGGCTTGTTCCACACTGAATTCGGCCTCGATAAAGCGGCGGGCACGTTCGGCGACGCGCTCCCGGACCTCGCTGGTCAGATCGAGCGCCAGGGCTAGGGCCCAGTCGAGTTCGGCGGCATCATCCTTCGCCACCAGCCAGCCGGTCGAGGCCGGCATGACGAATTCATGGGCGGCGCCGACCGCCGACAGAATGACGGGCTTGCCCATGGCTTGGGCTTCGAGCGCCGCACGCGGCAGCGGATGCGCCTCCTCCGGCAGCATCACGATCAGATCGGCAAGCCCGTAGGCAGCGGCCCGATCCGGGCATTCGTTCATGAAGCGCAAACAATCGCCGAGACCCAGGACTTCGCCCCGGGCTTCGATCTGCCGGGCAAAACCATCGCCGGTCTCGTGTTCCCCCAGCATGACCAGATGAAAGTCCCGACGCTCGAGGTGGCCGAGCGCTTCGATGAGTGCCAGATGGCCCTGACCCGGGCGGACCGGCGCCGGCATCAAGATGACCTTGCGCCCGACCTCGAGCCGCCAGCGTTCGGCAAGCGTGCCGATGCGCCGACCGCTCACCCCCTTGGGGTCGAGTTCGCGGCTGTCGATGATCGGGCGGATCACACGGATTTTTGCGGAAGGTACGGTCCGTTCCTCGATCAGCGCGTCGGCCTCGTAATGGCTGGCGACGACCAGCCGATCACAATGCTCCATCAGGTTTGGCGTCAGGGCCTGCACTGTATCGGGCGAGCAGTCGAGACTGGCGATCAGACCTCTGCTGCCGGAACGAAATGGAGCGGCGGCATTGAGGGCGGGCAGGTCGTGCACATGGATGACGGCTGGACGCCGGCGCTCGATCAGATCGCCGAGACGGCTGCGGCTGCGCCATCCGGACAACAGACCGGTGCGATCGAGCGCCACCACCTCATGCTCGAGCTTCCAGGCTTCGGCCATGCGCACGCCTTCACCGCCGCCACTCGCCAAAACCATGCGATTATCGTGACGTTCCAGAAACCGGCCGAGACGGATGATGTCCAGATCGATCTCGGACTTGTCGAGCCGGGCTTTGAGATGCAGTGATGTGCGGCGATGTCCCTGGATTTGCACGCTGTGCGCTACTTTCCGTCATAACCAAAGAGAGCTTCGTGTTGACTTTTGTGATTTCGACAAGAGCGGCGCCATCGGGTTGCTGCTAGCATGAGTGGACCAAGAGGCCAATGAGCGTAGAACTTCTTGATTTGGGGCCGGATCGTCGGATCGCCTTCGAACGGAGCGATGGCGGCGCTCCCGAAATCATGTTTCTCGGTGGTTTTCGTTCCGACATGACCGGCACCAAGGCCGCATTTCTGGCCGATCATTGCCGCGTGCGAGGCCTCGCCTATACGCGCTTCGACTATCGTGGACACGGCGCCTCCTCGGGCGCGTTTGAGGAAGGCTGTATCGGCGACTGGGCCGATGATGCGATTGAGGTACTGGACCGAGTTGTGCGCAAGCCCGCGATCCTGGTCGGCTCCAGCATGGGCGGCTGGATCATGTTGCTCGTGGCCCTGGCGCGGTTGGCGCGGGTTCGAGGCCTGATCGGCATCGCCGCCGCCCCGGACTTCACCGAGGACTTGATTTTTGCGGGATTCGACCGAGCGCAGAGGCGGACGCTCGAGACGGATGGGATAGTCGATTTCCCGTCGCCCTATGGCGAGCCGGACCCCATTACTCGGCGGCTGATCGAGGACGGCAGGCGTCATCTCATGTTGCGGGACAGGATCGGGATCGAACGGCCGGCGCATCTGCTCCAGGGCCAGGCCGATCTGGAAGTGCCCTGGCGGACCGCACTGACCCTCGCCGAGCGGCTGGAGAGCCCGGATGTCGTCGTCGAATTGGTCAAGGACGGGGACCACCGCCTCTCGCGCGATGCCGATCTTGCCCGCCTCGGCAACGCCCTCGACCGCATGGTCGAGACGACCGATACCAACTCAGAGGAGGAAGACACATGACCGACAGGGCTGTGAAATGGGCTGAAATGACGGCGGAGCGGCTTCGGGCCAAGGCGGCGGAAGATGCGGTCGTGATCGTGCCGGTGGCCTCGCTCGAGCAGCATGGCCCGCATCTGCCGACGGCAACCGACACCTTGCTCGGGGAGGAAACCGCGGTGCGCGCAGCGCGCCTCGCCTCGGCACGGCAGCCGACACTGGTGCTGCCGGTCGTCTGGACCGGTCTCTCGGAGCACCACATGCGGTTGGGCGGGACGATCACGCTCGATTTCGACGCATTTCTGGCGGTACTGCGGGGTGTCGTCGGCTCGCTGAAGCGGCAGGGGTTCCGGCGCATCCTGCTGCTGAACAGCCACGGCGGCAATATCGCGGCTTTACGCACCGTCACCGAGGAACTGACCCGCGATTTCGATATGCCGATCGTGACGACGACAATCTGGCGGGTCGCCCAGGACGAGATCGATGCGGTCCTGGAGGCACAGAGCGGCATTCGCCATGCCTGCGAGGGCGAGACCTCGATGATGCTGGCAATCCGCCCGGACCTGGTCGACCCGAGCCGCTATGCGGAAGCCCGCAATATCGATGAATCGAGAGAGGCGGCCGGCCGGCCCGACGACATCTATCGCTGGCGGAGCTTCGCCGACACCACCCCGGTCGGCGTGATCGGCGATCCGACCCTGGCGACGGCCGAAAAGGGCGAGCGCCTGTTCGAGATCGCCGCCAAGCGCCTCGCCGATCTGATCACCGATGAGGCATTTTGGGGCTAGGGCGGCCCGAAAATGGAGATGACTGGACTAACGATCAATAATTGCAACCTGAGGTGGATAGAGCTTGTCGGTCAACAAAATTTGCCGATATTTGTGGACACGGGTCATGGCCTCGAAGAACGGAAGCGAAATGGTGTTGAACATTCAGGCACGCTGGGATGATGAGGCGCATGTATGGGTCGCGCTAAGCGACGACGTTCCCGGCTTGGCAACAGAGGCTCCGAGCTTGGATGAACTTTTTCGGACATTGCAGGTGCTCGTTCCCGAACTGCTCGAACTTAATGGATTGTCCAAGGCTGATACCGACACCGTCCCCTTTCATCTCGTTGCGGCCAATGACGCCGCCGCTACTTTTTAGCGCATGATTTCGGTCGGGCGCTTCGCGACCTCCTGAAGTCTCACGAATGCTACTTCGTTCGCCACGGCAAGGGCTCTCATGAAATCTGGTTCAGTCCTACGAGCGTAGCGCTATTTCGCGGTGCCCGAAAAAATCAAATCGCGTCACACGGCCAATGGGATTTTGAAGCAAGCCGGCCTCGGCAAAGCTTTCTGACCATGGATGCCCGCAAATCAGTGCGGTCAACAGACATTGAGTCAGCCGCGATTACCATTGCCGCTGAAGGCGGTCATTACGCCGGCCCCGATCAGCACGCTGCCGCCGATCCGATTGACCCAGGTGTAAAAACGGGCGTGCCTGAGCCTTGCGGACAATCGGCCCGCCGCCAGGGCATAGGCGGCGGCGTTGGCGATGGCGAGGGCCAGGAAGGCTGCGCCGAGGAGGGCGAGCTGCGGTGCCGCTCGTCCGGCCGGATCGACGAATTGCGGCAGGAAAGCCACGAAGAAGATGATGCCTTTCGGGTTGAGGGCTGTGACCAGCCAGGCCTGCAGGAGCATTGATCGGCCTGAAGGAGCGTTGACGAGGACGTCTTCGCTACTGGTCGGATGCGGTTCCCGCCATAGTCGGATGCCGAGATAGACGAGATATGCAGCACCCAGCCACTTCACGGCAAGAAAGAGCTCGGCCGAGATCGCCAGCAGCGCCCCGAGGCCGACGAGCGTCATGATCATGGCGGTGAGGTCGCCGAGTCCGACGCCGGTGACCGTCCAAATGGCGGCCCGCCGGCCCTGGCGCAGTGCATAGGTGACGACCAGGAGGATGGTCGGCCCGGGGACGATCAGAATGACCATGCAGGCGAGGACATAGGCGAGATAGAGTTCGGCGGTGATCAAAGTCGTCTCCGGTCCAATCAGTGGCGATGGCGGCCGAGGCGCATGATGCCGTGGCTGATGAGGGCGACGGGCAAGAGCCCGACGGCGACCAGGATCAGCGCCGGCAGTGCCGCCTCGGCAATGCGCTCATCCCGGGCGAGATTGAAGACCTCGACGGCCAGGGTCTCGAAATTGAAGGGCCTGAGGACCAGCGTTGCGGGCAGTTCCTTGATGACATCGACGAAAACCAGGACGAACGCCACGGCCATCGAGCGCCAGACCATCGGGATGTGGATCCGCCACAAGCGGCCGAGCGGGCCGGTACCCAAGGTGCTGGCGGCATCGTCGAGCGAGCCCGAAACCCGGGCGAAGCCCGATTCCACCGAGCCGATCGAAACCGCCATGAAGCGGACCAGATAGGCGTAAACGAGGGCGCCGATGGTGCCGATCAAAACCAGCCCGATATCGATGCCGAGAACCTGCTCGGCCCAGAGCGAAAGGGTTCGATCGATGGCGGCGAGCGGGATCAGCGTGCCGATCGCAATGACCGTGCCGGGAATGGCATAGCCCATTTGGGCGACGCGATTGATGCCGACCGCCATGCGGCTGTCCTTGAGGCGGGCGTGGAAAACCATCAGAAGAGCGAGCGAAGCGGCGCAGGCCGCCGCGACGAACCCTATCGAAAGGCTGTTAATCAGGGCCGAGAGCGAGCGTTCGCGCAGGCCGGCGAAGCCGACGCCCAGGGCCATGTCGATCAAGAGTGCCACGGGCAGGACGAAGCCCAGGAATACCGGGATCGCGCATAGCCCATTGGCGAGCACGATCTGGCCGCGGCGCAGACGGATCTTCTGGCTCTTGGTGCCGGGCCGCGCCGTGGTCTCGAAACTGGCGCGGCGGCGGCTGATCCGCTCGACGATGACGAGGATGAAGACGAAGCCCAGGAGGATAGTCGCCAGCTGAGCAGCCGCGATCGGCGCCGCCATCGAGAAATATGCCCTGAATATGCCGGTCGTGAAGGTTTGAACGCCAAGTAGCGAGACCGCGCCGAAATCGGCCATCGTTTCCATCAGCACCAGCGTCACACCGACGGCAATGGCGGGGCGCGCCAGCGGCAGCATCACGCGCCAGCTCGCCTCCAACAGGCTGCAGCCCAGCGAACGCGCCGCCTCGACGATGCGCGGCGACTGTTCGCTCAGATAGGCACGGACGATGAGATAGACGTAAGGGTAAAGGGCGAGCGTGAGGATGAAGACCGCACCGCCGATGGAGCTAAGGCGCGGGAACCAGTAGTCGCCGGCGCTGAGGCCCGTGAAATCGCGAATTGCCCGCTGCAAAGGGCCGCTCGAGGCGAGGAAGTCGTAATAGACATAGGCCAGAATGTAGGAGGGCAGCGCCAGCGGCAGAATCAGCGCCCAATTGAAGAATCCGCGGCCGGGAAACCGGCAGATCGCGGTCAGCCAGGCGGCGCCGACGCCGATGCTGGCGGTGGCGGTGCCGACGCCGAGCGACAGCCAGAGGGTATTGATGATATATCGGGGCAGAACGGTCTGGGCGAGATGCCGGCCGATTTCCCCACCGGGAAAAAAGATGCTGAGCGTGACACTGAAAATGGGGGCCGCGATCGCGGTGGCGACGATGAGCGCGGCGACGCGCAGCACGATCCGGGTCGTGCCGGAACGCGGCCGCCAGCGGGCGCCCGGTGGCCAGATCGATGTGTCCACACGGCGGATCATTCAGCTATGATTAGGCTCGTTATTGACCGTTGTCGCCTTCTCGCCGCAACTAGGCGACTGGCTATTGGGGCTCTTGCAGATGCCTGACGTCAAGATCGTAATCGGTGACAAGAACACCTCATCCTGGTCCTTGCGGGCCTGGCTGGTTCTCGCCGTGACCGGCCTGCCCTTCGATGAGATCAAAGTGAAGCTGCGCCGACCGGATAGTCGGGAGCGGCTGCTGGAGCTGTCGCCTACCGGCAAGGTGCCGGCCCTGATCGTCGAAGGCGAGACGATCTGGGATTCGCTCGCCATTTCCGAATTCCTGGGCGAGGTGCAGCCCTCCCTTTGGCCCGGCGACGAGCGGCAACGTGCCGTAGCACGCTCGATCAGCGCCGAGATGCATTCGGGATTTGCCGATCTGCGTCTGTTCATGCCGATGGACTTTCTGGCGCGCTACGATCCGCCCGGACGGATGCTCACCGGCGTCGCCGCCGATGTGAAGCGGATCTCAAGGATCTGGCTCGATTGTCTGAACCTGCATGCTCCGGGCGGACCCTTCCTCTTCGGCACGTTCTCGATCGCCGACGCCATGTATGCGCCGGTCGTCTCCCGTTTCATTACCTATGCCGTTCCGGTCGAGCCGCAATTGCGCGCTTATATGGACGCGATCATGGCGATGCCCGAAATGCAGGCCTGGGGCAAAGGGGCAAGGGCCGAGCTCGACGCCGCGGAACGGGAAAGACCGGGGCCCGAGCCTCAACCGGCGCCGCCTTCGCCAATCGTCCACGATCGGCGTTCGCCGAGCCCGGGAGTAAACACTCAACCGAATGTCCCGCGGCGAACCGTACCCGATAGAAAAGCGGATCGCGGTGCCTCCCCGCCGATGGCGCCCTCGCTGGCGGACCGGCGCGAAGAGCGTGAGAAGGGTTCGGAATTTCGGGCGCGGACACTCGGGATGTTCCGGGCCCAGGTCGATCTCGACGAGCCGGCGCGAAGCCCGGACCGCAGTGGCGGGCGATTGAACCGGAGGCGGCCGCCGCAGTCCTCTCCGTCAGGCGAACGGTTGAGCGACCGCGATACGTTCTTCTTCGGCATCGACGACGACCAGGCGGCGCAACCCACCGCGCCGCAGACCGCCTCGGTTTCCATCGAGGCGTCACGCGAAGGTCAGAAGGAGAGTGCGCCCAGCAGTGCCGCGAGCCGGCTGTTCAAGCGGAAGGTGAGCCTGGAAGAAGTGGAGACGACGCTGACCTCTCCGCCGGCGCCATCGCCCACCCCGTCAAGGTCCGGCTACCCTGCCGATCCGCCACTGCCGGAAGAATTGCTGGACGATGACGACATAATGCCGCCAGTCTCGCGGCAGCCTTCGCCCCGGACCTCGGAATCAGCCCTTCCGGACGTTTCCGAAAGCGGCGAGGAACATCAGCAGAACTCGCCGCGTCGGTCCGCGATCAAGCCCATAGGTGGCGAAATTCATCGAAGACGCTGAGATAGACGTCACGCTTGAACCAGACGATGAGCTCGAGCATTTCGGCCTCGCTGACCCAGCGCCATTCGTCGAACTCGGGATCCTCGGTGGCAAGATCGATGTCATTGTTCTCGCCGTCGAAGCGGTAGACTAGCCATTTCTGGCTCTGACCGCGAAAACGCCCACCCCAGATCCGTCGCGCGATCGAAGGCGGCAGGTCATAGCTGCGCCAATAGCTGCTGGTCGCGAGGTGCGTCGCCCGTTCGGTGCCGATCTCCTCGCCCATCTCGCGGAAACCGGCTGCCTCGGGCGTTTCGCCGGGATCGATGCCGCCCTGCGGCATCTGCCACGATTCGACGCTCATATCCCTGCGGCGGGCGACGAACAGACGACCGTCCTGGGCGACCAGAACGATCCCGACGCATCGCCTGTAGCCGTCCTTGGGCTCGGTCGTCACTTGGCCGGTCATGGCTCCGCTTTCCTGGCAAGACTATATCCTGCGCTGTTCTGGGTCAGCCCGAGGGCTCTGCCAAGATCGATGTGAGGGGCACCAGGGTCAGGCCCTTTTCATCCAGTTGGGCTGTCCACTCCTCGATCATATCGAATACCAGCGGATAGGGGCGGGTATAGGCGAGTGCCGTGCCGCCGGCGATCGCCTGCTTCTCGATGGCTTCGAGTGCGGCTGCAATCGCGGCAGGCGCCAGATCCTCGTCGATTCTTCGGGTGATGCCGAGATAGGGCAGATCGATCGCCTGCGCCATCGCCCCGAGATCCTGGCCATCAAGCTCGACATAGCCGAGCCCGCGCTCTTTCAGGCTCAGGGCGATCGGCTCGAAACTCCGCTGATTGAAGACGCCCACAGGGCCGGAAAAGCCGACATAGGCCTCGCCCTGCGCCATCAACCAGGTGAGACCGTCATCGATCGCAGCCCGATCGTCTGTCGAGAACAGCGTCACGGGCCCCGGATTGTCGATCGGGTAGTCTTCGGGCTCGAGCGGCAGCGTCATCAGCACTTCATGACCCTGCCATCGTGCATAGCGCATCCAGTCCGCTGTTTCATCGCCGTAGGGCGAAAAGGCGAGGCTGATATCGCTCGAGAGATGGGCCGCATCTTCGGTGATTACGGGATCGAGACCCAGGCCGATGACCAAAAGGGCGATCCGTCCCGAGGGACTGAGATCCGCGGGCGTGCGCCGGTAGGCCTGCCAGGGGCTTAGTTCGGCCGAGCGACTGGGCACATCCCCATAGGGGCCAGGTGTTGCAAGCTCCGTAAGGGCCTCGAGCGGCGGCGCGCCGATGACGGCAGCCGTCGAGCCGATGGCGGGCGGCACGATTTCCGGGGTTGCTGCCGGCAAATCCGGTTCCGGCGGCTCCAGTTCCGGAGGCAACGGCAAGGCTGCCACAAGCTCGACCGGTTCGGCCAGCCGCAACGGCGCTTCAGGCAGCGTCAGCCAGGCGAGGAGGCCGAGAACCGCCAACAGGACCGAGACAGCCGCAGCCAACCCCAGCGGCAATCCTGGGCTTGCCAGAAGGCTGAGCCAGCGGCGGGGTGGCGCAGCCCCTGGTGGGTCGGCTGTCGTCAAGCGGCCGCGATGGCGAGAGGATGGCTAATTCGCGGCACGCTTGTCCAGACGCGCCTCGAACAGCGCGATGCCGCGCAACAGATCGACCGCACGCTCCAGCTGATAGTCCGAATCGTCGTCTTCTTCGGAGACAGTGGCCTCGCCGGCGACGGCATCCAGCGGATCGGTCTCTTCCTCGTTCTGGAGGCGTCCGCGGAGGTCCGCCTCACGCCGCCGCGCCGGCGCATCGAGCAATTCGACATTGGCCGGACGGACCTCGATATCCGGCTCGATGCCCTTGGCCTGTATCGAGGTTCCGGCAGGCGTGTAATAGCGTGCCGTGGTCAGCCTGATCGCACCGTGGCCGGAGATCGGCATGATCGTCTGCACCGAGCCCTTGCCGAACGACTGCGTGCCCATGACGATGCCGCGGCGATGATCCTGCAGGGCGCCGGCGACGATTTCCGAGGCAGAGGCCGAGCCGCCATTGATCAGGACGACAATCGGCAGCCCGTCAATGACATCGCCGCTGCGTGCGTTATAGCGCTGGATGCTCTCCGATTGACGGCCGCGCGTGGAAACGATTTCGCCCTGATCGAGAAAGGCGTCGGTGACCGACACCGCCTGGTCCAACAAACCGCCCGGATTGTTCCTGAGATCGAGGACGAGGCCGCGCAGCTTGTCGCCCAACTCCTCGCGGATTTCCTTGATCTCGGCTTCCATGTCCGACGTGGTTTGCTTGTTGAATGTCGTCACCCTGATATAGCCGATATCGTCCAGCACCTCGGCGCGGACCGGAGAAATCTGGATGACGGCACGCGCCAGACTGACCTCGATCGGCTCCTCGGTGCCTTCGCGCAACAGGCGGAGATCGATTTCACTGTCGACCGGACCGCGCATCTTCTCGACGGCTTCGCTGAGTGACAGGCCCACCACCGCTTCGCCATCGATATGGGTGATGTAGTCGCCGGCCTCGATGCCGGCGCGCCAAGCCGGCGTGTCGTCGATCGGCGAGACCACTTTAACGAGACCGTTCTCCATCGTGACTTCGATACCGAGGCCGCCGAACTCACCCTCGGTTTCGACCTGCATATCGTGATAGCTGTCCTCGTTGAGATAGGAGGAGTGCGGATCGAGCGATGTCAGCATGCCGTTGATCGCGGATTCGATCAGTTCCTGATCGGTCGCCTCCTCGACATACTCCGCACGGACCCGCTCGAAGACGTCACCGAAGAGCTTGAGCTGAAGGAACGTGTCGTCCGTGTTGGACTGCGCCACCACACTCACGATCGGGACCGCGGTTGAGCCGATCACGATACCCGCAACCGCTACGATCCCGAGAGTTAGAAAAGATCTCGCCATCTATTTTTCCACTTTGCGCACTGGTTCCGCCCGAAGGAGCCGACGGACGCCGGTCAGCCGCGAACGCCTGAATACACCCAGGATCGAAGGACACTTGTCCCCAGATTGAGTAACGCGGTCCCACCCCTGCCATCAAGGATAATGTGACTTGTGTCGTCCTGCCGGACTGGCAAGATCAAGCCTCCTCGAACCGCGTTCACGGTTGGGCCAGGATTTCAGCCCGTGGCGGTGCGGAGCAGCGAGTGGCCGGTCATCGCTTGCGGCTGCTCGACCTGCATCAATTGCAGCAGGGTCGGAGCGACATCGGCAAGCCGGCCCTCCTCGAGCCAGCTGCCATGAGGTGCGCCGACGAGAAAGCATGGCACCAGGTTAGTGGTGTGCTGGGTGTGCGGCCCGCCCGTCTCGGGATCGCGCATGGTCTCGCAATTACCATGATCGGCAGTCACCAGGATCGCCCCGCCTGCGGTCTCTACTTGCTCGATGATCTCGCCGAGACAGGCATCGACCGTCGCCACCGCCTTGATTGCCGCTTCGAGGCTGCCGGTATGACCGACCATGTCGGCGTTGGCGAAGTTGATCAGGGCGAAATCAGGCTTGGTGTCGCGCAGCGCCTCGATGAACTTCATCTTCAACTCGGCTGCGGACATCTCCGGCTGAAGGTCGTAGGTCGCCACTTTCGGCGAGGGGACCATGATCCGCTGCTCGCCCTCATATTGCCGCTCCTCGCCGCCATTGAAGAAAAACGTGACATGCGGATATTTCTCGGTTTCCGCGGCCCGCAATTGCTTCAGTCCGGCCTTCGAAACGATTTCGCCGCAGATATCGTGCAACTCCTGGGGTGCGAAGAGAACGTCCAGGACCTCGTCGAGGCGGCTCGAATAGCTGGTCATGCCGACGGCGGCAGAGAGGTCCAAAGGTTCGGTGGCAAAGCCGTCGAAATTCGGATCGGCCAGCGCTCCCATGATCTGACGCACCCGGTCCGCACGGAAATTGCAGCATAGAATGCCGTCGCCCTGGCGAATCCCTTCATAGCCCTCAATCACCACCGGCGGGAGGAATTCGTCCGTGACATCCTCGTCATAAAACTGCTGGATCGTCGCGATCGGATCCTCGCTCTCGTGTTCGGCTTCTCCGAAAACGAGTGCACGGTAGGCCTTTTCAGTGCGGTCCCAACGCTTGTCGCGATCCATCGCGAAATACCGCCCGCAGATCGTTCCAACGGAAATTTTTGGGGATTCCCCGATCGATTGCAGCAGGGTCTCGATCGATTCCTTGCCCGAACGAGGCGAGGTGTCGCGGCCGTCGGTGATGGGATGGACGACGATTTCGAGACCCGCGTCGGCGAGGATCTCGATCATGGCGAGGATATGGCGCTGATGCGCGTGCACACCACCCTTCGAGAGCAGCCCCAGGACATGAACGCGATCGGACGCGGACCGGATGCGCTCCACGGCGGCTTGAAGGACTTCGTTCCGCGCCAGCGATCCATCCGACAAAGCCTGGTCGATGCGCGGCAGTTCCTGCATCACGACGCGCCCGGCCCCCAGGTTCATGTGGCCGACCTCGCTATTGCCGAACTGGCCTTCGGGCAGCCCGACATTCTCGCCATCCGTGTGCAGGAAACAGCGGGGCGACGCATTCCAATAGCGGTCGAACACCGGGGTGTCGGCGAGGGCGACGGCGTTATCGGCCTCGTCCTCGCGATAGCCCCAGCCATCCAGCACGCAAAGAACTACGGGCTTCTTCGTCGCTTCGGTAGCTGTCATGGCCCGTTCTCACCCTCAAAGCCCTGCCAATAACACCGTTGGCGAGTGTAGGTTGCGGGGGCCGGACTGACTAGGCGTCAGGCTTCGGAACCGGGAAGAGATCCGGCGGAGCGCCGGCAAGCGGGTTTTCGAGAGGAAACGGCTGGGCGTTTCGGTCGACGAGCGGAGCCGAGAATTCCTCGATCCGTTCCGGCGTGAACTCGGTTTCCGGATTGCGCCAAATATTGATCTGCTCACGCGGGGCCGAGACCTCAAGGGTATCGAGCAGGGTACCGATGACGGCCAGGACGCGATAGACCGCGAATCGTTCGACATATTGCGCCGTCGTGAAATTCACGCGGTCGAGAAAGAGTTCGTTCTCGGCGTCCAACACGTCCAGGAGATCGCGCTGGCCGATCTGGAATTGCTGGGTATAGGCGTCGCGCACACGGACCTGCGCCACCGCCTTGGCTTCGAGCGCCTCGGATTCGGCGCGCGCCGTCAGCAGGGAATTGTAAGAGATCCGCGCCTCTTCCTCCGCGTCGCGTCTGGCCTGCCTGAGGCGCGCGCGGGATTCGTTGACCCGCTGGAAAGCTTCGCGCTCGCGGGCGATGTCGGCGCCGCCACGGTAGAGATTATAGTTGAGAACGATCTGCGCCGAGGCCGTCTTGTTCGAGCCTTCGAGGCCCTCCTGGTCGTAACCCCGATTACCGAACAGTTCCGCGTCGATCCGTGGGAAATAGGCAGCCCGGCTTACCTTGAGTTCGGCCGCACTGGCATTCTCGTCGGCGGCGGCAATCAACACGGTCGGGCTTGTGACCGACGCGATTTCGGCAGCGTTTTCGCGGTCTTCTGGCAAAGCCGCAATCGGCGGTGCCGTTTCGGTCAGCTCATCTGGCGGCACGCCGACGACCCGCTCATAGCGGGCGCGGGCATCCGCAAGCGCACCCTCCGACCTCGCCAGCGCCGCACGCGACGACTCGAGCCGCGATTCGGCCTGGCGGACATCCGCAATATCGGTAACCCCACGGTCCTCGAGTTGCCCCACATTCCCTAGCAACTGCTCGTGCTGGCGCACATTCTCGACATTGAGCTCGACGATCTCGGCAGTCCGTATTACGTCGAGATGCGCTTCGATGGCATCGAGTCCGATGAATTCGGCAGCTTCCTCGACCCGATAAGCGGCGGAATTGACGCGGGCCCTCTGACGCGCAACCTCGTTCGGGGTTTCGAAACCGTCGAACAACATTTGCGAGAGGCGAACCTCTCCTTCGCGCGCGAACTCCCATTCCGAGCCCAAATCGCGACTTCGCGTCGTCGGCGTGTCGGAATATTCCGGCCCGACGCCGGCACGGAAATCGATCGACGGAAAATAGCCGGCGCGCGCCTGACGCAGCTCCTGGTCGACTGCCAGCCGGTCGGCCTTGACCACGTCGACCTCGGGGTTCGTCTCGAGCGCAAGCTGCACCGAATCCAGAAGGCTCGCCGCATCGGCAGCGGGCGGTCCAGCCAAACAGGCCGCTGATGCGATTAAGGCGAACAGAAACCGTGCCGTGCCGATGCCGCGGGGCTGGAAACGAGGCATTGTTTTCTCCGTCATTGGATAAGGCTTCAGCACCAACTACCCATTGTACCTTTGGAAAGTCTTTTTTGTGATATTTGGCAGACAGTATAGGGTCAACGTCGAAGCGTTCTCGCTTCAAAGGAGAAGTGTTGCAGCATCGCTACAATAATTTCCCCGCAGTGACTGATCTCCACGCGAGTTCGATCCAATCGACAGACGCGTTCAGTCCGGCATGAAGACTCGAGTTTCCGTGCTGTTCCATGCGTGGAAGGGTTTGATGGGGGTAAAATGTTAGTGGCCGCACTGTGGCAGACCTAGCACAGTTACAGGTGGCCAAACCTTCCGTTCCTGCGGGTTCCAGCAATGTTTCCTTCAAGCGCCAGGCGCCCGCGTCCGGTGGAAACCTCATTCCGGAGGAACTGCCGGTCGCGGGCGATCCGCTACTCGACGCTCTCGTGGCCCTGACCGAGCGGTTCGAGCGGCCTATGTCCGCTGCGGCGCTGGTCGACGGACTGCCGCTGACCGATGGCCGGCTATCCCCCGCCTTATTGCCGCGCGCCGCAAGTCGTGCCGGACTGAGTGCCAAACTGGTGCGGCGCGATCTCGGCGGGATCGACACGGTGCTTTTGCCCTGTCTGATCCTGCTGCGGGACGGCAGCGCCTGGGTTCTGTGCGACCGGGACGATTCCGGCCGGGCGCAGGTGCTGATGCCCGAGACCGGCCGCGGCACCCAATGGATCGATCTCGAGGCGCTGGACCGGCGCTATCTTGGCGTGGCGCTGCTGGCCCGGCCGGAGATCGGATTTTCGGCTCGGGAGCGCGATGTCGCCGAGGTGCGGCGTGGCCATTGGTTCTGGGGGCCGATCGGGCGGCAATGGCCCGCCCTCGGCGAGGTCGTCATCGCCGCCATCGTGATCAATCTCCTGGCTCTGGTCAGCCCGATCTTCATCATGAACGTCTATGACCGCGTCGTTCCCAACAATGCCGTCGAAACCCTGTGGGTCCTGGCGCTGGGCGCCGTCATTGCCTTCGGCTTCGATTTCTTCCTGAAAACGCTGCGCGGCTATTTCGTCGATGCGGCAGGCCGGGTCAGCGACGTCCGCATCGCCTCGCGGATCTTCGAGCAGGTCGTCTCGATCAAGCTCAAGGCGCGGCCGCCGAGTGCCGGCGCCTTCGCCAACAATCTCCGCGAATTCGAATCCTTGAGGGATTTGCTGAGCTCGGCCACCGTCGCGGCACTGGTCGATTTTCCCTTCGTGCTGCTGTTCATCGCCATCATCTGGTATATCGGCGGCCCGGTGGCCTGGATCCCGGCAGTGGCGGTCCCTTCGGTGCTGATCGTGGCGAGCCTCATGCAGTGGCCGCTCAACCGGGCGGTCCGACAGAGTTTCAAGGAAGGCGCGCAGCGCCACGGGGTGCTCGTCGAGACCATTTACGGGCTCGAAACCGTCAAGAGCGTCGGGGCGGCGAGCCGCTTGCAGCAGGCGTTCGAGAGTTTCGTCGAAGCCACCGGACGCTCGAGCGGCAGGGTTCGCTTCTTCTCGGCATTGACGGTGAATTTCGCCGGCCTCGCCGCCAATCTGGTGATGGTCGGCGTCGTCGTTGTCGGAGTCTATCTGATCGGCGCAGGCGAACTATCGGTCGGAGCACTCGTCGCCTGTACCATTCTCTCCGGCCGCGCCATGGCGCCCCTGAGCCAGCTGGCTGGGCTTCTGACCCGCCTGCATCAGGCGAAGCTGGCTTACCGGACGCTCGATCAGATCATGCAGCTCGAGGTCGATCGGCCGGCGGACACGCAGTTCCTGCATCGACCGGCCCTTGAGGGTGGTATCGAGTTTCGCGCCGTCGACTTCACCTATCCGGGGCAGAACCTCAAGGCTCTGGACGGGATTTCCTTCTCGATCCGGCCGGGCGAGAAGGTCGGCGTGGTCGGGCGGATCGGCTCCGGCAAGACGACGATCCAGAAACTGATCCTGGGCCTCTATGAGGCGGATCGCGGCGCCGTTCTCCTCGACGGCACCGAATTGCGCCAGATCGATCCCGCCGACCGTCGCCGCAATCTGAGCTGCGTGCCGCAGGAAGCGGTGCTGTTCCGCGGCACGCTCAAGGAAAACATCATGATCGCAGCACCGCAAAGCGGCGAGGAAGCCTTGTTGCGCGCGGCCGAGATCAGCGGTGTGCAGGAATTCGCGAGCCGCCATCCGCAAGGCTACGATATGGATGTCGGCGAGCGTGGCGAGGTTCTTTCCGGCGGCCAGCGTCAGGCCGTGGCCCTCGCCCGGGCGCTGGTGAGCGGCGCGCCGGTGCTGGTCTTCGACGAGCCGACCAGTGCCATGGACAATGGTGCGGAAAATCGCCTGAAGCAGCGGCTCGCAAGCTTTCTCGAAGGCCGCACCCTGGTGCTGGTCACGCATCGAGCGTCGATGCTGTCCCTGGTCGATCGCCTGCTTGTGCTCGATGCCGGCAAGCTGGTCGCCGATGGTCCACGCGACGAGGTTCTGGAGGCGCTCTCGACCGGCGCCATCAAGGGGGCTGGCTGATGCGTTCGATCAAGGACCGGGCCAAATCCAAGCGGCACCAGACCCCGATCGACCGCGAGCTCCTGGCCTTCGCCAAGGGTGCCGACGCGGCCGAGCGGTTTCGCCCCAAAGCCCTGAGCCATCTCCTGCTCTTGACGATCGTGGTGCTGTTCGGCGTGATGCTGACCTGGGCCAGCCGGGCCACGCTCGAGGAGGTCACACGAGGCGACGGCCGGGTGATTCCGAGCCGGAGGGTCCAGGTGGTCCAGAATCTCGAGGGTGGCATCGTCGAGGAGATCCTGGTGCGCGAAGGCGAGATCGTCGAGCCGGGCCAGGTCCTGATGCGGATCGACAATATCCAGGCGGCGAGCGACTATCGTGAAAAGCGCGCCCGCTACCTTAATCTGCAGGCGAGCATCGCGCGGCTCCAGGCCGAAGTGAACGAGACCGGGCCGGTATTCTCCGAGGATGTGCTCGAAGCGGCGCGCGATGTCGCCACCAACGAGCAGGCGCTCTTCAATCTGCGGCAGGCGCAACTGCAGGACGAGCTCGAAGTGTTGCGGGAGCAGACGCTGCAGCGCGAGCAGGAACTCGTCGAGCTGCGCACCAAGCTCGAGGGGGCCGTGCGTTCGCTGGCCCTGGCCAAGGAGGAGCTGGCGCTGACCGAGCCGATGGCGCGGCAGCGGCTGGTCTCGCAGACCGATTTCTTGAAGATCAGGCGAGAGGTCAACGATCTCGATGCCGTCGTCGAGCAAACCAGGCTCACCATTCCCCGCGCGGAAGCGGCCCTACGCGAAGCGCATGGACGGATCGAGAGTGTCTACAGCAGTTTCCATTCGGCGGCCCAGCGGGAGCTCAATCTCAAGCAGAGCGAGCTTGCGAGCCTCAGGGAAACCATCGCCGCCGGCGAGGACCAGGTCCGGCGCACGGCGGTGCGTGCGCCCTTGCGCGGGACCATCAAGCAGATCAACTTCAATACCATAGGCGGCGTGATCAAGCCCGGCGAGGACCTGCTCGAGATCGTTCCGCTCGAGGATTCGCTCCTGGTCGAGGCCAGTGTGCGGCCCGCCGACATCGCCTTCCTCCGTCCCGGCCTGCCGGCCAAGGTCAAGATCACCGCTTATGATTTCTCCCTCTATGGCGGGCTCGATGGCGAGGTCGAGCAGATCAGCGCCGATACCATCACCAACGACCGCGGCGAGAGCTTCTACAAGGTCCGGGTGCGTACCGACCGCAACTATCTGGGAACGGAAGAAGACCCGCTCGGGATCATTCCCGGGATGACCGCACAGGTCGATGTGCTGACCGGCGAGAAGACCGTCCTCGATTATCTCATCGCACCGATCGCCAGGGTCCAGGACCGCGCCCTGCGCGAGCGCTGAATCGGCTCAGAATTGATGGTCGAGCCGGAGGCCGATGGCGTAGTCGTCATCGGCCTCGGCGTCGTGCCCGGGTTCGCGCCGGTACATCAGCCAGGAGCCGAGCCGGAAGCGCTCGCTCAACGGTGCCCGATAGCTTAGCTGGACATCGATTTCGCGGCCTTCGGGCGCCACGTCGACACGCTCGCGGCTGCGCTCGACATTGCCGTCGAGATCGCGTGATGTCGGCACGTCGAGGGTGGCCGAAGCGTCGCTGACCCGGAGCGGCTGGCCCACCATCAGGCCGATCCGGTCGATCGAGCCGAAGACGCCGGTCCGCGTCACCCCCATGGCGAAAGCCTGCGACTGCACGGCGCTCCAATCCTGCAGCATGCCCTGGTCGCCGCCGATCGAGGTTTGCGCCACCGTGCCACTGGCGAACAGATTGAAGCCGCCGCCGAGCGTATAATCGCCGCGCAGGGTCATCATGCGGGTCGAGGCCGAGGCGTCATCGCCGAAGGCGCCGTCGCTCGAACTCCCGAGGAAAGCCTCGTCCTCGTCGACCTGACTGAAACCCAGGGCGAGCCGCAGCCGTTCGCTCGCCCGATGATCGAGGCCCAGATGGAACATCCGCGCATCGGCCTGCGAATCCTCCTGATCGAAGCTCTCCATCTGGTCCGACTGCATCATCCCCAGCACGAGTTCGGTCCGCTCGCCCAGACGATGCCGCGTCGCACCGCCGATGCCGCGTTCGATCAGCGTGCTTTCCGGCATCGTCATGGCGCTGCCCTGCCAGAATAGATCGGCCGTGGCGTCGTGCATGGGTGCGGAACTGACCAGCGAGCCGGCGCCGAGACCATAACCGAACCGCCACGAGATCTCCTGATCGCTGCCGCTGAAATCGAAGCGGTGGAGGACGGCGCTGTCCTGATCAGTCTGTTGAAATCCGGTCGGCCCGCGATCCCAGAGCCTCGTTTCCTCCGCCTGCCAGCCTAGCCCGGCGCTGCCGTCGGCGAAGCTTGCAGGCATCGAGGCCTGATGCTGGCCGGGCCCATCGATCAAAAGATCGTCCAGTTGGAAACTCGGCGACCGGCGCTGGACCTGGCCGGTGAGGTCCACCGAATAGGGCCGGTCATAGGCGTCGAGCGCCATCACACGGTCGAGTGCGGCTGAGGACGATAGCGCATCGCCGAACGCAGCCCCGAGGCTGAGTTCGGTTTCGGAGAGGGAGGTGCTTGAGCCCGCGACCGAATTGCCGGAGGCAAGCGACATGCCGCCCTGCGGCGCCAGGGCCGCTCGAAGATCGATTAGGCCCCGGCCATAAATGCTATCCGCACCCGGCGGGCCCAGATCCTTGGCGGCCGCCACCAGGAGATCGCCGATCTGGCGCATGGTCAGGGAGGGGAAGGCGCTTTTGAGCACGGCGGCGGCGCCGCTGACATGGGGCGTCGCAAAGGAGGTGCCGGAGCGGGTTTCGAGGCCGCCGCCCACCGCCGTGCTGCGAATATCGACCCCTGGGGCTACCAGGAATGCCTCATTGAGCACGCCGCCGCCGGGTTGCCCTGAGAAACCGGCGATCGTCTCGCTGCTGTCGACCGCACCGACGGCGAGGATGCGGCCGCGCGCCTCGCTGGAGCCAGCGAGACTTGCCGGCAGCGTGGTCTGACCGGAAGGGTCGTTGCCGGCCGAGGCGATGATCAGGATATCGCGCGCCACGGCCCTAGCAAGCGCGGCCTCATAGGAACCCGAGAGCGCTTCGAGTTTGCCGAAGCTCAAATTGATGATCTTCGCACCGCTATCCGCAGCACGGTCGATCGCGCGCGCCACATCGTCATCGAAGAACAAGAGCTCGCCGGGGCCGACGCCGTCGCCCCGCGCATTGGCGCGCAACGCCAGAATACGGGCCTCGGGTGAAACGCCGACGATACCGCTGTCATTGGCCGCAGCGCCGATGATCCCCGCGATGTGGGTGCCGTGGCCATTGGTGTCGCCGAGGGCCGACGTGGTTCCGCTGACGACATCGATGCTGCGGCTGTCGATGCGCCCGGCAAATTCCTGATTGTCGCGGTCGATGCCGGAATCGATGATGGCGACGGTCACCCCGTTGCCATTGGCTCCTGCACTGTAGGCTGCCGGGGCGTTGATCGTACCGAGGCCGTAATTGCGGAAGATCTCCGCATCGCTCGGTGCTGAGGGCAGGATGGGTGCTGAGGGGCCGGGTGCGGGCAGCGACGGCGCTGTCGGGTTCGGTGAAGTCGTGGGAGGCCCGCTGGTGACGCTCCCGCTGGAGCCACCACCACCGCCACTGCAGGCGGCAAGCGCGATCGCGCAGAGACCCGATACGCAGCAGATGCCCCTGCATCGCTGCATGACCCGGCCGAACAGATGGATTGCCACCGAATCTCTCTTCGATGTTTTTGGACGATGCCTAAAATTTTACGAAAATTATGTTTACCATCCGGACGGCCGGCGTAAAGGCGCTGTGCGTCACGCCGCTGCCATCCTCTGCATCCCGATAGAATAGTATGGCTTGGCGTTTGGTCCGGCGCCGATTATTGACCTCGCATGACGGCAAGCATGAGAGGCTATTTCGCCGTGGGTGCTGAGAAGATCAGCAAATCCATGAACCTAGGCAATCTCATCCGCTCGGCCCACGCTTTCGGCGCGAGCTTCGTCTTTCTCATCGATGCCGCCTATACCTTGCGGCAATCGCGTTCGGACACGTCGCTCAGCGAACTGCAATTGCCGATCTATGAGTTTCCCGATGTACCATCGCTGCAACTTCCCCGAAGCTGCCGGCTGGTGGGTGTTGAACTGACGGAGGATGCGGTCGAACTGCCGAGCTTTCGCCATCCGCGCCAGGCAGCCTACGTTTTCGGCCCCGAACGCGGCAGTCTATCGCCGGAAATGCAGGCCCGTTGCGACTATCTGATCAAGATCCCGACGCAATTCTGCGTGAATCTGGCTATCGCCGGTGCCATCGTGATGTATGATCGCATGCTGTGCCATGGCCGCTTTGCCGAGCGTCCGGTCGGCGCAGGCGGCGCGTTGGCGCCGCGCCCGCCGCATCGCCAAGGCAGTCCATTGTTGCGTCAGCCGGGACGGAAGGATAATATAACCCTGGGTTGAGAGCCCGTGTGTGCTGCAAAGCGTCCCGAAGGCGCAATTGCCCTTTTCCTTGCGTACAACGCTTGGTTATGTTTGGCGCCGCCTAAGTGTCCACTCGCAATGATTTGGAACCCATGAAGACGTCGATTACGATCATCTCGACCTTGTTCTTCGGTCTCGTCGGGCTCGGTTTCGCCCATGCCCAAAACCACGCCGAAAATGGCGATCCGCAATATCGGGGCGAATTCCGCGACTGGCACCTCTACGTCCATGAGGGTAATCAGGGCAAGACGTGCTACATTGCGAGCGAACCGAAGAAAGAAGACGGCAACTACAGGCTCCGCGACCAGCCCGCAGTGCTGGTCGCAGTGTTTCCGATGGAGCCGCCGAACACGCAGGTCAGCGTCCAGCCCGGTTATCCGTTCAAGGAAGGTGCGGTGGCCGAGGTTGATATCGATGGCGCGGGCTATGAGTTCTTTACCAAAGAGGAAAGTGGGTGGACCAAATCGCCCGAGGTGGATAGCGACGTGATCGAGGCCATGAAGCAAGGCAGTGAAATGAGCGTAAGAGGCACGTCGCAGAAGGATACGTACTCCTTCGACACCTATTCGTTGATGGGCTTTACGGCGGCATTCGAGGCGATGAAGCAAGCCTGCAATGGATGACACGGCCGCAGTCGACGGCAGCAGGCTGTCGTTGATCGGCTTGGGCAAGCCAGCGCTGATCGAAGCGCTCGGTGTGATGGAAAGCGACGGCAGACGGGCACGGCTGCGCGCCAACCAGCTCTTTCATTGGCTCTATCACCGTGGCGCCCGCGAATTCAGCGAGATGACGAGCCTGCCCGCAGCACTGCGCGCGCAGCTGGCAGGGATGTTCGACATCGACCGGCCGGAAATCGTCACCATGCAGGTCGCGGCCGACGGCACCCGCAAATGGCTGCTGCGGTTCAAGGACGGCCAGGAAGTCGAGACGGTCTTCATTCCCGAAGAGGATCGGGGTGCCTTGTGCATCTCGACCCAGGTCGGCTGCACACTCACCTGCAAATTCTGCCATACCGGAACCATGCCGCTGGTGCGCAATCTGAAGGCGGGCGAGATCGTCGCCCAGATCCTGGTAGCGCGGGACAGTCTCGAGGAATGGCCGACTGGAAGCGACGACCGGCTATTCACGAATATCGTGCTCATGGGCATGGGCGAGCCGCTCTACAATTACGACAATGTCGCGGCAGCGATGCACATCGCCATGGCCGAGGACGGGCTGAACCTGTCGCGTCGGCGGATCACGATTTCGACATCGGGCGTCGTGCCGCGGATGGTGCAATGCGGCCAGGAACTCGGCATTTCGCTTGCCGTCTCGCTCCATGCGGTGCGCGACGGCCTGCGAGACGAGTTGGTCCCGATCAATCGCAAATGGAATATCGCGGCACTGCTCGAAGCCTGCCGCAATTATCCCGCGCGCCGTGCCGTCACCTTCGAATATGTCATGCTCAAGGACGTCAATGACAGCGACGCCGACGCCCAGGAGCTGGTGCGTCTGCTCGAGGGCGTGCCGGCCAAGGTCAATCTCATCCCGTTCAACGCCTGGCCCGGCTCGCCCTACGAATGCTCGTCGGACAACCGGATCCGGGCATTTGCGTCGATCGTCGAGGCCGCGGGCTACGCCTCGCCGGTCAGGCGGCCGCGCGGCCGCGACATCCTCGCCGCCTGCGGCCAGCTGAAGACCGCGAGCGAGCGCCAGCGACGCACAC
>JBGSYN010000216.1:0-3056 GCA_041750975.1 Geminicoccaceae bacterium | reverse complement strand
GCCACCACGACTTTCATCGTTGAACCGCCAGAAATTGCTGCAGGAACCCTAACACGGCGGCGCGATGTTCGGGGGTTTCCTGGTGGCCGGTCTTGGTATCGACGAGCATTCGCCAATGGTCCGAATGAATCGTGGTCGCATAGAGTTCGGTCATTGCCCGGTCGATGGTGGCGAGCAACGTTGCCGGCGTCAGAAGATCCCGGGCGCCGGCGCAGACGAGATGGGGCCTCGGTGCAATCATTCGGCAAAGCTCCAGGCTGTCGCCATGCTCGAGCCAGCCGGGCACCATGAAGTAGGGGGCGTGGCGGTCATGATCGCCGCTCGCCATCAGATCCCTGATATTGGCGAGACAACAAAGCTCGACGCAGACCCGAAGACGCCTATCGATGGCTGCGAGCCAGAGGGCCAGGAGTGCCCCCATTGACAGGCCTATGACGCCGGCTCGGGCCGGATCGACGTCGTCTTGGGCGAGCGCCCAGGCGAGCACGCGTTCGGCGTCCCCCAGCATCAGCCCCCAGGGGGCCCGGCCCTGCCAGAGTGCGGCCTTGGTCCAGCTGCCCTGCAGCATGGATCGCCGCTCGCCGAAACTGCGGGCATCCCAGCAAACGACATGGTAGCCGGCCTCGGCCAGAGCGATGCCGAGCGGCGGCGATTGGAGGGATGGACGCCCGGCGATGAGCTCGTTCTTGCCGATCTCGAAGCGGCCGCCATGGGCGTGGGCGTAGAGCATGAGCGGACGGGGTCGGGCGTCGTTCGGGCGGAGGCACCAGACGGGTATCGGCCCATCCGGCGCTTCCAGGCTAGAGGCGCGCAACACCAAATCCGGGTGGTCCGGGAGGGGTTGCGTCCAAAGCGCTTCGGCTGCGCCCGGCGGCAAGGCCTCCGGCGGCAATCCCAACAGGGCGCGCAGGACTTCTATCGAGAGGGACACTCACATATTCGGATAGTTCGGGCCGCCGCCGCCTTCGGGCGTGACCCAATTGATGTTCTGCTCGGGGTCCTTGATGTCGCAGGTTTTGCAGTGGACGCAGTTCTGGGCGTTGATCTGCAAACGTTGCGCGCCGTCTTCGTCAACATATTCATAGACGCCGGCGGGGCAGTAGAGACTTTCCGGCCCGCCATAGAGAGGCAGGTTGACGGCGGTCGGAATGGCCGGGTCGCGCAGCCTCAGATGCGAGGGCTGGTCTTCCTCGTGGTTGGTGTTGGAGATGAAGACCGAGGAGAGCCTGTCGAAGGTGAGGACACCGTCCGGCTTCGGGTAGTCGATTTTGGGTGCATCAGCGGCGCGCTCGAGCGTCGTGTGGTCCGCCTTGTGATGCATCGTCCAGGGGGCCTTGCCGCGGAAGAGGTAGGAGTCGAGGGCACTATAGGCGAGGGCGGGCCACAGGCCCCAATGGAAGCTCGGGCGGATATTGCGCACGCCATGGAGCTCGTCCCAGAGCCAGGTCTTTTTCAGTTGTTCGGGGTAGGCTGCCATCGACGGCGCCTCGGCGTCGGCACCCAAGGCTTCGAAGGCAGCTTCGGCCGCGACCATGCCGGATTTCATCGCGGTATGGGTGCCTTTGATCTTCGGGACGTTGAGGAAGCCCGCACCATCGCCGATCAGCGCGCCGCCCGGAAAATCGAGTTTCGGGATCGATTGCAGGCCGCCCTCGGAAAGCGCACGCGCTCCATAAGACACACGGCGGCCGCCTTCGAGCAGCGGGCGGATCGCCGGATGGGTCTTGAAGCGCTGCATCTCGTCGAAGGGCGAGAGGTGCGGGTTGGTATAGTCGAGGCCGATGACGAAGCCGATCGAGACGAGATTGTCCTCGAAATGATAGAGCCAGGAGCCGCCATAGGTCTTCGGGTCCAGCGGCCAGCCGATGGTGTGGAGGATCTTGCCGGGCACGTGGTTTGCGGGGGCGACCTCCCAGAGCTCCTTGATGCCGATGCCATAGGTCTGGGGATCGCAATCCTTGCGCAGTTCGAAGCGCTCGAAGAGTTGCTTGGTCAACGAGCCGCGGCAGCCTTCGCCGAGCAGCAGGATCTTGGAGTGAAGCTCCATGCCCGGCTGGTAGTTGGGGCCATGTTCGCCAGCCTTGGTGACGCCCATATCGCCGGTGGCAACCCCTCTGACCCGGCCCTGGTCGTCGTAGAGCACTTCGGCGGCGGCGAAGCCCGGATAGATCTCGACCTCCAGGGCGTCGGCCTGTTCGGCGAGCCAGCGGCAGAGATTGCCGAGGCTGATGACGTAATTGCCCTCGTTGCGCATCGGCGGCGGGGTCGGCAGGCGGCGGCTGCCGGTTGCGGTGAGATAGAGGAAATGGTCTTCGGTGGCCTTGACCCTGACCGGAGCGCCTTGATCCCGCCAATCGGGGATCAGCTCGTCGAGGGCGCGCGGTTCGAGGCAGGCGCCGCTCAGAATATGGGCGCCGACCTCGGAGCCCTTCTCGAGCACGCAGACCGAGACGTCGCGCTCTTGTTGCCGGGCCAGCTGCTTGAGCCGGATGGCGGCACCGAGGCCGGCGGGGCCGGCGCCCACGATGACGACATCGTAGGCCATCGCTTCACGTTCCATGAGCCTCCATTCGAGTTTCCGTCATTTAAGGCTCAGGCTGACTTTGCCTGCTTGATGGCCGCGGTCAATTCCGGGACGAGCGTGAAAAGGTCGCCGACCAGGCCGTAATCCGCAACCTGGAAAATCGGCGCTTCCTCGTCCTTGTTGATGGCGACGATGACCTTGCTGTCCTTCATGCCCGCCAGATGCTGGATCGCGCCGCTGATGCCGATGGCGAGGTATAGGTCCGGCGCCACGATCTTGCCGGTCTGTCCCACTTGGTAGTCGTTCGGCACGTAGCCTGCATCTACGGCCGCACGCGACGCGCCAATCGCCGCGCCCAACTGATCGGCCACAGGCATCAGCAGCTTGAAGTTCTCGCCGTTCTGCATCCCGCGCCCGCCGGACACCACGATGCGCGCTGCCGTCAGCTCGGGACGCTCGGACTTCGACAGCTCGCTCGACACGTAGCGCGATGTGGCCGCAACGGCTTCGTTGCTGACGGCCTCGATGGGAG
>JBGSYN010000215.1:0-9235 GCA_041750975.1 Geminicoccaceae bacterium | reverse complement strand
CGGGGCGGGACGCAGGCGCACCACCTGCGGCCCGAGCGAGATGAAGCGATCATAGGTGTAGCTGGTCCGGTGGAAGAGCCCGACACGGATCGTCATGAAAGTTCCTACCCAGAAATATGGCGGCGCCAAGCCGGTTTATCGACGACGCCCGCATGCGCCGGCGCCACGTCCATATCCGCTAGAAGCGCCACGCGATCAACTTCCGACTGGCGATTCGCGCACCACGGCGGCGAATGGACCCTGCCCCCGGTTGACTATCCAGAGCTTGCCCCTCAATCGAGGCTGACGGTGCGATCGAGCGGCATCCCCAGCTTTTCGTAGAGGGCGCGGCGCATGAGGCGATCCTTGTGCTGGATCTTGAACGCGCGCTCGGCCACTGCCGCTGCCAGATCTTGGGGGATGACCATGACACCATCGTCATCGGCGATAATGACATCGCCCGGATCGACCACCACCCCGCCGCAATTGATTCGTTGGTTGTGCGTAGCGAGTTCGATCCTTCCGGCCATATGCGTCGGCGAACGCACCGAGCAGAAAACTGGCGATCGCTGCAGGATGCATTCGCCAGAATCGCGGCAGGCGCCGTCGATGACGAAGCCGACCGTACCCTTAACCTTGGCATCAAGCACATTGTTGGAGCCCAAAAGGCCGCACCGCGTCCGCTGGCAGTCGATGACCATGACCTCGTCCGGCTTGCCCATCGGGGCGCCGCCTCTCCAGAGCGCTTCCTCATGTGCCGTGCCATCCCGGTTCTTCTTGTACTGGCGGTCATCGAATTCGTCATAACTCAGGCGCGGAACGGGGTTGCGATTGAGACGGAGCTCGGCCGTCGTGGCGATGCCGGCGAAGACGATACCCGGAAACAGCGGGCGCAATGCTGGGTCCATCTCGTAGCGCTCCTGCAGTCCCAAGGAGTCCAGCGCATCCGCAACATCGGAGGTACGCACCTTGCGAATGGTTTCGAGAACGTCTGCGGCAACTGTCATCTCTATCTCCCCATGATCCGCCGTCGTCTTCGCCGGCAAGGCTATTGTAATTGACAATTATGGCTGGCACTCGCGACGGATTCAATGCAATCGATAACACCGTTGGACCGGGAAATATCGGGGGCACGCACATGCGGACGACCGCAACGGGTATGGTCAGAATCTGGCAAAAACTGGATATCGCGCTGGAAGCTGCTTGCGACTACGCCAATCCCTATACAGACGTCGAAGTCTGGGTCGATCTCACAGGCCCAGGCTTCTGCAAGCGGGTGTACGGTTTCTGGAATGGCGGCCGCTCGTTCCTGGTGCGCGTTTTGGCCATGCGTCCGGGAACCTGGCGCTGGACCTGCGGCAGCAATCAGGATGATTCGGGCCTCATCGGCCGATCCGGCGAATTCCGGGCGGAACCTTGGTCGGCGGCGGAACTGGAGGCCAATCCCAACCGCCGCGGCATGATTGGCATCACGGCCGACGGCCGCGGTCTCGAATATGCCGACGGCACGCCGTTCTTTCTGGTCGGCGACACCTGGTGGTCCGTTCCCACCTATCGCTTCCCCTTGCGAGATGACGACACCCCTCGTCCGCTCGGACCCGATGCGGCCCTCAACGACTATGTCCATCTGCGCAAGAGCCAAGGTTTCAATAGCGTCGGCATCCTCGCGGCCTTGCCCAATTGGGCCAATGACGGCCATCCCGCGCGCCTGCAGACCGACGATGGGACGTGGTTGCGAGCAGCCTGGGCGACACCCGACAAGTCCAGTGCCAAGGACATGCACAATGAAGGCGGCCGGCCGTTTCATTTCCCGGGTCGGGTGCCCGGCTTCGAGGAAGTCCTACCGGATTATGACCGCATCAATCCTGATTACTTCAACATACTCGACGCCAAGATCGATTATTTGAACAGTCACGGCATCGTGCCGTTTCTGGAGGTCTCCCGAAGAGATAGCGGTGAGGCATGGCGGAAATACTATGACTGGCCCCTCTCCTATGCCCGCTTTGTGCAGCATGTCTTCGCCCGCTATCAGGCGAACAGCATGATCTTGAGCCCGATCCACTATGATTCAGCGGAACAGACGATCCCCGGCAAGGCCTATAACGAGCCCTGCAATATGGTCATCGATCGTTGGGGCAAGCCACCCTTCGGCACCCTGTTGAGTGCCAATCCCAGCCCGTCGACCTTGGTCAATTTCGGCGGCGCCGATGAATGCCGCTGGCTCGACGTGCATCAGATCGGCAATCGCCGCGAGCATTATGCCTACTGGTGGCTGACCGAGTGTTATCACAGCCAGCCGGCGCGGCCCGCGTTCAATGGCGAGCCCTATTATTCGGGACTCTCGAACCTCGGCGAGACCTACACACTGAGCTCGCCGGGCGATACGCCCGAAGACGATCAGAAGGTCCGCTCAGGCATGTATGGCAGCCTGCTTTCGGGCGGCTATGCGGGCTATTTCTATGGCTGCGAAGGCATCTGGCAGGCCGCAACCGAAGACGGCGAAGCGGTGATGATTTGGGACGCCATGCAATGGAGTTCGGCGACCCAGGTCCGGCATCTTGAGACCTTCGCCTTTATCCACGGCACGCAATTTCGCACGCTCGTACCCAACGCCGATCTCGTCTGCCCCAACAAGTCCGGTCCAGATCTGAGCTATGAAGGCTGGTGTTATTGCGGCCGCGCGCCCGATCAATCCTGGTTCATGCTCTATTTCGAACCCAATTGTCCGGCCAAGATCCTGCTGCGCGGCGGTATTCACGGCGGCACCTACCGGCCGACTTTCTTCGACCCGCGCAAGGGTGAGTGGCATTCACCGGGCGAGGCCGTCAAGGTCGCCAACAGCAGCCTCATCACCTTGCCCGATCGTCCCGATAGCGATGACTGGGGGCTGATGCTGGAGTTGGTGGCATGCTAGAGGAGGTCCCTGAAGAACTCCCGGGCACCTTCCCAGTCGACGGTGTCGTCATGCGGCTTGCCGAGCTTGTCGTAGAGCTCGCGACGCTTGCGCTTGTCGTCGACAGCGATGCGGGCGGCGAAGACCAGGACTTCTTCGGCGACCTCTTGCGGTACGACGATGACCCCGTCCCAGTCGCAGCCGATGATGTCGCCGGGGCGCACCAGCACGCCGCCGCAGCCCACCGCGACCTCGACCTCCTCGAGTTCGACCCGACCCGGAATAATCGGGCGGCCGATGCCGGCGCAGGCGACGGGCGTGCGTTGGAGGATCACCTCGTCGGTGTCGCGGCAATTGCCTTCGGTGACGACACCTTGCGCCCCCATGGCTTCCATCTCCATGCTGTTCATCGAGCCCCAATAGCCGCATTCGGGCGCACCGCCGGTGGAGGTGACGACCACACAGCCGGGCCTGACGTGGGCCTTCAGGTTCGCCTTCCAGCCGCCCATCTCGCCCCAAATCGGATGCTGATTGAGGGCGTCCTTCGGATCGAGCTTGGCCGGCATCAGCATGTTGGTGGGGATCACCCGCATCGTCACGGCCGACCCCCAAAAGCTCATGCCCATCCACAAGGGGCGGATTTTCGGGTCCATCAGCGTCAAGTTCTGATAGCCGACGGCATCGAGCCCATCGGTGACATCCGTGACCCGCAAATAGCGCCGATAGCGTTCGGCGATTTCATCAATGGACTTCCGGCTCATCCGTCATTTACTCCCTGTTGGAGCCCGTCAAATTCTTGACAGCTCGCTGGATCTCGTAATTACTAATACTGACAGAGGAGGCTTGGCCAGAGGAAAGCTCGGTCAGGTGCTAAGACTCAGGGAGGCCAGAATGAGCGCAAGGCAACAGAGCGGCTTCGGCCGTGCTTATCGCCAAATTTGCACCACCGTGGCGGCAGCGGCGGTCGCCGGTGCGATAGGCGCGCAGGCGCCGGCATCCGCGCAAGAGGAGTTAGAGGGCGAGATCCGGTTCAGTTGGTGGGGCGGACAACTTCGCAACCAAAAGACCGACCAGATCCTCCAACTCTTCGAAGAGGAGAACCCGAGCGTCACGGTGGTCCGTGAAAACTCAGACTGGCTGCCGCACTGGGACAAACTGACGATCCAGTCGGCCGCCGGCAATCAACCCTGTGCGATCCAGATGCAGACCCGCTGGCTCGCGACCTACGCCAAGCCGGACATTCTACGACCGCTCGACGATCTCCTGGAAGCGGGCGAACTGGATGTTCGCGGCATCGCCGAGCCGGTGCTGCAATCGAGCCGCGGCGACGACGGCCAACTCTATATGATTCCCTCCGGCGTCTTCTTTTTCGCCATGATGTACAACAAGACGATGCTCGAGGAAGCTGAATTTGAGCTGCCGTCCGACAGTTGGACCTGGGATGATTTCGCACAACTCATCCGTGACATCGCGCCAAAACTACCCGAGGGGGTCAACCCGACCCATAATATGGGCCGCGAGCAGGACTCCTTCGTGACATGGGTGCAGTCACAAGGTTATCCGGTGTTCGAGGGCACCAAGCTCGGATTTCCCGAAGAAGTCACGGTCGAATGGTTCGAGTATTGGGAAGAAATCCGCAAGGCAGGACTCACCGATTCGCCCGAGGAGGCGATCGCCGACAATGGCAGCTTGATCGAAGAGTCCAATATCGCCAACGGCCGGACGTTCGTCACCAACCGGCCGCCGAACCGGCTCGATTCGCACCAGCAGGTGATGGACGCGGTGAGGCCAGGTGACCAGTTGTCGATCCTGCCCTATCCGAGTGCCGAGGATGGCACGACCGGTATGGATCTCGGCGCCAACGGCATCGCCATCGGCGCTACCTGCCCCGAGGAGTTGGTTCCCGTAGCTGTCGCCTGGATCAATTTCTTCACCCAGGATCCCCGCGCTGCCGCCATCTACGAATCCGACAATGGTGTCGTTGCCGTCGACCGCTTTCAGGACGAGCAGGCCAACGGCCCGAATACTAGCCGCGGTCAGCTCGAGCAGATCCTTATCTTCCAGGAGGTGGCACCGGGCGCCAAACCCATCAACTGGCCCTCGGGTGGTTTCGCGGCCATGACCCAGTCGCTCAATCAAGCCTACGATGCGGTCGCGTTCGAGGCCTTAACGCCTGAGGAAGCGGCGTCACAATTCGCCAGCGAGATGGACGATCTTTTGAACTGAGAAAGGAGGCGAGGATCCTCTTGATTATGATTTTTCGGTCCTCGCCCCGCTGCCGGCTCGCTTACAGCGTCTCATGAGTACGGTGACCGCACCGGCAGCCCGGGTGGCTCCGGCGAAGAGACCAGCCCGAGCCATCCCCAAGGGCCGGGGCGGCTCGCCGGTGCGACGCGCCGAGAATAGGGCGGCCTATCTGTTCCTGCTGCCCTGGTTCATCGGGCTTTTCGGTATCACCATCATCCCGATCGCGGCGTCGCTCGTGCTTTCCTTCACCGATTTCGACATTTTGAGTCCACCGAGCTGGATCGGCCTCGACAACTACGAAAAACTGCTCACCGGCGACCGCCGCTTCATGAACGCGGTCGATGTCACGATCCGCTATGTCGGCTTTTCCGTGCCGCTCATTCTCGTGTTTTCGCTGACCATTGCGGTAATGCTCAATCGCGGTCTCTCGGGCCTCGCGATCTACCGCTCGCTTTTCTATATCCCGTCATTGATCGGCGCCAGCGTCGGCATCGGCATCCTCTGGCGTGAGGTCTTCGGCGAGCGCGGCATCTTCAATCATTTCATCGCCCTTTTCGGGTTCGAGGGCCGGGGCTGGATCACGCACCCAAACTATGCGCTGGATGTTGTCATCGCGCTCAATGTCTGGACGTTCGGCGCCTCCATGGTCATTTTTCTGGCGGCGCTTAGGCAAATTCCCAACTCCTACTATGAAGCGGCCTCGATCGACGGTGCAAGCGCCCTGCAGCGCTTTCGCCGGATTACCCTGCCGCTGCTGACACCCGTCATCTTCTTCAACATGGTTCTCCTGACCATCGGTTCGTTCCAATCATTTACCCAGGCCTTCGTCGTCTCGCGCGGCACCGGCGGGCCGATCGATTCGACCCTGCTCTATACGCTTTATCTCTACCAGCGCGCCTTCGTGCATCTGGATATGGGCTATGGTTCGGCCATGGCCTGGCTGCTTTTGCTGGCGATCGCGGCGATGACCGCCTTCGTCTTCTGGACCGCACGCTACTGGGTCTTCTATGGCGACCGCTAGGACCTACGATCCCGAACTCCTGCGCCAGAGCCGGATGCGTCGAGCAAATGCGCAGCGGCTTCGCAAATTCGGCCTGCACTTGATCCTCATCACCCTTCTCGTGGTGATGCTCTATCCGGTGATATGGATGGTGTTCTCCTCGTTGCGTCCCGAAGCGGAGATCTTCGGCGGTCTCGGTCTCATCCCCACCACCTGGACGCTAGAAAATTACCGCACGGGCTGGAATCTCTTCGGCGACAAGACGTTCGGCCTGTTTTTCGTCAACTCCTTCGTCATCTGTGCGCTCGCCATCGCCGGCAATCTCATTTCCTGCTCGATGGCGGCCTATGCTTTCGCCCGCCTCAATTTCCGCTTCAAATGGCTATGGTTCTCGCTGATGCTCGGCTCGATCATGCTGCCGATCCACGCCCAGCTGATCCCGCAATATATCTTCTTTCTCAACATCGGCTGGGTAAACACGATCCTGCCCCTGGTCGTCCCCAAATTCCTCGCGACCGACGCCTTCTTCGTCTTTCTCATGGTCCAGTTCATGCGCTCGTTGCCGCCCGAACTCGAGCAGGCGGCAATGATCGACGGCGCGTCCTACTGGCAGCGCTATTGGCGGATCATCCTGCCGCTGACCGTGCCGGCCTTGGTGACCACGGCCGTCTTCACTTTCATCTTCACCTATAACGATTTCTTCTCGCAGTTGATCTACCTGACCGATATCGACAAGATGACGGTCCCTGTCGCCCTTCGCCTGTTTCTCGACCCAAGCGGCGGCACGTCATCCTTCGGCGGCCTTTTCGCCATGGTGTTGGTATCGATCGGCCCGGTACTCGGCTTCTTTCTCGCCTCGCAACGCCTGCTGGTCCGAGGTATCGCCACCCAGGGCTTCAAATAGAGAGCGATAGAGACCCCGCATGGCCCATGTCACGCTCGAGGCGCTCACCAAACGCTATGGCGGCAACGCCATTACCGCGGTCGACAATCTCAGCCTCGAGATCGAGGACGGAGAATTCCTGGTCCTGGTCGGCCCTTCGGGCTGCGGCAAGTCGACTGCACTTCGGATGATCGCAGGCCTCGAGGAAATCACCGACGGTGCGGTCTGGATCGGCGACGAATTCGTCAATGACGTGCATCCGAAGGACCGCGATGTCGCCATGGTGTTTCAAAACTATGCGCTCTATCCGCATATGTCGGTCTTTACCAACATCGCCTTTCCGCTGCAGATCGCCAAGCTGCCGAAACAGGAGATCCGCCGGCGCGTCGACGAGGCGGCTCGGATCCTGCAGCTGCAGGACTTCCTCAAGCGACGCCCGGGCCAGCTTTCGGGCGGGCAGCGCCAGCGCGTCGCCATGGGCCGCGCCATCGTCCGCGATCCAGCCGTATTCCTGATGGACGAGCCGCTTTCCAATCTCGACGCCAAGCTTCGCGTCCAGATGCGTTCGGAGATCCACCGCCTGCAGCGCCGTCTCGGCACGACGACGATCTATGTCACGCATGATCAGGTCGAGGCGATGACCATGGGCGACCGCGTGGCGCTGCTCAAGGACGGCGTACTGCAACAGGTCGACACACCAGCCGACATGTATAATCGGCCGGCCAATACCTTTGTTGCCACCTTCATCGGCTCGCCCGCAATGAACCTTTTCCATGCATCCTTGGGGGAGAATGGCGACGATGGCTCGAGGCTTGCCCTGGGCAACCAGGCCTTGCATGTCAGCAAGCATGTCTTCGATCGTCGTCCGGGCCTTCGAGCCTATGCCAACCAACCTGTCATTGTCGGCATCCGTCCGGAGGACATGGAAGACACGGCCCTGGTTCCGGATGGAGCGCAGGGCAATCGGCTCCATTCCAAGGCCGAGTTGGTCGAGGCCCTGGGCTCGGACCAGATCGTCCATTTCGCCCTCGACGCCCAACATGTCGACGTCGTCGATCCCGATCTTCTTACCGATATCGCCCCCGAACCCGGAACTGAGGGCAGCTTCTGTATTGCCCGATTCAGCGCCAAGAGCCAGATCCGCAATGGCGATCCGCTCGAGCTCGTGGTCGATACCGACCGCCTGCAATTTTTCGATCCCTCGAGCGGACTTGCCATTCATCACTGAGCAGATTGTGCGGGACCATATATTGCAGTGATCCCCGCAACGCCGCAGGTCGAAAAAACATTGTCTGCCCGTAAATAGGGTTCGTTGCCGTGTGGCCGGACGGCTGAGTCCCGAGGAGTTGTGAATGGCGCCGATCGAACGCCGCCCCCTGCATGATGAGGTGCTGCAGCGTCTGCGCGACATGATCGTCGAGGGCCGCTGGCCATTCGGCGAAGTCCTGCCCGAGCTTGCCATCTCCGAGGAACTCGGCGTCTCGCGGACCCCGTTGCGGGAAGCGCTCAAGGTCCTGGCATTCGAAGGTCTGGTGGACCTACTGCCGAGCCGGGGCGCGGTCATCACGCAGCCCACCGCGAAGGCGACTTACGACATGTTGGTATTGATGGCCGGGCTTGAGGCGCTTGCCGGCAAGCTCGCCTGCAACGTCGCGACCAAGGGCCAGATCCAGCGGATCGAACGGCTCCACCGAACGATGCTCAAGGCTTATGAAAACCAGGAGCGACGCCCGTATTTCAAGGCGAACCGGCAAATTCACGAGCATATCGTCGAGGCTTCCGGCAATCAGCCCCTGATCGATACCCACACTTCGCTCCGTCGACGCCTTCGCCGCCTCCTGTTCGCCGGCGGCGACCGACCCGAGGCGCTGGCCAAAGCGGTCCAGGAGCATCAAGAGATCCTCGATGCTCTGGTTGAACGCGACGCCCCTCGCCTGGCAGCGGCCCTCGAGATCCATATCCTCAAAACCTGGGATCGCGTCGCCCCGCTCGTCGCCAACGGCACTGGCGAAGGATAATGCCAGTCTGCAGGCTCGACTCCTGCTCCTCTCCTGAACTACTGAAGCACGTCCCTCACAGCGGGCACGTTCCCTCGTGACATCGGTTTCCCAAACTCTCGAAGACGTGTTCGGCTTCAAATCGTTTCGGCCCGGCCAGGAGGAGGTCGTGGGGGCGCTGATGGCCGGCGACCATGTTCTGGCCGTCATGCCCACGGGTGGCGGCAAGAGCCTTT
>JBGSYN010000214.1:0-4920 GCA_041750975.1 Geminicoccaceae bacterium | reverse complement strand
CAGATGAAGCCTGAGCATACAGTTGAACCAAGTCGAGTGGGGCACCAATCGGATTGTTTTCGCCGTCAATCATCTCCAGAAGTTCGACTTGAGATCGAGGATCATCCATTCCCTGAATATGGATTGTTCCCTGACTGGTACCGGATCGATCGAGAATTTCGATTCGAAAATCATCGCCGTCCGCCGCAAAGTGGAGATTATGTCTTGGGTTTGAGATGTTGGGATCGCCAAAAATTCTGACAGTGTCCAGTTGCCCAGGTTCACCCTCATCAATGATGAAATCAACGCCGTCGCCGAACTGGAACTCATAAATATCCTCCCCGAAACCGCCTCTTAAACTGGGGTCATTGCCCAAGCCGCCGACAATAGTGTCATTCCCAGGGCCGCCGAAGAGTGAGTCTTCACCCGCCTGCCCGTAGAGAAAGTCATCGTCAAATTCGGGGTCAGTGTCGAACGGGCTGCTCAAATAGCCATACATTGTGTCATCGCCGGCGCCGCCGAATAGTTGATCTCCGCCATTGCCACCTTCGACGAAATCAGCAAAGTTGAGTTGTGTCGTCGGTCTGGTCAGATCACCGAAAACTACATCGTTACCATCCCCGCCTGCAATTCGATCTTCGCCACTCCTTGCAATAATCAGGTCATCACTTTCCGAACCTAAGCCATTATCGGCGATATTATCTCCTTTACCTATGACGAGCATTCGCGTAGTTCCGCCACCATACTGGGCAACTTTTCCAGGGTTCACCCATTTCTCTAGAAATGCGCTCGATTCACTGCCCCAGTCAGCCTCATTGATATCTTTGCGACCATAGACATTACGAACTTCGGGTTTTAAACCTGGAAAATTATATAATAGTTCCTCAAAAGTGCGGATTTCAAAATGTAGATGATCACCGAAGGCCGACTTACTGCCATCTAAATTTTGTCCAGTTTCTCCCACTTCTCCCAGCTCTAAATTTTCTCCTATATTGCTTCCAATACCTGGATCTAAGTGATAGTAAGTAGAATAGTAGTCAACTCCTCCATTTATTCCTTTATGTTGAATACGGTACGCATTTCCAGCGAAATCATCTATACGATCTCCAAATGGGAACCATTTAGTCTCGCCTGGTATCCCAAAGGCTGTAACCGTGCCGGTCGCGGCAACGTCAACTCCAAAGTGGGTGCGGTCATTAAGGCTACTTTCTTGACCATGGAATTGTGATATCTCTCCTCCTGACACCAAATCGGGTTTTGTTCCTATTTCATTGACGACGATTCGATAATTGCCAATATCGCCTTCGTCTGCGGCACCTCCACCCACGGAAACTATGTACGCACCAGTACTTTGAGGCGTAAAAATCAAACTTGGATTTTTCCCTTCGCCCGAATTGTCATCGGCGACTTCAGTTCCCTGATCTCCGTCGACCCTGTTTTCAACCGATGGACTTAGCTCTAAGGGATCTCCTGTTCGGTAGTCGCGGATACGAACAAAGGGGTCGGCAACACCGCTCTGTTCTAAAGTGTAAGCGCCTTCTACGGTGATGCCGTAACTGGCGTCCGCATCAAGTCGGACGAAATACCAATCGGTGTCATTTGGACTGTCGACCGTACTCGATACAGAACTATCGGGACGTATCCAGCCCGCGGTCGAAATTGTGCTCCCGATGTCCACTTCGCTTTCCGATGCCATAGTAGCCTTCCCAATTCTTACTTGAACGAAGCGAACATTTTACGCCTCACGTAACGCACAGGTTCAATCTGCAATTGTTGTTTCTACCGACAACATACTATCAATAGCATTAGCTGGCTTTTTCCTCGAGTCAACTCTTTTTAATGCAATTGAATCACGTGACCTAGCGTGGCAAACACCGACCGGAGGCGTTCTTAATTTAGGGATTTCGGCCTAGCCATTCCATCTGCGGGTTTCTACGACCCGCATGGACCGCACTAATCATCCACGTCGTCGACATCCGACTGGCCGGTGAGGAGGCGGCGGATGTGGGAACAGGAGAGGCCGATGCCGAGGACCACGGCGATTGCAGCCAAGACGATCCACTCCAGGGAACTGCTGCTCTCGACGCTGAGGATTCCGTAATCGACCAGGACCCAGATCAGGGCGGCGATGAAGGCGCCGGCCAGGACCACGCCGAACAGGCCGATCGAGCGCAGCGTCGCCCGGATGTAGATGACATAGCAGATCAGCAGGGTGATCCCGGCAAACGCCATCAGGGGCAGCTCGTCTCGGGCGGCATTGATCGCCCAATCGATCTATGAAGAATGGGAGACATAGGAAAAGCGTGTCGGGTTGTAGGTCACGAACACCAGGGCGATCGAAAACAGCACCCGGAGAAGGAAATCGGCAAAGGAAAAGGAAAATGCGGATCGGTTGGCCACGAACACCCTCCAGGAAACGGCCGATCGGTCGACGCGACGCGGCCAAGAGGGTGGGGGCTTACCGCGCCGCACCGACGCTTTCAAGAATTCGCAGCTCGATACGCCGGATCGGGCCGTGCGGCTCAGGCGCGGGGGCGGCTGATCTGGAACATGGTGTTGCCGCCGCGTTGGACGGCGTAGTCCATGCCGACCTGCCGTACGCTCAGGCCCTGCGTCTCCAGCGTGTCGATCACCTGCGGCAGATGCGGCGAGGGCTCACCCGCCATGTCGAGCAGGGGGAAAATACGGGCTTCTTCGGCGACCCGCAGCATGGCCTCGATGGCGGCGAGGTGAAAGCCGGCATCGAAGGCGTCGCTGTAGAGAAAGAGGAAATGAGAGCATAGCGCGATCTCGAAAAGGTTTGAGGCAAACGGGAGTTGCGGCAGCCGGCCCGCGACGTAGCGGCCGTCCCGGCCTTCGAAATCGGCGAGGAAGCGGCGGGCAGCGCTTCGCCGCGCTGCGACCAACGCCTCGATGTCCGGAAATGTGGTCCAGACGAAGCGGTGGGCTTGGGCCTGCATCAGACCGCGCACCGCCTGTTCCGCCTCGTCGAAGCTGGCGCCCAACGCGGCGCGGTCCATGGCATAGAGAGGATCGCAGGCAATGGCCTTGCCGCCGCCTGCATTCCACTCGGCGGTGAACGAGGCCGGCCCGCCCGCGACATCGAGGATCGGGCCATGCTCCTCGGGCCCACCAAGTCCGAACATGAACGCATATTCCGCACCGGTCCGGCCCCAGGCGACGGGCCGAGCGATGGTCAAGGGCGATCCTCGCCGGTCATTGGCGCAGCGAATCCATCACGGCCCCCACTGCCGAGACCACCGTGCACCGACCGAGCCATGGACTGTCCCCTCGTGCTTCACGCCAATACCGCCGTCCTATCCTATTGTGCCCTCGATTCTAGCACCACCCGGCCGCCAATGTCGCTATCGACCTGAGGACACCGGGCGTCCGAGCAAAGATCATTTTCCTATCAATTCATGCTGATCTATGCTACCATCGGACAGTTCGATGCTCACGCGCGCCAGGGGCTATGAATGAATGTCGAGACGGTCTTTTGCACGAACGAATTAACCGATCCAGTCCACGCCGAGACGAGCCCGAACGATGGGCACGTTTTGCACGAACGAATTCCCCGATCCATCGGGACACAAACGACCCCGAGCGTTCGAGAGGTCTTGCACGAACCCATTGGCAAGTGGTTCGGGATTTTGCACGAACGAATTCCAGCCGGCCCATCGAGGCATCCCCGAACCCGGATCGCGTTTTACACAAACGAATTCCAGCCTGGCTGTACGCCATGAACGAACCCGACCTCATGTGCGGGGTTCAAGGGGTGCGCCGTACCCCTTGGCCTGCCTTCATGCCAAACTTCACGAACGAATTCCGCCGATCGCGTTTTGGTCACAAACGAACCCATGCCCAACCAGGCTTTTGTCACGAACGATTTCTCGGTTGGCGAGAGTGGGCCGGAAGAATGCCGGTCCTGGGCAATGGCGACCCCAAAGTGCACGAACGATTTCAGCCGGGTTTTGAGGGCATGGATTGCAGCGCAAACCATCCAGCGATTTTTTCACAAACGGATTATCCGCCACTACCCCATGGCGTTCTCGGGCGATGACCCATGGACACCGGCGCAAACCATGTCCTGGGGTTTGGGGATGCGGGGCATCCCCAAGGCAGTTCTTTACCTATTCCCCCAGACCCATGCGCCAGAACGCGGACTCGAGACGGCAGGCCGTCGTGAAGCAGCGGGTGAGATCGGGCCAGCGGGGCGAGATTTGGGGATCGGGACCGATCCGCCGTCCGGCGACGGTTTCGAGCAGAATGCCGGTGGAGTGGCAGACCTGTTGGTAGTCGCCTCCGGCATAGGTGTCGATCCAGGTGCGGTAGGGCGTGTCCGGATTCGCGGTCGATTGCAACCTCGTGCCGATTTCGCCATAGCCGAAGACACAGGGGGCGACGGCGACGATCAGATCGAGCAGGTCGCCCGCGAGTCCAGTGTCGATCAGGAAGCGGGTATAGGCGAGCGTTTCGGGGGCCTCCTCGGTTGCGGCGAGCTCGGCCTCGCTGAGACCTTCGGCAGCGCAGGTTTCGATATGGAGGCGCATTTCCTCGTCGATCAGGGCATGAACGGTGGCCGCGGCGTGGCGCATTTCGTCGATGCGGTCGGACTTGACGACGGCCAGAGCCCAGGCGCGGGCGAGGTGGATGAGGAAGAGGTAGTCCTGGCGGAGGTAGCGCAGAAAGGCTTCGCGCGGCAGGCTGCCATCGCCAAGGCGCTCGACAAACGCGTGCTCGGCATAATCGAGCCAGGCATGCCGGCAGGCTGCTTTCAGCGCCCCGAACAGCGGCGAGCCATAGTCGGTCATCGATCCCTCCCTACTGCTGCAAAAGCATGAGGGGTGCACGAGGGGAACGGGTTGCCCTCGCCTTCACCAATCAGTCGAAGAAGTCCCGATCCTCCTCGCGGAGATATTGCCGGGCAGCTTCCGGAATGAG
>JBGSYN010000213.1:0-4052 GCA_041750975.1 Geminicoccaceae bacterium | reverse complement strand
GCTCCGATGGCAAGTCTCCGGCACCCAATTGGCCGGTGGATAACAGAGAAAACGGAGATCGTCGGCGACACGCCGGTTCAGCGGCTCCAGGCTCGATGCCCTGCTTTGGGTAGGTTGGGCTCGAATATCGATCGCCGCCGCGCTCGTCATGCGTCCAAAATTCCTTACTCGGGGGCTTCCATCTTGAACAATGTCTATCATCGAAGCCCGAGAGAGCAAGGCCAAGCCCCGCATCATGTGCAATGACGCGGGGTTGCACAGATCAGGCGCCGGCGTATTCGCGCGCCAGACGGTCGACGGCACGGGGCAGCCCGCCGTCTTCCGGGTGGACCGGAGAAACAAAGCCCTTTGGCTTGATCGTCAGCACCGAACACTGAACCTGGGAGAGGATTTCCTCCGCCGTGTTGCCGATGATGGCACCCGCAATGCCGTTGCGGCAGAGGGTCCCCATGATCACGAGCTCGACCTTGTCTTCTTCCGCCATGCGGGGGATCACGACGCGGGGGTCGCCTTTGCAGAGATGGAGACTGGCCTTGTCATGCGGCAGCCCAAAGGGTGCTGCGGCATCCTTCAGGAGCCGGGCATGGTGCTTTTCCTCGACGCTCAGAAGCTCGTCGATCGCGGTTTCGCTGCGGCGGCCGAAGGCGCGGCCGCGCAGGATCGTCTCGCCGTCCAAACGCCAGCAATAGACGATCTCGAGCTCGCTCTGATCCTGTTCGGCGAGCGAAGTGCCGAGTTGTAGCGCCTTGATGTTCAGGCTTTCCGCTTCCGGCGAGGGCGCGCCCGGATCGATCGCCACGAGAATTTTCTTGAAGCGGGGGCTTTGGTCATCCTTGAAAATCCAGACGGGCGCCGGGCATTTGCGCATGAGGTGCATGTCGGTCGAGCCGAAAATCTTTGAGCGCAACCAGTTGCGCGTTTCGCTGGTCTTCATGACCAGATCATGATTACCGGCGATGACTTCCTGGATAATTTTGACGAATGTCCCCTCGATCACAGCACCCGTGACCTCAATTCCATCGGCATTGGCTTCTTGCAGCTTGAGATCGAGGTGCTCGCGACAATAGTCGCGGACGATGTCGTCGACCCGCTCGCCGCCGATCACGCGGTGATGCGGCATCGAATTCATTGCGATGACGACCTTGAGCGCTGCGTGATTGCGTTTGGCAAGTGCCCGGGCCCGCTCGAACGCTGAATCCGGGCCTTCCAGCTTGTTGGCGACAAAGAGAATATTCTTAAAGCGTTGCATGGTTACGATCTCTCGCTGGCGTGGTCTGTGATTGAACTCGGTTTCAAGATCCGCGGTTATGGACCAGTTCGGCGATTTGCGTCGCCACGACTCCGATATCCGCACCCGGGGCTTCCTCGACGACGGCATAGCTGAACTCGTCATCCTGCCAGTAGCTGGCGAATGTCTTGCCCACCTTGACGAGTTTCATCTCGCTGCTGCCGTCCATTTGCTGCTTGGTGAAAAACAGGCTGACGCGATCGCCGCGACCATTTTCATAGAGCAGTTGCGCCAGCGGTCCCTCCGCAGTCGCGAGCATGCGGCCGCCCATCAGATCGAAGCCGATTCCTTCGAGGTGCGGCACGGCGATGTCGGTGTTGAAGAGCGAGCTGAACCAGTCGCGCATCGCCGGCTCCGAATCCGCGGTATATTCTACCGGGTGAACCTGATCCGGCGCGAACAGGCTGTGCGCGCCTGCTGCATCGGCGAGAAACCGCGGCACTGCGGTAGCTTCGCCCGAAGCCATGGTCAGCGCCCCGTTCCGCGTTGCCGGACCATCGATGTAAGCGGTGTGGGCAGTCCAGCCGACTGCAATGAGCGCCACGCACGCGACGGTCCGTGCCGACCAGCGACGCGCCTTTTCCCGCTTTTCGTGCCGCGCCAAACGATCGCCCAGACAATCCGCCAGCGTATCGATGGCCACATCGGTCGGTTCGTCGTCGAGCTCGGTAGCTTCGCTGATCCGTCGTTTGTCGTCCATGTGTCCTCGCAAAAGCTGCAATCTGTCAGGGTGACGTTCCAGGAAATCGATCACTTTGTTCTCCTCGTCGACGGAGAGCTGGCGATCGGCGAAGGCATGAAGCTCCACGTCGCTGACATCATTCCTGGCCATCGCATCGTCTTCCTCACGCCCGGAACCGTGACTGCTCATGCTATTCTCCCGCCACCCGTCTGCTTGGGTCAGGCTCACCCTCGAGCATCCTTCTGAGTGCCGCCCGGCCTCTCGAAACCCGTGACATGAACGTGCCGAGTTTGAGCCCCAATCGTTGAGCCGCATCGGTGTATTTGACATCCTCGAGGGCGACGAGCGTGATCGCTTCGCGCAACTCGGGGGGCAATGTGTCGAGGCTTCGCAACACTGTCTGCACCTCCATCCAATCCTGTTGTCGAGGTGCGGATTGTTGCTCCTCGCCAGCCTGGTTTTCCAAATAAGCCCTGCGTGTGCGGGCGCGCCGCTTGTCGCTCCGAAACGTGTTGACCATAATGGTCGTCAGCCAGGCACGAAGCTCAGCTCCCTCGCGGAACCGCTCAATGGAGCGGATCGCCTTGAGCAGGGTCTCCTGAACCAGATCATCGGCGTCGGCAGCATCGCCGCAGGTCAAGGCCCGCGCATAGCGGCGCAAATATGGCAGATGTTCTGCCAAATCCTCGCTGATACGCTTCTTGCTCATAACCTGACGGTACCCGCTCCCGCTGCGCGCTTGATGTTCTCGACAGTGGGACTACGTCTCGGCGCCAATATTCATGCATCGAAAAATAATAAAAATATTTGCGGCTTGCCGGGATGAGACTTGGCGGTGAGGCGTTGTCTCAGCGAACCTCGTTGAGTGATGGTTCGAGACAGTAACGGGAGATAACACCATGGCACATGCCACTATCGTCGATGTGAACCCCACCATGTTTCACGTCTTGGGACGACCGACCGCTTATGAGCTTATGGAAGACAGTCTGTCCCCCCTGGCCAGGTTCGATCGTCGCTGGCGCTTGGCGATGGCCAAAATACGGCATCGCCTTCGCATCTGGAAGGAAGAGCGCGAGCTGTCTCGCATCATGGCCGCCCTTGAAAAACTGGACGACGACGAAATCGCACTGCTCGGGCTCGACCTCGCTGCCGTTGACGGTATCGTCGAACGCAATCGGACCCGGCGCGACCATAGCCGCAACTGGTGAAGAAAGACCCAGCACGGCATTCGGCCATGCTGTCGACACGCCGAATGCTGTAGGCGCCCGATGCGTCAGCCCTCCAAAGCTTCAGGCACCAGCGGGAAATCACCATGACGACGGTTCTCGATCAACCGGGTTACGATCTTGCGGACGAGACTCAACCAAATAAGCCTTCGGCCGGAAAAAGCTGGAGTGCTCGCAGGACCCAAGCCCGAAAGCTTCTGAGAGGTACGCTAATCGCCGTCAATATCGTCGGCGTCTACTATCTGGGCGGCATGTTGCTCACCGAGCGGATCGACGATTCACCGGAAATCATGATCGAAGCACCGACGGCAGGCGGCATGCGTTCGGTCGACGTCGCAATTGCTATGCTCGACCGTGAGGTCAATCAGCATCGCTGGGTCGTCAACGATCCGTATTTCATGCCGGGCGCGTTGCTCGACAATATGGGCGCCTTCCAGGAAGGCATGGTCCATGCCCTCGGACGGTTCGTCACGGAACTTTCCGACCAACTCGGCCGGGCTCGCGGCTCGTCAAGGGTCGATTCGGATCTCGACCGAGCCGCAGGGCTGCTGCGTTTTCCAGGCGATGTCTGGGTCTTCGACTTCAGGCAAACCTGGACCCCGACGGCGACGAGCGAGGAACAATACCGGCAGGCGATCGTGTCGCTGCGGTCCTACAACTCACGTCTCGCTGAGGGTGCGGCCGTGCTCGAACCCAGGGCCGACAATCTGTTCGTGGCGTTGGAGCGAATTACTGCCGATTTGGGTTCGCAAGGCGATCTGATCGAGAACTATATCGCGACGACGGGCTTCGATCCGACCGACCAGAATGCCGACTACGTCTTCTATTTCACCAAGGGCAAGCTCTATGCCTACTA
>JBGSYN010000212.1:0-3818 GCA_041750975.1 Geminicoccaceae bacterium | reverse complement strand
TGGCGATCATGAAGACGAGATCGAAGGCGCGCGCTGCCTCCTCGCGGGCCGTCCCGGGCCGATAGCCATCCTCGTAGACGGCAAGTTGCCCCGAGATGTGGCAAATATTGCCGGCGACGACCGCGTTCGAGATCGGCGACGGCGACTTCGGCACGCCTGCAACATCGACGATGAAGCGCTTGGTCATGGCAATTCTCCCTGGAGCCGGAGCTTCTCGAAATCTGGTGCGGTGGCGGCCTTGATCGGGGCATCGTGGCTTGCGAGTCGAGCAAGTTGACCGCCGACGCGACATCCTGCCTACTCACGACGATGCAACGAGGTCCGCCAGAGGGGTTGCAGGGGGTGGAGGGAGCGACACAGGAATGAACGACGAAAAGTCAACCACCGAACGCGCCACGGCCCATGATGCCGAGGCGGATACGCGCAACGACGCGATCCTGATCTATGTCGACGGTGCCATCGTCCCGCGCGAAGAGGCCAAGGTTTCGGTCTATGATTCGGGCTTCATGCTGGGCGACGGGGTCTGGGAGGGGCTGCGGCTGCATCATGGCCAATGGGCCTTTCTGGACGACCATCTGGACCGGCTGTTCGAGGCGGCGAAAGCGATCGATCTCGATCCCGGTATGGACCGGGCCGGCATCGTCGAGGCCTTGGAAAAGACCCGAGCGGCCAACGGCATGGTCGAGGACGTGCACGCCCGGCTGATGGTGACGCGCGGGCGCAAGGCGCGGCCGTTTCAGCATCCGAGCCTGTCGCGCTCCGGGCCGACCATGGTGATCATCATGGAGCATTCGATCTCGGTGATGGGCCGAAGAGGTGTCAGGCTCGCGACCGTGCCGCAGGTTCGGGGGTTGCCGATGAGCCAGGACCCAAAGCTCAATTCCCACTCGAAGCTGAATTGTATTCTTGCCGCCATTCAGGCGGAGAAGGCGGGTGCGGAGGAATCGCTGATGCTCGACCCGCATGGCTTCGTGAACACCACCAATTCCTGCAATTTCTTTATCGTGCGCAAAGGCGAGGTTTGGACTTCGAGCGGCGATTACTGCATGAACGGCATCACGCGAGCGAAGGTGATCGAGCTTTGCCGCAACAACGACATCCCGGTCTTTGAACGGAATTTTTCCCTAGTGGACACCTACGGCGCCGACGAGGCCTTCCTCACCGGCACCTTCAGCGGCCAGACCCCGGTCGCCTCCATCGACGGCCGCCAAATCGGCGACGGCAACCTACCCGGCCCGGTGACGCATCGGATTCAGGAACTCTACGGGGTTCTGGTCGAACGCGACACGGCCTGAACCGTTTGAGGAGGTCGCGCAATTCACGTCCCTGTCCAACTCGGAGAAGAATGCGCCTACCGGCCGGATAGCGGCGCATTTCATTGGATCGGGCTCATTGAAGCGAACAAGGGGTTATCCGCGACGCAAAGCCCGCAGACGCTCGGCGATTTTGTTTCACAAGCGGTAATGGAGAATTGCGCATGAAAAGAACTTGGAGACAATTGAGCTATGAGCGCTGGACAGAAACCCCTGAGTTTTGCCACGCGAGGTCCATGTCCAAGTTCGACTCAGAGCCTATTGCTGCCAACGCTAGCATAGCGCCAAACGGGTTTGTTTGGCTACTTTAGCGCGTACGTGTTACCAGATGTGGATGCCTATGGAGATTAGTCTCGAACGCATTGCAGACTTATTGGTCGATCCGAGAGAGGACCTCGACTTCGAGGTAAAGAACTGGCTCGACCTAGAAAATTCGAACAAGGACAAGGCGACGTTTGCGAAAGCTGTCCTTGCCATCTCCAATCATGGTGGCGGCTTTATTGCCCTCGGGCTGTTAGAAACCGACGAGCGCATAGTCGAGGCCGAGGGCCGGCCTGCTACACTCGATGGCTACAGCCAAAATTTGATCAATGCCATAGTCCATAATTATTGTGACCCGCCTTTCCATTGTGCGGTCCATATCGTCCCCAATCCAACTGGTGCATTGTTTCCAATAGTAATAGTTCCCGGTCAGCATCGCGTCCCCATACGCGCTCGACGAGCCGGCCCAAACGGCAACATTGTGGCAAACAATGCGATCTACGTCCGAAAGCCGGGACCTCGTAGCGAGACTCCCCATAGCGCGCAAGACTGGGACGACCTCCTGGCCCGATGCCTCCGGAATCGGCGTGATGAGATGTTCGATCAGATTAGAGACCTCATCTACGGTGCAGTCCCTCAAATCGAACAACCAGCTATGCCTGCGAGACTCGACGAGTGGATTAGAATAGGAATTGAACGCTGGCGAAAACTCGTGGAGCCTCTTCCGGCCAATGTCGGACCAAGGCTCCCCCATGGCCACTATTGCTTTGCCTACGAAGTCCTTGGCGAGCGTCAACAAATTGCACCTGCCCATTTTCCCGAGGTGTTAAGGGCCAGCGTGGTTCGGCACTCACGCTGGCCGCCATTCTGGTATCCAGCGCGTGATGGGATCAAACCTTATCCCATCGACGGAGGAGTCGAGTGTTGGCTGGGTGGTGATTCTCAAATTCCCGTCCACGACCGTGATGCTGGACATGCTGATTTTTGGCGTATCCATCCTGAAGGTTTGGCGTTCTTGCTTGTAGGCTTTCGGGAAGACGGAGAAGACCCAATACTGCCGACAGGCGCTCGGATCTCTCCCAAAGCTGTATTCGACATCAATCAGCCCATATGGAGGATCGGAGAGACACTGCTGCACGCAAGAAATCTAGCCGCTAATCTCTTCGAGGGGCCGACTACAGTTCGGTTTCAAGCAACCTACTCGGGTCTCGCCGGTCGATCACTAGTGAGTATGGATAGTCGCCGTGACGTTCGGCTTGTTAGAGTCGCAAGACAGGACTCGATCGCATTAAGCACTCATGTTGATGTACAGAGCATTGGCCCTAATCTTCCTGAGGTAGTGCATCCTCTCTTATCTCCCCTCTACGCTTTGTTCGATTTCTATGAATTACCGATGACTATTGTCGTTGACGAGCTTTCCTACATGAAGGCGGGCAACTTTTAGTCCGACCCACGCTAGCATCAGTGGAAAATCCACTGTGTTGGGTATGACCGTTTCGCTCTATATACTCGTCCGGTCACCGCCGAAAACTGGACGATATCATGGAATTTCAACGGTAGCTTCTTCCGTTGAACGGACGAAGCTGCCTAACGGAACTGTCAAGTCAAAAATGGTCGTTTTCGAGCTTTACGATTTTCGGAGGTCCGAATGTCTCAGCCGGGCAAAACGTCCGTCTGAAAGCCTGTAGCGCCGACGAGGCCTTCCTTTCCGGCACCTTCAGCGGCCAGACCCCCGTCGCCTCGATCGACGGCCGCCAAATCGGCATAGGCGACCTGCCCGGCCCGGTCACGTATCGTATTTAGCAGCTTTAATGGGATTTAGTCGAGCGCGACACGGCCTGAGCCGTTCAGTGATCCAGGGGTGAACTGTTGGTCATGTCAATTCTGTTTCGATAGCGCTACACGAATGGCCGCCGGGAGGAATTTCTACCCGGCACGCTGTGGGGGACTGGCTTCGCCGGCGACCAGTGACGATCGGCGTATCGACAAGCTCGGGGCGAACGAATCCATGCGACCGTCCCCAAGGCGTCGTGCCGGGCCGTAACCTTTCGCGGTGCCGTGTGTTAAATAGGCTTGGCGGTTTTCTGGCCGCCTCCCATTAGTGACACGGAGAAAGGCGATCCATGGCAAAACAGACGAAAACCCGTGCCGCGAAGGAGGACGGGATCGTTCCCGAGACCACGCACAACGATCGTGTCGAGGCTTTCCGCACGCTGGCTCAACAGTACGGCGACGGCCTCTGCG
>JBGSYN010000211.1:0-50743 GCA_041750975.1 Geminicoccaceae bacterium | reverse complement strand
GCCCGACCGACAATGTCTCGACCCCGGCGCTGAAGGTCTTCAACGTTACGCCATCCATGCTCACCGCTCCCTTTCGACCCTTGATGTTCATCAAATGTTCTAAAGCAGTGGCAATTCAACACAGAAAACAGACACCGCCTTTATAATGCATGAGGGGGAGCAGACCTCACAGCTTTTCTGTCTCGCGGCAGGTACCGTGGAGGTGGTTCAGGGGGGCGTTCAGATTGCGCTCGTTGACGATCCGGGTGCCGTGTTCGGAGAGATCTCGATGCTGCTGGAAATTCCGCATACCGCAAGCGTCCGGGCGGTCGGTTCGGCCAGGGTTCATGTGATCGACCGGCCGCGGGCGTTCCTCGAAGCGCATCCTGAGGTGATGTGGCCGATGGCCGCCTTGCTGGCGCGGCGGCTGCAAGAACGCCTCGGCCTATCTGGTCAATCTGAAGCAGCAGTTTCAGGACCATCAGGATCATTTCGGCATGGTCGACGAGGTCTTGGAATCGCTTCGTCACGCGCAGAGCGAAGAGTTTCCGCCGGCTTCTGAACTGCCGCCGGAAACATAGGGCAACCTCCTAGCCGGCCGGAAGCACTTCCAGCTCCGTCAGCAACTTGGGCGGATCGTCGATTTGCCGGAAGGGACGGCAGGGCGAGCGGTCGAGCGACGTTTCCTCGGCACCTTCGAACGATATCCAGTAGGCGCCCGGAGAGGCCGTATCGACCACGATATGGGAGGGCTGCGGGCCGATCTGGTGCCCGGCATTGAAGACCCAGGTGGCGCCGATGCGATCGGCCCAGGAGCCGGCGCCTGTAAATGGCGACTGGTGGACATGGCCGCAGAGGACGAGATCCGGCTGATAGGTTTCGATCCAGGCGCTGAGGGCCTTATCGCCGAACATGCGCTTGCCGTCCCAGCTGATCGGCGAGCCCTGGGGCGGCGCATGATGCACCCAGACCCAGCGAGCGGGCCGCATCGCGGCGTCGCGGGCGAGGTGGGCCGCGATTTCGGCGCGCTTGAACCGGCCGTCGGCCCAGGGACAGATCGTGAAGAGCGTATCGCCGATCAGTCTGGTATCGCCGTCGGTCGGCACGTCGTAGTAGCGCGCCTTGGCGATCCACCGCGTGACAAGTTCGCCGGCACTGTCGCAACTGTCGAGATCGTGGTTGCCGGAGCAGATCAGGAGATGGGCGCGCTCGCGTATGCGGCGGAAATATTTCTGGGCGACGATAGCTGGGGCGGTACGGTCGACCGTGGCAAAGACATCGAGATGGTCGCCCGCGAGGACGACGATATCGACATGGGCCGAGGCGGCGACCACCCAGTCGAACTTGCGCAGATCGTAATGCAGGTCCGCGACCAGCAGGCATTTCATGCGAGTTCGTCTCCGATGGACAATGCCGGCGGTGCAGCGGATATCGGTGACGAAATGTTGCTTCGTCAGTCCTCGGTCAAGGACCACTCGACGCCCGGATCGTAGGCGTCGTTGGCCGCAGCGATGGTTGCCGTGTCCTCCCCGAGGTCGGCCTCGTGGACATCGCCCAGATGGCTCACCATGAACGACATGATGCCCGAATTGCCATAGTCGGCGGGCCATGCCAGAAGCGCGAAGCCGGCAATCATGCGGCCATTGATGCGACAATCATAGGCGCCGCCCGGCGCATTCTCGCCCTGCTGGGTCAGCACCTTGAAGTTGTAGCCGTAATAGGGCTCGCCGGAGCGGTAATATTGGAGATAGTCTTCCTCGCTGGCCGCGAGCGGGGCCAGCGGGCTGGGCTCCTCGCCGGCATTCGAAGGCCAGAAGAGGCTGTCATGCTCGCCCGGAGTGCTCGAGAGTCGAGAGGCGGGTGGCGAATTCCGGCACGCCGTCGCCATTCGGATCGAGCGTGCTGTAAAGGCGCTGGGCCTCGACATAGGCGCGCGCCCCAGCGATCGCCGCGAGTTCGTTCTCGCCGATCCTGCGGTCGATGATCTCCTCAAGGCCGGCTTCGGTATCGAAGCGCCACCCCTGATCGTCCTCGACGAGGGGTATCGGCAATGGCCAGCCCTCGCGGCCGAGCAGCAGATCGAACGTGCCGGGCTCGTCGCCGGGGACAAGAACCAGGGCCTCGGCGGCGGCATTGCGAGCGGCGGCCATGGTCTCGCGAGCGCTCGCCGGATCGCCGCCGATGAGTTCATCCCGGTATTCCGGGCCGAGCAATTCGAGCAGGGTCTCGCCGTCAGGCGTCTGCAGGGCTTCCCGAAAAGCTTCGAGGGCCGCTTCGGGATCCGGGAAATAGGGCTCATCGGCCGCGGCCGGCCACACCTCCATCATTACCAGCACGCCGGCGAGACCCGCGGCATGGCTGATCCTTCGCAATCTGTTCATGGACGATCTCCTCATCCGCGGCGCTTGTTGCCGCGGCTTTTCTTGCCTCGTTTGGATGACGCCTTGGCCTTCTTGTTGCCACCCTTCGGCGCCAGCGCCTTGAGCTTCCCGCCGGACGAGGCCGACGCCGCGCGGCTCTGGCCGCCGGTGCGCTGTACTGTCTGGCGCTGCGGCGTCTTGGCCTTCAACGCCGCCGACTTCAATCGGCTGGATTTGCCGCGGGATGCTTCTTTCTTGGCCTGGCTCGGGCGCTGGATGGAGGCTGCGGCGCCCCGCTCCCGTGTGGGCGCCTTGAGTGCCGAAACAGCTGGCGCCTGCCGCCGTTCGATCTTGGCCGGACGCTCACGGTCGCGTTGCGGCAAGCTGATATCTCGGCGCGGCTCGCGTTGCCTCGCCTGCGAGTTTCGTCCGGGCAGTGCCGCCACCGAGCGGTCGCGGTCACGCCCTTGAATGCCCTCGCCGCGATCGCGGCGACCGCGCAATTGGGCGTTGACCCGATCGCGGTCGTCCTGGTCGAGGCGGAAGCGATCCTGATCGCCGACGATGACGGTGCTGTCCTCGATATTGACATCGTTGCGGCGCTCGTCGCGGTCGCCACTGTCATCATCGTCGTCGTCGGAGAGCGCATAGCCCAGAATGCTGCCGACGGCAGCACCGCCGACGAAGGTCGCGGTTGAGCCCCAGAACGAGCCCGAGGGCTGGGAGTAGGCAACCGGCGGCGGTGCTGACGCATAAACGGGCGGCTCGACATAGGCAGGGGCTGCCGGTGCCGCATAGGCATACCCCGGATCCGGCTCGACATAGCCCTGGGCGTAAGGATCGGCTGCGACGGGCTCCGTCGGCGGCGGTTCGGTCTCGGCAAGATCCTCTGCTGCCGCGATCTCCGTCTCCGCATCGGCCTCCATCTCTGCCTCTGCCGGGCGCGGCTGCGGCACGACTGCGGCCGTATCCTCGCTCGCGTCGGCGGTCACGTCTTCCGAAGAGTCGACGGCGGCCGGCTCGAGGGCGCCGAGCAGTGCGAAGCCGTCATAATCGGGGATCGCAATCTGGTCTTCGGAGGTCGGGCTGATCTGAACGACGCCTTCTTCGATAATGACATCCTGCACGTCGTTGGAGACCAGCACGCCCATGGCATAGGCGCCCGTGCGCATATCCTGGATCGAATTCTGGACGTCATCGAGCTGGTCTTAGACCGCGTCGCCCATGGCCTCGGTCCAGTCCAGATGTTCGTTCATCTCGCTCAGGACCGACGGATAGTTGAGCAAAGCGTAGAGCGAAGGATCCCAATCCTCGGAGGGCTCGAGCGTGGTGTCTTCTTCGTAGCGCTCGATGAACCGGTCGGCCTGGACGACGTCGACCGGTTCATCGAGGCCTGGAGGATCACGGCAAGCAGCGGATCGGGATAGAGTGCGACGGGTGCGACGAGGGCCGGATCTCGTCATTGACGACCAATGTTTCGCCATCGGTCGCCGGCTCCTGTTCCTGGGCCCAAGACGAAGCCGTGCCCGCCAGGACCAGGCAGGTCGCCAGCCACCCGGATCGATAGCATTGAACCATTGCCTCGACCTCCCGGTGCTCGATTTGATCACCCCCTGACCATGCGGGGCGTTTAACCACGTCTTTCGACACCCGACAACGCTTGCCGATGATCGTTTCAGCGGTTACGCAGTCGCAGATCGAGGCCAGGGATTCAACAGGGAGGACGGGCGATGGCGCGGGTTGTGGTGATTGCGCGGGTCGAGGCCAAGGCGGGCAAGGGCGACGAATTGATGCCGATGCTACAAGGACAGGTGGCGCCCACACATCGGGAAAAGGGTTGCATCAACTACGATCTGCATCGAGATCGCAGCAATCCCGATCTCTTTTTCTTTCATGAGACCTGGGAAACCGACCAGGATCTGGAAGCGCATAGTGGAGCACCACACATCCAGGGGTCGAGGGAGAAGCGGGCGCCTTTGATCGAATCGATCGCGGTCCATCGCCTCGACATGATCGAGCCCTAAGCTCGAAACTCGCTCACGAGCGCCTCGCCGGGCTGTGTGTTGTCCCGGCCCGGCCCGATCACCACTCTCATCACCGATGACAATCGATCTCGGTGAGCGTGATGATAAGATGGTTTGGCTGGTGGCTGGCGCCCTTGGCACTGCCGTTCCTGATGGGGTTCAGTCTCGAGCAGGCGCTCGCACCCGATGCCGAGCTTGTCGACCCGCACTGGCAAATCCATGCGGAGGACACGGCGACTACTGTCGATCATGCTGCCTGGTCGGCTTTTCTCGGGGAATATCTGGAGCCGCGCCAACCCGGCGCCGATCTCGTCGCCTACGGGCGGGTGACCGAAGCCGATCGGGCAGCGCTCGGGGCCTATGTCGAAGCGCTCGAAGCGGTCGCCGCAACCGGGCTCGATCGGAATGAGCAACTCGCCTATTGGCTGAACCTCTACAATGCGAGGACGGTGCTGCTGATCCTCGAAAACTATCCCGTGTCTTCCATCCGCGATATCAAGGAGGGCTTTTTCAGCATCGGGCCCTGGGGCCAGGATCTCCTGGAGGTCGAGGGCCGTGCGCTATCCTTGAATGATATCGAGCACGGCATTGTGCGGCCGATCTGGCAGGACCCGAGGGTACATTACGGTTTCAATTGCGCCTCGATCGGCTGCCCGGATCTTTATGGCGAGGCATTCACAGGAGCCAATGTCGATGATGCCCTGGACGGACAGGCGCGGGATTACATTAACGATCCGCAGGGCGTCACGGTCGAGCCCGATGGCCGGCTGACGCTTTCCAAGATTTATCTCTGGTTCAGGGAGGATTTCGGCGAGGACTATGTCGAACTCCTGGCTCATTTGCGCGGATACGCCGAGCCGGATTTGGCGCGGGAACTCGCGGCGACGCCGGCGATCGAGGGCTATATTTATGACTGGTCGCTGAACGGAGCGACAGAGCCCTCAGGCTGATTGCGGGCGCAATTCGGACGTTCGTGCCGTCCTCAGGCCCTGGCGATGCAGCCAGGCGATGAGCAGGAGGCCGGGCACGGCGAAGAACGCCGAGGTGATGAAGAACCAGTGCCAGCCGACCGCATCGGCGTAGAAGCCCGAGGACGGCACGATGAAATATTTGCCGAGCATCTGCATGAACGACGTCAGCAGCGCATATTGCACGGCGGTGTAGTGGATATTGCAGAGGCTCGAGAGATAGGCGACGAAGGCGGCGGTGCCGAGACCGCCTGAGACATTCTCGATGGTGATCGTCAGGTAGAAGAAGGGCAGGCTCGGGCCGATCGAGGCGAGTGCTGTGAACATCAGGTTCGAGGCCGCCTGCAGCAATCCACCCACGAACAGCGCGGGCAGAAGTCCCAGGCGGTAGACCATGGCGCCGCCCATCAGGCCGCCGCCAATCGTGGCAAACAGGCCGAAGGTGCCGGAGACGACCCCGATCTGCGTCTTGCTGAAGCCGACATCGATATAGAAGGGATTGGCCATCAACGTCAGCAGCACGTCGCAGGCCTTGTAGAACGAGATCATCGCCAGGATCGCGATCGCGATCTTGAGCCCGTGACGGCTGAAGAAATCGGTAAAGGGCTCGATCACGGCCGACAACACCCAGGCGCGAAAGCCATGACGGCCGCCCGGAATCGCGGTGGTCGAGCCCGCCGGCTCCGGCACGATGAAGACGGTGACGATGCCGACGATCATCAAGAACGCCATGGTCGCATAGGCAGCCGACCAGCCCGCCTGATCGGCGATAACCAGGGCTACCGCCGTGGCCATCCACATGGCGATGCGATAGCCGAGAACAACGATAGCAGCACCGGCGCCAAGTTGCTCCTCCGGCAATATCTCGACCCGGTAGGCGTCGATGACGACATCCTGGCTGGCGGAGAAGAAGGCGACCAGCACCGCGAAGAACGCCGTTCTGTAGAGATCGATCGCCGGATCGGACTGGCCGAGCGCAAAGATCGCCCCGATCAGGCAGATCTGCGTCAACAGGATCCAGCCACGCCGCCGCCCCAACCAGGGCGTGAGGAGCGGTAGCGGCAGCCGATCCATCAAGGGCGCCCATACGAATTTCAGGGTGTAGGGCAGAAACACATAGGCGAAGAGGCCGATCGTCGAGCGGCTGACCTCGGCCTCACGCAGCCAGGCGCTGAGCGTGCTGGCGACCAGCATGATCGGCAGGCCGCTCGAGAATCCCAGAAAGAGGATCGAGACGACCCGCCGATCGGCATAGACGGCGAGCGCCTCGCGCCAGGGCGGACGCCCTTCGGCTGCCTGAGCCGTCGCCACCTATTTGGCCCTCGCCGCAAGCCTCGTTAGAAGAATCTTTCGGGAACCTGGATCACGTCGCCCGGCAGGACCGGCGTTATCGCCGAAACCTCGACCGGATCGGCATTGGATCCGCCGCGCTTGATCGTGACGCTGTTCTCCGCAGCGCGATAGGTGAAGCCGCCTGCCAATGCCACCGCGTTGATGATCGTCATCCCGTTGAGATATTCGTAGACCCCCGGCCGATTGACCTCACCCAGGATGTAGAACGGTCGATAGTTGAGCACTTCGACGCTGACCTGCGGATCGACCAGATAGCCGTCGCCGAGCTGGGTCTCGATCTGTCTTTCAAGTTCGCTCGAGCTTAGGCCACTGGCTTCGATCCTCCCGACCAGCGGCATCGCGAAATTGCCGTCGCCGTCAACTTCGAACTCACCGGACAGATCTTCATGCCGGAAGACCACAACCCGCACGCGATCGCCGGCATCGAGCGTGTAGGTCGGGTTCGCCAAGTCAGCGTCAGGCGTTGCCGAGGCAAGCGTGCCGCCACCCGTGCCAGAGCAAGCAGAGAGGCCCAAGACCAGCAGCAATGCCATCGAGCCGACAATTTTCAGGTTCCAGCGTTGCCAAGAGCGCCAGATCGTCATCAACTTCCTCCAATACAGCGCGACCACGGTCGTTCAAAGACCAGCTGACGAATCATTGCGTGTTGCGAAAGATAACGCAAATCAAACCCCGATTGACCAGAATTGATGATCGCCTCCGACGATCAGCGACAGTGATCAATTGATGATCGCCTCCGACGATCAGCGACAGTGATCGTTGTGGTAAGTAGGCGCGACAGCACGCCGATGATCAAAGCCTGGCGTTGATACCGACCCGGAAGATGTTCCGCGAAAATTCCGCGCTGTCGACATCGGAATTGCGATTGGAATAATTGTAGTTGGCGATCAACGAGAGATTGCGGTTGAGCAAATAGGTCACGCCAAAGCCGGTGCGGAAGGTGTTGTCCGTCCGGTCGACGCCCTGGAAATCGTCCCGCTCATAGATGCCGTTGGCCTCCAGAATGACGTTGCGCAACAGTTCATGTTGGACCTCGATACCGACATCCTGTTCGAGTCGGCTCGAGGCTTCTTCGCCATCGACCGTCACATTGGTATCTTCCTGCGACGCCGAGCCCGAGAACAACAGGCTCGTCAGTTGCGTCACATTCCAAGTTATCCCCGCCTCGGCAAAGGGATTCTGTTCGCTATCGAACTCGTCGTCGTCGAATTCGATATATTCATAACCGATCTGCGCTTCGCCGAAGATAACCCCGGTGATATCGATATTCGTGCCGACCGTGCCGATGTAGCGCGTATTGTCGTTCGATCGGCCACCGGCATCGCTGGTATCGCGTACGGATCGGATGTAGGTCGCCTGCGTGAACACATCTAACCTCGGCGTGACGGTGTAGCCGAAGCGAAAATTTCCACCATAGAGACTTCGATCTCGTTCGGAATTGCTCACATCGCCGGCTTCCTGGTAGTCGAGACGCTGGGCAAAGCCGCCGGGCTGAACGAAAAATCGATTGAAGCTGTAACGGTAGCTCGCCCCGGCTTCCGCATTCCAGAACTCGGTTACATCGTCTTCGTTGATCTCGTCGGGATCGTCGCGGTCGTCGTGCTCGCGCTGAATGCCGGCATTGGCCACGAGAGTATTCCGGCTGTTGATTTCCAGCAGACCTTCGGACTCGATGCCGAAATCCTGGTAATTATTGTCGCTGTCATTGGCAAAAAAAGCGAAATCGCCGAATGTGATGACATTGAGTTCATGTCTCGACCACTGCGAACGCGCCGCAATGCGTGGCACGACGCTCAACGAATAGTCGTCTTCCTCATCATTGTCGGTGGCGCGAACATTGTCGTCATATTCGCCCAGCAGGCCAATAGACGGGAAAATTAGAAAACTTCGGGCTCGAATACCTAAGGGGTTATAGTCGGGCCGAGTGCGTTCGAGGACCGATACATTGGGATTCGGATCTTGAAAGATCGGCGGTGGCGGCGGTGGCTGTACCTGCTCTTGCGCCACCGCACCGACGGTCATTGATATCGTTGCAGCGCCGCCCAGAATAACCGTCAGCACTTTTCTCATCGCGCTCTCTTCCGTTGTTCACGAATGGGTTGCCGGCTTTTGTTGCGCCGAGATGTCAAGTTTTCGCGGTCTTCCTTGCCCATTGCGTGGTAGTCGATGCGCCTGTCCTGATGCAAGCCAACTGACCAGTCTCGGGCGGCAGGATCGCCAATATGGCGCACCGAGCCCCCTAGATGTAATTTTTTTGCAACATATGGGCGCCACGACTTGCCACATCAGGTCGACGCCGTAGCATGCGAGTTTATTGCCGAGGAGAGAATCTCATTGTTCAGCCGTTTGTTCAATCGGCCTCGTGGCGACGATTCCCGTGAGGGGCATTCCCGAAAGCCGACGGTGCCAACCGGACTTCGCGTCTACGTTATCGGCGACATCCACGGCCGCCTCGATCTTCTGCGGGAAATCGAAACCAAGATCGCCCGCGATATCGGACATTATCCTCACACCTCGAACATCGTCGTCTATCTCGGCGACTATGTCGATCGCGGCTATAGTAGCCGCGAGGTCATCGATCATCTGATCGATCAACCGCTGGCGGGCGTGCGTCCGGTCTGGCTGATCGGCAACCACGATGTCTGGCTGCGCGATTTCGTCAGAAACGAAACCGATGGCGCGAGTTGGCTGGCCTATGGCGGCGATGCCACCCTGGTCAGCTATGGTGTCAGGCTCGATCCCAGAATGCTTGAGCCCGAGCGGCTGAGTGCGGCCCGCAAGCAATTGGTGGGCCTGATTCCCTCCGGGCATCTCGATTTTCTCGATTCGCTTGAACTCGGCTTCGGGCTCGGCGACTATTTCTTCGTCCATGCCGGCGTCCATCCATCGCGTTCCCTGCAGGATCAAAAAGAAACGGACATGCTTTGGATTCGCGATCCGTTCCTGGATTCTCATAGCGATTTCGGCAAAATCGTCGTCCACGGGCATACCGTGGTCGAGCAGCCGGAAATCCATCAAAACCGGATCGCCATCGATACCGGGGCCTGTTGGACCGGTCAGTTGACCTGTCTCGTTCTGGAAGGCATGGAGCGGCGATTCCTGGCGACGGGCCCTCACGCTGCACGGATCGAGGCCGATCCTGCATGGGCGGTAAGCGGCAGTCCCGGCCTCGGCCACAAAGTGGTTAGCGCCATCTCCGGCGATCTGCCATAAAGCCGCCGAAATTCCGGCCCGCATCGTTGCCGAGCCGAGGATCCCGGGACCAGAATTCTGGAAGGCAGAGAGAATGAGCGAGAGACAGCGTGGACGCGTGCTGGTCACCGGCGGAGCAGGCTATATCGGCAGCCACATCGCGCTCGATCTGGTCCGGGCAGGCTTTCGGCCCGTCATCCTCGACAACCTCTATTCCGGCTTCTCCTGGGCGACGCTCGATGCCGAGTTCGTTCGAGCCGACCTGGGCGATACGCGACAGATCGACGATCTTCTGGGCAAGCGGAGCTTCGATGCGGTGATCCATTGCGCGGCCCACATCTGGGTCGGCGAATCGGTCTCGCAGCCCGCGAAATACTATGCGAACAACACGGCAAACTCGATCCGCCTATTCGATCTCTGCGCCCGCCATCGCATTCGCGCCGTGGTCATGTCATCGACGGCCGCCGTCTATGGCGAGCCGGCGAAGGCCCTCATCGACGAGGAAACGCCGCTCCAGCCGATCAATCCCTATGGCGCATCCAAAGCCATGGCCGAGCGCGTTCTCATCGATGTGGCATCGGGAGCCGGCGGCGCCTATGGCATTCTCCGCTACTTCAATGTCGCGGGCGCCGATCCGGAAGGCCGCATCGGCGAGGCGACGCCGGACAATGCCCATTTGATCAAACTGGCATGCGAGACCGCATTGGGCCGCAGATCGGCGATGTATATCAACGGTTCCGACTACCCTACCCCGGACGGCACCTGTATCCGCGACTATGTCCATGTCAGCGATCTGGCCTCGGCCCACGTGCTGCTGCTCGAGCATCTTCTGGGAGGCGGCGGATCGCTGATCATGAATTGCGGCTATGGCCGCGGATTCAGCGTCCGTGAAGTGTTGGAAAGCGTGCAACGGGTGACCGGCGTCCGGTTCCGCATCGAAGAGCGGGAGCGCCGCCCTGGCGATCCGCCGGAACTGGTCGCCGATTCCCGAAGGATCGTGGAGCGATTGCAGTGGCGGCCGCGCTTCGACGACCTCGACACGATTATCGACAGCGCCTGGCAATGGGAACAGAAAGTCGATCAGGTCCAAGCTGCCGCAAGCCGTTCCTCGTGAATGCCGACACGGCGGCAATGGAACCCTTTTCCTCGCCGATATTTGCATGGCTGCTTTGATCGCTGCATATTTGACAGGTGAAATCTGAAAAACGCGAAAAACATGGTGCGGGAAATCCCGACACCGGAACAGAAGTCAGCCTTCAGCATCTGACTTCCACGATCGGGGAATTTCGGAAATTTGCCGGCGGCGTTGCCCTCGTCCTGTTGGTCGCGTTTGCCGGATGCTCCTCCGTCGAGGAGCGCTTCGGCCTCGAGCGCGAGGCAGTCGAGGATGACCGGCCGCAGGTCACCTATGAAGTCCAATTCGAGGGCAGTCCCCCCGACGAGCTCCTCTCCTTGCTTCGCACCAATTCCGAAGCGCTGCAAAAGCAGAACGAGCCGCCGCGAAGTCGCGCCGCGGTGCGCCGGCGCGCCAGCAGCGATGTCGAGCAGCTCACCGCCGCCCTTCGATCTGAAGGCTATTATTCGGGCAGCGTCGCTTACCGCCTGGAAGAACCGGCGACGGATGACGATGCTGCCGGCGAGCAGGAAGGGGCGACGGCTGCGACGCCCTTGACCATCGTCTATGAGATCGATGCGGGACCGCGCTACAGCCTCGACACTCTCGAGATCGAAGTGGAAGGACCGGCCGAGGGCTATGTCGCCCCCTCGCCTCTGGATCTCGGGCTCGAGACGGGAGCGCCAGCCCGCGCCGATCCGGTCATCGAGGCGGATACCAGGCTGCAAAGTCTGGCAAGGGAGGGCGGACGCGCCTTCGCCGCTTCCGGCGACCGTCGGATCTTCATCGATCGCGAGCAGGAGACCATGGATGTCACGCTGCGCATCAAACCCGGCCTGGAGACGCCGTTCGGGCCGGTCAGCTTCGAGGGCGTGGAGGGCATCGACGAGGATTGGTTGCGCAAGCGGGTCAATCTCGAGCCCGGAGCATCTTTTTCTCCGGAAAAACTGGATGCGGCACGCCAAAGCCTGTCCAGCACGGGCCTGTTCTCGACTGCGAGAGCCCTGCCCGCCACCGAACTCGATGCCGACGGGCAACTCCCCGTAACGTTCGACATGCGCCAGCGCAAGCAGCGCACGATCGGCTTCGGCGCCGGCTTTCAAACCGACGAAGGCCCTTTCGGACGGGCCTTCTGGGAGCACCGGAACATATTCGGCGCCGGCGAGAAATTGCAGCTTAATGCCGAGGCGTCCTTCATCCGCCAAGAGATTAATGCCACCTTCGTCAAACCCGACCTGCCATACCGTTCATGGAATCTGCTGGCGGAAACCTCGGCGGGTTTCGAGGAGACCGACGCCTTCGACAGCAAATTCGTCGAGGCGGGCGTCGCCGTCGAGCGGCCGTTCGGCGAAGGCGTCACCGGGGCGATCGGCGTCGCCTATCGCCTCGCCGAAATCGAGGAGCCCGGCGAGGATGCCGATCGGGTGGCACTCCTCTCCCTGCCGACCCGGCTCGATTGGAATTTCAGCGATAGTCTCTTGGATCCGTCTACTGGCGGCCGCGTTTTCATCCGATCGACGCCTTTTATCGATACCGCCGGCTTATCGCTCGACGGCACCAAATTCTGGCGCAACGAGATCACGACGACGCGGTATGTCACCGTGGTCAGCGATCCGCGGCTGGTGCTGGCATTCCGCGGACGGGTCGGATCCATCGTCGGCGCCAGCCGTGAGGACATCCCGGCGGACGAGCGCTTCTATGCGGGCGGCGGCGGGTCGATCCGCGGTGTGCCGTTCCAAAAGGCGGGGCCGCTCGACGACAATGACGACCCGATCGGCGGCCGCTCGCTGCTCGAACTCAGCGGCGAGATTCGTTACCGCGTCACGGACTCTTTGGGCCTCGTCGCCTTCGTCGATGCCGGCACGGTCTATGAGGATACCTATCCGGACTTCGGTGAAGAGCTTGAGGTCGGTGTCGGGCCGGGGCTGCGCTATATTACGCCCATCGGTCCATTGCGTCTCGACGTGGGCTTTCCCGTCGATCGGCGCAGCGGCGTCGATGATCCGTTCCAGCTCTATGTGAGTATCGGACAGGCGTTCTGAGATGTCCTGAGGCCATTCCGGCCCCATATCCCTTACACATACCAGGTGTTGTCCCTCTGAGAGGCTCATGCGGCGTCTTTTGAAGATTATCGGCTTTTTGCTCCTGCTGCCCTTCGTGGTGCTGGCAGTGGCGATCGCCGCCTTGCAGTTCCAGCCGGTGCGCGATCGGCTCGCCGTGCTGATTGAGGAGACCGCGTCAGGGCCGGATTTCGGCCTCGAGCTTGAGGGCTTCAGGGGCAGCCCGCCCTTCGATCTCCGCCTCGAGCGCTTGGCGCTGAGCGATAGCGAGGGGCAGTGGCTGGAGCTTGAAGATTTTCGCCTGGCCGTCGCCTGGCCAGAACTTTTCAAACTGAGAGGCGAAATCGAGGAAATCTCGGCCCGCACACTGACGGTTTCGCGGGCACCGGTGTCGACGGCGCCGGTTGAGGAGCCGCCGGACGAAACGACCTTGCCGCCGCCGCCAAACTTGCCGGATAGCCTGCCGCCGGTGGCGATCGACCGGCTTGCCGTCGGCGAGATCAGGCTCGGCGCGCCCTTGCTCGGCGAGGCGGTGACGCTCAACCTCGACGGTCATGCCAGGGTCAGCGACGCTAAGGACGATCTCGATATCGCCCTGGCGCTGAAGCGGCTCGACGCAGACACCGCCCAAGCCTCGCTGCAAGTGGCGCTCGATCTGGTCACCGAGATCCTGGCGCTCGACCTTCATGCCGAGGAAACCGGCGGCCTCCTGGCCAAGGTCAGCGGAAAGCCCGAAGCCGGCGATCTGAAGCTGGATTTCGCGGGCAAAGGCCCCTTGGCCGATTGGCAGGGCAGGCTCGATCTCGAGGCGCAAAATCTCGCAACTCTGTCGAGCCAGATCCGGCTCGCCTACACCGATCGCCTGGCGCTCGGTCTCAATGCCGAATTCAACCCCAATTCCGCCCTGTTGCCGCCCGGCATCGAACCCCTGACCGGGACCGCGTTAACGCTCAGTCTTGACGCCGAGTACGGCGATCCCGGCATCGTCACGTTGAAGGACCTCGCTCTCGTCACTGACGGACCCACGCTCACGGCCGCGGGCGAGGTCAATCTGGATCAACAGACCCACGATCTCCGGGCATCACTGGAACTCGCGGCACTCGCCAAGGCCTCGACGCTAGCTTCGGCCGAACTCGGCGGCGCCGTCAGCCTCGCCCTCACCAGCCACGGGCCGCTGCGGCAGCCGGCGGTCGAGGCAAAGCTCGATGGCAGCGACATCGCCTTCGATCAGCTCACCCTCGAACGTCTGGCGCTAACCCTCGATGCCGCAGCCAGGGCCCCACTCGATGGCGGCTCGATGGCTGCCGAGGCGACGCTGAACGGCGAGATCCGGAATCTGGCGCAGGCGGGCAAACCGCTCCTCATCGAGGATCGCCTGACCCTGGACGCAACAGCCTCGCTAAAGGATCAAAGCCAAATCGACCTCAGTGCCCTGCGCATTGCCACGGGCAACGTGACGCTCGACAGCCACGCGAAATTCGATACGGCAACCATGGGGGGTGTTGCCCAGTTGAACCTTGCGGTGCCGCAATTGGGGCAAGTCCTGACGACTTATGCAGGCTCGCCGCCACCGCTGGATCTGCGGGGCTCGCTGAACTTCGCCCTCCCCGTCGAGATCGAGCCGGATCTAGCCAAGATCGTGGCCCGGCCCGAGTTGAAACTGAACGGGATCGAAGGCCTGCCGCCGGGTGCGGCCGAACTCTTGGGCGCATCGCCTAGCCTGGGGCTTGTGGCAACGCTGATCGAGCAAAAGCGCCTGGACCTCGAGGATTTAAGCCTCGACGGTGCGGGCCTCTTCCTTGCGGGCAACGGCGCTGCCGATCTCGAAACCAAGACGCTTAAAGCCTCGCTTCAGGCGGACATTCCAAGCATGTCCGTTCTCTCGAAGGCTGCCGGTACCGATCTTGCGGGATCGCTCCGGCTTAACGCCGACGCGGACGGCACCTTCAAGGCGCCCAATGCCAATCTCGACCTCGCGGTGGCGAATTTCAGCGGAGCTGGCCAGGAAGTCGATCAGATCGATCTTCGCCTGACCCAGAGTGGCACCGTCGAAGCGCCCATGGGCACGATCGGCCTCAAGGCTTCGTTCGAGACGGATGTAGTCGCGCTCGACGCCGATTACTCGCTCGCCGACGAGGTTTTCACGATTGAGGATCTGGTGGTCACCGCCCCCGCGACCCGGCTTGCGGGCGCTGCCGCCTTCGACCTCGAGACGCAGCTGGCCGAAGCGGAATTGGAGGGTGGAATCACCGATCTCGGCGCGTTGCAGCGCTGGCACAAGCAACAATTGGCAGGTACGCTGACGTTCGATGCGACCGTAACCCCCAACAATGGCGACCAGAACGCTGTCGTCGATCTGCAGCTTGCCAATGTCGCAGGCGATTTCGGCAAGCTCGATCAGGCAATCCTTCAAGGCACGGTCGGCACCATCAAGTCCGAGCCCGATCTGACGCTCGATCTCAGTCTCCGTGAGTTTTCAGCACCGGGTGCGGTACTGCGCCAAGGTGGCGTTGCCGTCAAAGGCCCGTTGTCGCAGATGCTGGTCGATGTCACCGCCAGGGGTGCCGTACAAGACCTCGAGCTCAGTCTCGACACCAGCGCTGCGGTCGGCGTCAAGCCGGGCGGTCAGGAAATCAGGATCACCTCGCTCGATGGCGCTGTCGGCGCGCAAGAGCTCAAGCTCGCCAAACCGACAACCATCAGGATCCAGGGTCAGGACCTCAGCGTCACCGATCTGGACCTCGGCTTCGGCGAGGCGCGGCTGGTCGCCGATGTCGCCCTGGACGCCAATGAGGCCAGGAGCGATATCCGGCTCAGCGATCTCGATCTCGCGATCCTCGAGGAATTCGGCGCCCCGTCGCTGCATGGCAATGCCGGCCTCACGGTGACCAGCCGCGGGCGCCCGAACGCCCCGACGGTCGACGTCAGCGCCAATGTCGACGGGCTTGCCCCGGGAACCGGCAGCATCGACATGAGCGCCGATCTCTCGACCACGCTGAGCTATGAGAGCGGCCGTCTCCAGGCGGCGCTCGAAGGCAACGGTCTGTCGGAAAAACCGCTCACGGCCGAGGTTTCGTTGCCGGTCGATCTGGCGCTTCGGCCCTTCGCCTTTACCCTGCAGGACAATGCGCCCCTCAGCGGCTCAGTCGATTTCGAGACCCAGCTCGAACGTCTCGCGGCGATCGCCGATCTCGAGGCCCAGGTGCTGCGGGGACCGCTGAAAATTGCGCTGACGATTGGCGGCGTGATGTCGGCACCGCTCGTCAATGGCGAGGCGACGATCAGGAATGCCTATATCGCCGACAGCTTGAGCGGCGCCGAACTTCGCAACCTCAACCTTGTCCTGAACGCCCAGGACAACCGTATTGATATCGCCGAATTGAATGCCGTCGACGGCGGCAAGGGAACGATCAAGGGCGACGGTTTCGTCGATCTGCGCGAAGCCGCCCCCGAGGCATTCGACGTCAAGCTCGATTTTGCCGGCTTTCGCGCTCTCGACAGCGAACTCGGGACCGCTCTGTTGAGTGGCAGCGTCGGGGCCGGCGGCGCTTTCGACGACCTTGGTGTCACCGGCAATCTGACGATCGACCGGGCCGATCTATCGATTGCCGGCAGCGCCGGAGGCAGTTCGGTCAACACGCTCGATGTGCAGGAGGTTTCAGCGCAGGGCGAAGAACCGGCCGAGCAGCAACCTGCCTCGGCTCCGGTCAAGGTCGCACTCGACATCACCGTCAACATGCCGAGCCAGATTTTCATCCGCGGCCGCGGGCTCGACACGGAATGGGGCGGCAATCTGAAGATAACGGGAGATAGTTCGGCGCCGGTCATCGTCGGCTCCATCGACTACCGCCGCGGCTTTCTGGATCTGATGGGCGAACGCTTCCAAATTACGCAAGGCACGATCACGTTCGACGGCGGCAATCCGCCAAATCCCGAAATCACGCTGGTGGCCGAAGCCGACGCCGGCACGATCAAGGCCATCGTCAAGATCACCGGACGCGCCACGAGCCCTGACATAGAGCTCACGAGCGAACCGCCGCTGCCACAGGACGAGGTCATCTCCCAGCTCTTCTTCGGCAAGGACTCGAGTTCGCTCACGCCGGCCCAGGGCGTCAGATTGGCGATGGCGATAGACACGCTGCGCGGCGGTTCCGACGCCCTGGGCAAGTTGCGCAGCCTCGTTGGATTGGACACGCTGAGCGTCAGCGGCGAAAGTCAGGAGGATGCCGCTCTTACTGCCGGCCAATACATCAACGATCGCGTCTATCTCGAAGTTCAGCGCGGTGCTACCGACGGCAGCGGCAAGGCACGGGTCGAGATCGAACTCAACGACCGGTTTTCGGTCGAGACCAACGTTACCGAAGAAGCCCAGACCGGCGTCGGTCTGAACTGGTCGTACGACTATTAGTCAGGGACGTATTTCGTGAACGAGGCGAATTCGAACCCGGCGACGGCGAAACTGCTGGCGCCCCGAATGAGGCGGCCGCTCGACGGCTCGACCTTCGGCACGTTCGGCGACATCAATCTGATTGGGCTTCAGACCCTCTACCTCAAGGAAGTGCGACGCTTCCTCAAGGTGTTCACCCAAACGGTGCTGGCCCCCGTCATCTCGGCCATGGTGTTTCTGGCCGTCTTCTCTCTGGCGCTCGGCCGCGCTGATCTGACCGTCGAGGGCCTGCCGTTTCTGACCTTCGTAGCACCCGGCCTGATCATGATGGCGATCGTCCAGAATTCCTTCGCAAACACCTCTTCCTCACTCATGATCGCGAAGATCCAGGGCAATATCGTCGATTACCTGATGCCGCCCCTGAGCCCCGGCGAACTGCTGTCCGGCATCATCGCAGGCGGGGTGACCCGCGGCTTTGCCGTCGGAGTCGTCGTATTTCTGTCGATGCTACCGATCGTCGATCTGCCGATTCATTCGCCGCCGCTTATCGTCTACTATATCGTCATGGCGTCCTTGACGATGTCGCTCCTGGGATTTCTGGCAGCGCTTTGGGCCGAGAAGTTCGATCAGATGGCGACCATTACGAACTTCGTCATCACGCCGCTATCGTTTCTCTCAGGCACGTTTTATTCGATCGAGCGCTTGCCCGAGCCGTTTCACTTGATTGCCCTGCTCAATCCGTTTTTCTATATGATCGATGGCATTCGCTTCGGCTTTACAGCCCATGCCGATGGCTCGGTCTGGGTCGGTGCACTGCTCCTCGCCGCCGTCAATGCCGCCCTCTGGTACTGGACCCTGCACCTCATGCGCCGGGGCTACAGGCTCAAAAGCTGAGCCTGCTAGAGACGATTGACAGAGCCCCAGCGCTCATCTCAACTTGCACTCTCGCATCAGGATTTCATCAGGGCCTTCGCTTTCGGGGCCGTCTCGACAAAGATCGAATCATGACCAGAAACGCCGCAATCACGACCGTCCTCCCTGTCTACAACCGGATCGATGTCACGTTCGACCATGGCGACGGCTGCTGGCTGTTCGACACCGAAGGCCGACGTTATCTCGATTTCGGCACTGGAATTGCCGTGAACAGCCTCGGGCACGCCCATCCGCATCTGGTTCGAGCGCTGCAGTCGCAGGCGGCGAGGCTCTGGCATGTTTCCAACCTCTATCGGATCGGCGAACAAGAGCGCCTCGCGGATCGCTTGGTTGCCAACAGCTTCGGCGAGACCGTGTTCTTCGGCAATTCGGGTGCGGAGGCGATGGAGCTCTGCATCAAGATGGCGCGGCGCTACCAATGGCAACGGGGCGAGACCGGGCGCAATCGCATCGTCACCTTCGAGGGCTGCTTCCATGGCCGCACCATGGCCTCGATCTCGGCCGCCGGCGGCGCCAAGATGGTCGACGGCTTCGCCCCCCTGCTCGATGGCTTCGATCGGGTTCCGTTCGGCGATCACGATGCGGTGCGGAGCGCTGTCACCGATCGGACCGCGGCCATCATGATCGAGCCGATCCAGGGCGAAGGCGGAATCCGCCCGGTTCCCCCGCAATGCCTCGAAGGGCTGCGCGAGCTTTGCGACGAGCATGGCCTGCTGCTGGTCTTCGACGAGGTCCAGGCGGGCATCGGCCGGACCGGAAAACTCTTCGCCTACGAGCACACCAGCATCGCGCCCGATATCATGGGACTGGCCAAGGGACTCGGCGGCGGCTTTCCGATCGGTGCGGTCGTCGCCAACGCCAAGGGAGCCTCGGGCATGCTGGCATCGACCCATGGCTCGACGTTCGGCGGCAATCCCTTGGCATGCGCCGTCGGCAACGCGGTCCTGGACGTGATGCTGGAAGACGGCTTCCTGGAATCGGTTGCCGTCAAGGGTTCCCGGATGATTGCCAATCTACGCAAGATCGTCGCCAACCATCCCGAAGTGTATCACTCGATCCGCGGTTCCGGCCTCTTGATCGGCATTCGCGCCGAAATGCCTCATATCGAGGTCGTGACAGCACTGCGCGAGCATGGCCTCCTGACGGTTCCCGCGGGCGACAATGTCGTTCGGCTGTTGCCGCCGCTCACCGTCAAGAACGAGGAGATCGATCACGCCCTCGACATTCTGGATCGCGTCGGCAAGGCCCTCTCGTCATGACTGCGATCCGGCATTTCCTCGATATCGAAGGGGTCTCGAGCCCGGATCTGCAAAGCATTCTGGCGATGGCGCGTCACGCCAAGGCCGATCGGGCCGCCATCGGCAAGCCGATGGAAGGCAAGACCTTGGCGATGATTTTCGACCGACCCTCGACACGGACCCGGGTTTCGTTCGAGGTCGCGGTGCATCAACTCGGCGGCCAGGCGATCGTCCTGAGTTCGCGCGACATGCAGCTCGGCCGCGGCGAGACCGTTGCGGATACGGCGCAGGTCCTCTCACGCTATATCGACGTCATCATGATCCGCACCGACGACCACGACAAGGTCAAGGAGCTTGCCGCGAACGCCACCGTCCCCGTGGTCAATGGGCTGACCGACTGGTCGCATCCCTGCCAGGTGATGGCCGACATCATGACCATCGAGGAAAGACGTGGACCGATCGGCGGCAAGACCCTGGCTTGGTCGGGCGATGCCAGCAATGTTGCGGTGTCGCTGATCGAGGCCTCGGTGCGTCTCGAATTCGCGCTGCATATGGCCTGTCCCGAGACGATGGCCCCGCCGCCCGAACTCTTGGAATGGGTGCATCGCGAGAATGGTGCTGTGCGGCTGTTCGACGATCCTCGGGACGCCGTGCGCGATGCGGATGCGGTGTTCACCGATACCTGGGTCTCGATGGGGGTTGCCAAGGACGAGGATCGAAACGCCCAGCTCGAACCCTATCGGGTCAATGACGAGCTGATGGGTCTGGCGCGCCGGGACGCACTGTTCCTGCATTGCCTGCCGGCGCATCGTGGCGAGGAGGTTACCGCCGACGTCATCGACGGCCCGCAATCAGTCGTCTTCGACGAGGCGGAAAACCGTTTGCACGCGCAAAAGGCAATCCTCGCCTGGTGCCTGAATGAGAAGGAACCGATCATGGCCAGTCGTTCATGATGAGTGCTCAAGCTCCCGTTTTCGATCTGCTTCGCCCCTTTCAGATCGAGCGTTCGCAGTTGCGCGGCCGCTTCGTCCGATTGGGCGGGACCGTCGACCGCGTGCTCAAGGGCCATGACTATCCAAAGCCGGTCTCGGATCTTCTGGGCGAGCTTATGGTGCTGGTCGGCGGCTTTGCCGGCATGATGAAGTTCGACGGCAGCTTCAGCCTCCAGGTGCGCGGCAAGGGCCCGGTGAGCCTGCTCGTCGCCGACTGCACCAATGACGGCTCGATGCGGGGCTATGCCTCGTTCGACGAGGACGCCATCGGCGATTTCGACGAGACCATGTCGGCCGAACTCCTGAGCGAGAGTCTGCTGGTGCTGACGGTCGATCAGACCGCTTCGGGCGGTGAGATCCATCAAGGCATCGTCGAGGTCAATGCGGGCTCGCTGACCGACAGCATGCGAACCTATTTCCGCCAGTCGGAGCAGGTCCCAACCGGCATCAAGGTCGCCATCGACCGTGACCATGACAGCGGCGAGTGGCGTGGGGCGGCGATCATCGTCCAGGCGATGCCCACCGAAACCGGCGAGCGCGGGCCGGACGCGATCGATAACTGGCACCGCGCCATGCTGCTGCTCGAGACGGCGACGGAAGCGGAAATGCTGGATCCGGGGCTGCCTCCCGACCGGCTCCTGTTCCGGCTGTTTCACGAAGATGGCGTGCGGGTCTACGAGCCGATGCCGCTCAGTGCCGCCTGCAGCTGCAGCGAGGAACGGGTCGTCGGCGTGCTCCGGCACTTCAATCTCGACGAACTCGATGAGATGAAGCTCGAGGACGGCAGCGTCGATGTCACTTGCCAATTCTGCAATCATCGCTACCACTTCTCGCCCGACCAGCTTGCCGAGCTCTTCCGTGATCGCATTCATTGACCGCCGGTTCCCGTCACAAGGTTCCAGTCGAAGATTTGCTCCATTCGTCATTCTGATCGCTCTCGGCTCGTGCGGGCCGCGGCAAGAGCCGCCCCCATCGCCCTATTCGAGCGTTGTCGCACCGATCGAATTCTCGGTCGCTCAAATCGAGTTCAGCAATCCATCGACACTGCCGAACGACGCCAACTTCATCGACCGGCGCCGTAGCAACGAGCTTGCGGAGCAGGCGACCGAACTCTTGCAACAGCGCCTGCGGGCGGGCGGCGGCGAGGGGTTGGCCCGGGTCGAGCTACGCCAGGCGTCGATGATCGAGCGGCCGAGACCGACGCAGAGCGGCATCCAAGGCTTCTTCACGCGCGAAGCGAGTAGCGAAATCGACGCCGACCTTCAGGTGGTCATCACCATCGTCGACGCGCTCGGCCTTGAGCAGGCCTTCGCCGAGATCAATGTCGGGCGGACCAGGCCCATACTCGAAGGCACCAATACGGTAGGCCGGGACGCCGATGCCCGGATCACGACCTACGGCGTGCTCAATCAACTCGATGAGGCCCTCGAGCAGGCGGTCGCGGAGAATCTGCAGCCCTACGTTCTGGGTTTTTGAGACTCTAGCCCCAGAATCAGTCCTCCGCCATCGGCCTGATCCGGAGTGCGATCAGCCGTTGCCGTTGCCGTTTAAGGATTTCGATCCGATAACCCTGGATGCTGAGACGTTCGCCTTCCTTCGGCATGCGGCCGGTATGATGCATGACGAGGCCGGAGATGGTTGAGGCCTCCTCATCGGGCAGGCGCCAATCCATCTGGCGATTGACGTCGCGCACCGGCACCTGACCTTCGACCACGGCCGAGCCGTCGGCCTCGCGCTTGATGCCGGATCGGGCGATATCCGTTTCGTCGTCGATCTCACCGACGATCTCTTCGAGAATATCCTCGAGGGTCACGAGACCCATGATCGTGCCGTACTCGTCGACGACGAGCGCCAAGTGCGATCGGCGCTGGCGGAAGGCCGCGAGCTGGCGGCGCAGCGGTGTCGTCTCGGGCACGAACCATGGCGCCTGGATGATCTGGGAGAGATCGACCTCGCCGGCGGCTTGCGGCGCTGCATGGGTGACGCGAAGCAGATCCTTGGCGTGCAGGATGCCGATGATCTGATCCGGGTTGCCGCGCCAGACCGGAAGCCGCGAATAGGGGCTGGTGCGCACAGTCTCGAGGATCTCCCCGAGCGGCGCGTCGGCGTTGACGGTCGCCATCTGGCTGCGGTGCGTCATCACGGTCTCGACCTCGACCTCGCCGAGATCGAGCACGCCGCCCAGCATGTCGCGCTCGTGCTTCGCCAGCACCCCGGACTTGGTATAGAGGGCGAGGCTGCTGCGAAGCTCGTCGATCACCGAGACCATGTCGGCGCCGGCACCGTCCATCTTGAAGAGCCGCATGATGCCGGCGACGATCCATTGCACGACCCTGGTTGCCGGACGCAGCAAGACGACAAGGATCCATGCCGCAGGGGCGATGAACATCGCCATCCGTTCGGCATGGCGAATCGCGTAGGTCTTGGGAAAAACCTCGGCGAAGATCACGAGCAGCACGGTCATGACGATGGTTGCTATGGCAACACCTGCCTCGCCGGTCAGTTGCAGAAACACACTGGTCGCAAGCGAGGCAGCAAGGATGTTGAAAATATTGTTGCCGAGCAGGAGGGCGCCAATCAGGCTTTCCTGGTTTTCCATCATCCGCTCGACCAACCGGGCGCGCCGATTGCCGCCAAGGGCGCGGTGATGGATCTCCGCCCGCGACGCGCCGGTCATCGCCGTCTCGGTGCCGGAGCACAGCGCCGAGAGGGCCATCAACACGACAATTGCGGCGGCGTAGATCAGCATGAGGCGCTTCCGTCAGATCGGCCGCGGCGAGGGCCGCGTCGATCGCGATTGATTGTTTGCTTGAGGTCGGTCGTCTTCGTCAGATGGAATCACGCATCCAGTTCGTGCGAAGAGATCTGCGCGGTCGGCCCCGGCCCTTTCACCTCGATTCGCGGCACTTCATAGCGCCGAAGCCGCATCAACGTCACCTGATGGCGCTGCCGGCGCAAGATCTCGATGCGAAAATCGTGCATCAGGAAGCTCTGCCCGACCTCGGGGATCCGCTCGATATGGTTGATCACCATGCCGGCGACTGTCGCCGCATCCTCGTCGGGCAGATGCCAGTGGAATTGACGATTGAGATCGCGCAGCGTCACCCGGCCTTCGACGATGACGCTGCCATCGCCCTGCAGCCGCACGCCCGGCACCTCGATATCCTTCTCGTCGGCGATCTCGCCGACGATCTCTTCGAGAATATCCTCGAGCGTCACGATCCCCATAATGGCGCCATATTCATCGACGACGATCGCCAAATGTTCGCGGCGCTGACGAAACGCCAGGAGTTGGTGGCGCAGTGAGGTCGTCTCGGGGATGAACCAGGGCGGCACGGCCACCTCGGCAAGGTCGATCGGCTCGTCGCTGGCGATATCATGAACCGCGGAGAGCACGTCCTTGGCGTGCAGCACACCGATGATGGTGTCGGGATCGCCGCGCCAGAGCGGATACCTTGTGTAGGGGTAGCTTCGGACGCGTTCGACGACCTCCGGCGGAGGCGCATCGGCGTCGATCGTGACGACATCCTTGCGGTGCGTCATGATCTCATGCACCTCATGGTCCTCGAGATCGAGAATGCCGCCCAGCATGTCATGCTGATGCTTGAGCATCGTGCCATATTGGTGGCTCGCTCCGATCAGCCCGCGCAGTTCTTCGCCCGAATAGACCTCGATATGGCTCGCCTCCTCGATGCCGATGACGTTGAGGCAGGCCCTCGAAGCGCGATTGAGCACCCAGTTCAGAGGATAACAGAAGAGAAAGAACCCGTGCAGCGGATGGGCGATCCACAGGGCTACGGGTTCGGGCCGGCGGATCGCGAAGGTTTTCGGGACCTGCTCGCCGATGACGATATGCAGCGAGGAGAAAACCAGAAAGCCGATGACAAAGGCGATCGTGTGCAACAGCGCCGGATCGAGGTTCAAAGGATGCAGCAATGGCTCCAGCAATGCTGCCACGGCCGGCTCGCCGACCCAGCCGAGGCCGAGCGACGCCATCGTGATGCCGAGCTGACACGCCGCCAGATAGGCCTCGATGTTGCGCAGGATTTTCAGCGAAAGCCGGGCCCGCGTGCCGCCTTTTTCGGCAAGCGATTCGATCCGAAGCCCCCTGACCTTGACCAGTGCAAACTCGGCCGCAACGAAAAAGGCGTTGGCCACCAGCAGCAGGACGACGGCGATGGCCGATATGGTCATAGCGCTCGGGGGTCTGGAGGTTCGGGATCAGCTATCATTCAGGAGTACGGTTCGGATATCTGTTTCGCCGACATCCCTGGCGACAAAGGTCGAGCCGATCTCGTTGGCGAGCACGAAACGCAGCTTGCCACGCACCGCCTTCTTGTCTGTATACATGGCTTGAAGGACGTCGTCCGGAGAAAGTTCCCGGCCGAGATGATGCCGCACCGAAACAGGCATGCCGTTAGCGACGAGATGGGCCCGCGCCCGTTCGGCGTCCTGACCCGGGCAAGGGCCCAAACGGCGGGATAGTTCGAAGGCCTTGACCATGCCGAGGCTGACCGCCTCCCCGTGCAGCAGATCGCCCGAATAGCCGTCAAGGCGCTCGAACGCATGGGCGAAGGTATGGCCGAAATTGAGCAGGGCTCGAAGATCACTCCGTTCGGTTTCATCGGCGGCGACAATCTCGGCCTTGATAGCAACCGAGCGCGCGATTGCAAAGAGACAGGCCCCCGCATCCCCGTCGATGACGTCGGCGCCATGGGCTTCGAGCCATTCGAAGAAATCGCGGTCGTATAGAAAGCCATATTTCACGATTTCGGCATAGCCGGCCCGGACTTCGCGCGGCGGCAGGTCATCGAGGACAGTAGTGTCGATCAGGACCAGTTTCGGCTGATAGAAGGCGCCGATCAGGTTCTTGCCGTGGCGGCTGTTGATGCCGGTCTTGCCACCGACGGAGCTGTCGACCTGAGCCAGCAGCGATGTCGGTATCTGGATGAAGGGCAGCCCGCGCAAGGCCACCGCCGCGGCAAATCCGGCAAGATCGCCGATCACGCCGCCGCCGAGTGCGATGATCGCCGTTTCGCGATCGAGGCCCAGAGCCAGAAGATCGTCCAAAAGGCGCGCCAGCGCCTCGTAGCTCTTGGTCGCTTCGCCGGGCGGCAGGACAATGGCGCGGGCGTGGTGACCGGCGCCTTCGAGCGCGTTGACGAGGCGGCCGAGATGACGCGTCGCCTCAAGATTGCGATCGGTGACGATGACCGCCGACGTCGCGGGCATCAACTCGTCGAGCAGACTGCCCGCCCGATCGATCAGGCCCTCGCCGATCACGACCTCGTAGCTGCGCGCGCCAAGGGACACCGTTATGCGCGAATGATCGCTCACCATTGTGCCTCCGCCTCGACGATGCGGCTGATCGCCTGCACCACATCCTCGAGCCGATTGCCGCTGCTGTCGATCATATGGTCGGCCTTGCCATATATCGGGTGACGCTCGGCCATCAGCCGCTGCAACACGGCTGCGGGATCGTCCTGCATCAGGAGCGGACGCACACCGTGCCGTTTCTGAGTGCGTTCCAGAAGCGTTTCCAGATCCGCCTTGAGCCAGACGGTGAGGGCGCTTTCCCGCAATAGCTCCCGAGTTTCGACGTCGATGAAGGCACCGCCGCCGAGTGCCAGAACCATGGGCGGACCGGTGACCAATCGCGCTACGACGCGGCGTTCGAGATCACGGAACTTGGCTTCGCCATAGAGCTCGAAGATCTCGGCAATGGTCAGGCCGGCGGCAACTTCGATCTCGTCATCGGCATCGGTGAAGGGTGCACCGAGAACCTTGGCAAGGCGGCGGCCGACGGCGGTCTTGCCGGCCCCCATTAAGCCCACCAGCGCCACCGTTCTCCGCAACGGAATATGCGGGCGCAATTCGGACGCCCCCTGGCCGGCGCTCATTGTTCACAACATTGCATGTCAATCATGCAAAGGATATAACCCCAGCCGATGCCGCTGGAGCAACCCCGATGATAAGAGGTGCGTGGCCGTCGAGGGTTCGAGCACGTCTAAACAACCGCAACAATTCAGGCTGCTTCATTCCTTGCGTACCTTACTCGCCGTCTCATTGCTCGTCATTGTCCTCGGTGGCGCGATCTTCCTCATGACCTGGGATATTCCACCGCCCATTCGTCAGGTCGAATTCGTCCTTCCCGAGGATCAGCTGCCGAAATAGCGGGATTGTCAGGCGTCGATGCGCGATGCGTTTCTCGAAATGCTTATTGTCGAACGCGGCGCGTCACGCCACACGGTTGCGGCCTATCGCGCCGATCTCGACGATCTCGAGCACTTTCTGAACGCACGCCGCAAGCCGCTGGCCGAGGCTGAGCCGGTGGACCTTAGAGCCTATCTGGTTCATATGTCGCAATCGGGCTTCGCCGGGGCGACCCAGGCCCGAAGGCTTGCGGCGATCCGCCAGTTCTATCGGTTCCTTTTCCTCGAAAAGGTGCGGAATCACGATCCCACGACCCATCTCGATACGCCCAAAAGGGGCCGCCCGTTGCCCAAGGTGCTGAGCGAAGCCGAAGTCGAAGCCCTGCTCGACGCAGCGCATGAGGATAGCAGTACGGAAGGCGTGCGCCTCACGACCCTGCTGGAACTGCTCTATGCCACCGGGATCCGCGTCACCGAACTCGCAAGCCTGCCGCTTTCCGCCATCGGACCGGACCGCCGCGTCATCGTCGTGCGGGGCAAGGGCGGCAAGGAGCGCATGGTTCCAGTCGGCCGGAAAGCCCAGGCAATGCTCGAACGCTGGCTGACATTGCGTCAGGAATTCATCAAGCGGCCGGCTCAGGCAGGCTGGCTCTTTCCTTCCCGCGCCCGCCAAGGCTACCTGACGCGGCAACGCATCACGCAATTGCTGAAGGCGCTGGCGCTCGAGGCCGGGCTCGATCCGGCACGCCTCTCCCCGCATGTGCTGCGCCACGCCTTCGCCACGCACCTGCTCGAGCATGGCGCCGATCTTCGAGCGGTCCAGGCGATGCTCGGCCACGCCGATATCGCCACCACCCAGATCTATACCCACGTCCAGCAGGAGCGCCTGCAGGCCGTCGTCGCCCGCCACCATCCCCTGGCTAAGTACGACGGCTCTTAGCGGTTGTTTTCCTGGAGGACATTGGCCTCGTCGGCGGCGAGGGCGGCGATGTTGATGATGTCCGAGACCGAAGCGTTCATCGGCAGGATCTGCACCGGCTTGTCGAGCCCGACGAGCAGCGGGCCGATCACCGTGCCGCCGCCCAATTGCTGCATCAGCTGTGCTGAGATATGCGCGCTGTGCAGGGCCGGCATGATCAGGATGTTGGCCGGCCCGGAAAGTCTGCAGAACGGATAGAGCGCCCGCAACTCCGGATCGAGTGCGACATCGACGGTCATCTCGCCATCGTACTCGAAATCGACGTCGCGTTTGTCGAGCTCGATGACGACGTCCCTCACCTGCATCGCCATCTGCACCGGCGGATTGCCGAAATTAGCGAACGACAGCAGTGCGACGCGCGGCTCGAAATCCATCTGACGCGCCACGCCCGCGGTCTGGATCGCGATATCGGCCAAAATCTCCGAATCGGGCAGTTCGTGAACCGCCGTATCGGCGATGAAGACCGTGCGTCCTCGCGTCACCATGATGGTCAGCCCGAAAACGCGATGGTCGGCCTTCTGGTCGATCACCATGCGGACATTGGCCAGCACCGACGAATAGTTTCGGGTCAGGCCTGTCACCATCGCATCCGCCTGGCCGTGCTGGACCATGCAGGCGGCGAAAACATTGCGGTCCTGATTGACCAGCCGCTGGCAGTCGCGGAACAGGAGACCGTGTCGTTGCTGCCGCGAGTAAACGAAATTCGCGAATTTCACATTGTGCTCGGAGATCCGGGCATTGTGGATCTCCATGCTCTCGGGCTTGACCAGATTGAGCGAGCGCATGGACTCCTGGACCCGATCCTCTCTGCCGATGAGAATGGCCGAGCCCATCCCCGAATTGCACCAGGCGAGCGCCGCGCTGATGATCTTTTCTTCCTCGCCCTCGGCGAAAACCACCCGCTTCGGATGGGTGCGGACGCGATCGATGATGAGCTGCATGCGGCTCGCGGTCGGATCGAGCCTCGAGCGCAATTCCGCCTTGTATCGCTCCATGCGGAGGATGGGCTTGCGGGCGACCCCGCTTTCCATGGCGGCCTTGGCGACCTCGGTCGGCACGGTCGTGATCAGCCGCGGATCGAACGGGGTCGGAATGATGTAGTTCGGCCCGTACCGCAGGCGCGTGCCGCGATAGGCGTTGCTGACCTCTTCCGGCACCTCTTCGCGCGCCAGTTTCGCCAGCGCCTCGGCCGCCGCTATCTTCATGGCATTGTTGATCGTCGATGCCCGGACATCGAGCGCGCCGCGGAAAATGTAGGGGAAGCCCAGCACATTGTTGACCTGGTTGGGATAGTCCGAGCGGCCCGTCGCCATGATCGCGTCGCCGCGGATCTCGGCGACCTCTTCCGGCGTGATCTCGGGGTCGGGATTGGCCATGGCGAAGATGATCGGCCGCGCCGCCATCGAGGCGATCATGTCGCGGGTGAAGGCTCCCTTCGCCGACAGGCCGAAGACGGCGTCGGCGCCGCGCATGGCATCCTCGAGCGTCCGGCAGTCGGTATTGGCGGCATGCGCCGATTTCCATTGGTTCATGCCGGCCTCGCGGCCCTGATAGATGACGCCCCGGGTGTCGCACATGATCACCTGGTCGTGCGGCATGCCCATGGCCTTGAGCAGTTCGGCGCAGGCCACGCCGGCCGAACCGGCGCCGTTGACGACAAGGCGCGCATTATCGAGGCTGCGGTCGGTGAGATGAAGCGCGTTGAGCAGGCCGGCGGCGGCGATGATTGCCGTGCCGTGCTGGTCGTCGTGAAAGACCGGAATGTCCATCAGCTCGCGCAGCCGATCCTCGATGACGAAACATTCGGGTGCCTTGATATCTTCGAGATTGATGCCGCCGAAGGTCGGACCGAGCAGGCGCACGCAATTGACGAACTCGTCGACATCGGTGGTGTCGACCTCGAGGTCGATGCCGTCGATGTCGGCAAAGCGTTTGAACAGAACCGCCTTGCCTTCCATCACCGGTTTCGAGCCGAGGGCGCCGAGATTGCCGAGGCCGAGCACCGCGGTGCCGTTCGAGATGACCGCGACGAGATTGCCGCGCGCGGTATATTCGTAGGACAGCGCCGGGTCGTCGCGGATCGCCAGACAAGGGTGGGCCACCCCTGGTGAATAGGCCAGAGAGAGATCGCGCGCTGTCGCCAAAGGCTTAGTCGCCGTAATCTCCACCTTGCCTGGCCGACCGCTGCGGTGCAGATCCAGCGCTTCTTCGCGCGTGACGCGCTTGTTCAGGTCATTCGGCTGACCTTCGACACCTAGGCTCATGAGCCCCCCAAATCCCTGTCTCGTCGACATAGCAGAAACGACAATGTTGGCGAGAGGGAACGGTGCTGTCCAGAAAAGAGCGCAAAGGCCTCGAACTGTCAGAACCGGAAAATTACAAGGCGGAATTCCTCCGGTCCGATGACGCCGTCATTGTTGAGATCGAACTGGTCGAACCGTTCGGCTCGCGCGGCAATATATTCCTCGCGATCGACCCGGCCGTCGGCATTGGCGTCGAATGCGACCGTCCTGGCATAAACATTATCCAGTTCGTCCACGGTCACCGTGCCATCGCCATCGGAGTCGGCGAACCGCACCAGCGTCGGCGACTCGTTCCGATCCAGTACGCCATCGCCGTTGTCATCCTGGACAAAGACCGCTGCAGGTGCGTCGTCGGCGCCGAACTCGCCATCCTGATCGATATCGAGCGCTGCGAATTCACGCTCCGACAGCTCGGTCCATTCCTCCACGGTTATGCTGCCATCCGCGTCCCGGTCGGCGCGCAGGATCGCGACCGAGGCCTCGGGCGACAGTCTGTTGGTGCGCTCGACGCAGGCGGTCAGTACCAGACCGGCGAGCAGGCAGCAGGCCGCGGTCGTTTTTCGTTGCAATTCGATCATCCTCTGTCCGCATCTTGGCTTTGGCGTGGCCCATCTTACCTATAGCGCGGGATTTTCGCATAGGGCGCACCATGAACGCTATTCGTACCGGCTTGCTCATCGCGGCGATGACATCGCTCTTTCTCGTGATCGGTTTCATGCTCGGCGGCGAGGGCGGCCTGATGATCGCCTTCTTGCTGGCACTCGGCATGAACGCCTGGGCCTATTGGAACTCGGACAAGATGATCTTGCGCATGCACAATGCGCAGCCGGCGACGCGCGGTTCTTCGCCGGACCTCTACCGCTTGGTCGAGGATCTGGCTAAACGGGGCGGATTGCCGACGCCCAAGATCTATCTGATCCAGACGGACCAGCCGAACGCTTTTGCGACGGGCCGCAACCCTGAGAATTCGGCGGTCGCGGTGACGCGCGGCTTGATGCAATCCTGCACGCGCGAGGAACTGGCCGGCGTGATCGCGCATGAGCTTGCCCACATCAAGAACCGCGACACCCTGACGATGACGATCGCTGCGACCATCGCCGGTGCGATCGGCTTTCTCGCCAATTTCGCCTTCTTCTTCGGCGGTTCGTCCAACCGCAACAATCCCTTGGGCATTGTCGGCACGGTCTTGATCATGATCCTCGCACCTCTGGCTGCGGCATTGGTGCAGATGGCGATCTCGCGCACCCGGGAATATTCGGCGGACCGGGACGGGGCCGAAATCTGCGGCAATCCCGTCTGGCTCGCCAACGCTCTCCGCAAGATCGAGCAGCTTGCCACCGGCCGGGTCTACCAGACGGCCGAGCGCAACCCGGCCTCGGCGCACATGTTCATCATCAATCCGCTGCGGATGGGGGGCGTGGACGGGTTGTTCCGCACCCATCCCTCGACCGATGACCGGGTGAGCCGGCTGATGGCGATGACGGGGTCAGGGCGCGGGTCCTCGACGATGGCCGAACCGGTGCCAGCCGAGACCCCTGCAAGTTCCAGCCGTCGCAGCGTCTTTCCCAGCATGGGCCGCCGCTCGGGCCCCTGGAACTAGTCCTCGCCGTCGCGGGACAAATCGAAGACCTTGAGCCCTTCGATATTGGTCGGCCGCTCGAAAACGGTCTTATTTCTAAGCGTATGCTTGGCGGCGTACTTGCCCGCTTGCCAGTGTTCCTCCATCGCCAGGCGGGAGAATTCGTAGTCTTTGAACTGGCCTTCGTAGTTCTTGGTCCGATAGATAAGATGGACGATGTTGAGCACTCGATCCGTAAGATAGGGCCGCAGGAGCTTGCACTCTTCTTCGTCTTGAAATTCGGGCGGCAACTTGTCCAGAAGGCTTGCAACCGCATGGCGCAAGGTTTGCCGCTCGCGGAACCGGTCCGTGTTCAGCCTGGTGCGGCTGGAGTAACGGATATCCTTCTCGCGCTCGAGCACATCGGCCATGTCTCGGGGAAACGGGCCGAAGGCGCTCCAGAGATCGATCTGCAAGGCGAGCGTGTTCTGAAACGGCTGGTTCGACAGCACCCATTCCAGGGGCGTATTCGAAACCAGGCCGCCATCCCAATAGAGTTGTCCGTCGATTTCGACGGCGGGAAAACCGGGCGGCAGGGCGCCGCTCGCCATGACGTGCTCGGGCATGATTTTGTGGGTTCGCGTATCGAAATAGGTAAAGTTGCCGGTTCGAACGTTGACGGCGCCGACCGACAGCCGCATCCCGCCGCTGTTGATGCGGTCGAAATCCGCGAACTCCTGGAGCGTCGCTTTGAGGAATGAGGTATCGTAGTAGCTGGTCGAGCCAGGGCCGCCTGAAGGGGCGAACCAGGGCCAGACCGGCCGCGGCGCGAAAAAGCCGTCCTGGCCGTGAAACATGCTGATCGAGGAGCTCATCGCATTGAACCAGCGACGGGCGAGATCGCCTTGCGGCAGCATCATCTGCAGCCACGGATTTTCCTGGATCCAGGGGTGAGGGACGGTATCGATGCCGAAGCGGATCGGCGTGGTGATCGCTTCCCAGAAGGCGCGCAGCTTGTCGGCCCGGTCTTCGGGCGCATTGCCGGCGATGATCGCGGCATTGATGGCGCCGATCGAAATGCCCGCGACCCAGTCCGGGTGAAGTTCGGCCTCGGCGAGGGCCTCATAGACGCCGGCCTGATAGGCGCCAAGGGCGCCTCCGCCCTGCAGCAGCAGCGCCACGCACTCGAATTCGCTGCGGTCGGCGTCTTGATGCGATTTGTGTAATGATGTCGGATCCATTGGCGGCTTTTTTGATGGATCGCGGCGACTATGGCAAGCGGTGGAAGACCATCGACATCGCCGGCGTATCGGGCGGTGCCTCGGCCATGTCCTGTTCGACGGTGATCGCATCGCCGGCAAGGACACCCTGGATCGGTTGCTGCCCCGGGCGGGCATTCGTCGGCGTCACGGTAACGATGTCGCCATTCTGGTTCCAGGTTCCGGTGTCGACATTGCCTGCATCGTCGGTGAAGGTGACGGTGCCATTGGCATTGAACTCGACCACCCCGCCAAGGCCCGCGGTCGCTTGCGAGACAATGGTGATCATCATCGCCTGAACTTGCAACTTGGTCGCTTCGGGTAGATTGTCGAAGCTGCCGAGCTGGGTCTCCATGAAGCTGGCGAGCTGCACCTCGAAGGCCTCGCGGTCGAGACGCCAGCGGCCGACCGGATCGTCGGCTCTGGCGTCGGCCGATATGGAACCGGAAAGGACGAGCACCAGGACGGCCAATACGTGGCGCATGACTTTCTCCTGTGGATTGAAACTTTGCGTCATTGGTTCGGTGTCCTAGCCGCTGTCTCCACCATCCGCTAGAGCGGAACTGGCGGGGGGCTCGACAAGCGCACCCAGGCGCGCAAGATCGCTTCCGGTCCGTTCCAAGGCAGCGAAGGAGCCCGATACTGAATTTGAACGACCGAGATTGGCTGGCCGATGAAGCGCGGCGCAGTCTCGAGCGTCTCCAGCCGCGGCTCGAGACGACCCTGGACGCTGCCGGCGCCGACGTTTTCCACCGCCGGCTGGAAGCGCGATTCGAGCCGGTCTTCCAGGTGCTGCTGACGCTTTACGGCGAGCGCTACGACTTCTTCTGGCACCTCGAACGGATCGTGCTGGCGGCAGCCCGGGCCTGGGCGTCGCGTTCGGACGGGCTGCGCGCCCTCGACGCCAGGCGGGAAACGAACCCGGAATGGTATCTGGATCATCGCCAGCTCGGTGCCGTCTGCTATGTCGACAGGTTCGCCGGAAACCTCGAAGGCCTGCGCCAACGCCTGCCCTATCTCGAGGAACTCGGCGTCACCTATCTGCATCTGATGCCGCTCTTTCAGGCGCGCCCCGGTGACAATGACGGTGGTTATGCGGTCTCGGACTATCGCGCCCTGGGGCCTGCTCTCGGCACGATGGACGAGCTTGCCGAGCTTGCGGACGAGCTGCGGCGCCGCGGGATCAGCCTCGTGCTCGATTTCGTGCTCAATCATACCGCCGACGACCATGCCTGGGCCGAGCGCGCCAAGGCCGGCGAGGAGGATTACCAGGCCTTCTATTTCATGTTCGACGATCGCAGCGAGCCCGAACGTTATCTGCCGATGCTTCGGGAAATATTTCCCGATCGCGGCGGCGACAGCTTCATCTGGCGCGACGATGTCCAGGGGCCGCGCGGCGGCAAGTTCGTCTGGTCGACCTTCTATCCCTTTCAATGGGATCTGAACTACCGGAACCCGGCGGTCTTCTGCGCCATCCTCGAGGAGATGCTCTATCTCGCCAATCGGGGGGTCGAGGTGCTGCGGCTCGATGCCGTGCCGTTCCTCTGGAAAGCCCCCGGCACCACTTGCGAGAACCAGCCCGAGGCGCATCTCGCGGTGCAGGCGCTCAATGCCTTGAGCGACATCGCCGCCCCGGCGTTGGTCTTCAAGTCGGAGGCCATCGTCCATCCGGACGAGGTGGCACGCTATGTCGACCCCGCCGAATGCCATCTGAGCTACAATCCGCTCTTCATGGTGCTGATGTGGGAAGCGCTGGCGACGCGCGATACGCGGCTCATGCACCACGCCCTCGAAAGGCGCTTCAAGACGGCGGACGGGACGGCTTGGATCAATTATATCCGCAGCCATGACGATATCGGCTGGGGCTTCGCCGATCAGGACGCCGGGGCGCTCGGCATCGACCCGCATGGCCACCGCCGCTTCCTCAATGATTTCTATGCCGGAGAGTTCGAAGGCTCCTTCGCCCGCGGCCTGAGGTTCCAGGAAAACCCGCGCACGGGCGATTGCAGGATCGCCGGCACCCTCGCCTCGCTCGCCGGGCTCGAGAAAGCCGTGACCGAGGACGACGCGCACGAAACGGAATTCGCGATCCGCCGCATCCTCTTGATGCATGGCCTGATCATGACCCTGGGCGGTATGCCGCTGATTTATCTCGGCGATGAGATCGCCCAGCTCAACGATTACGGGTTCAGAAGCGAGCCGGCCCATGCCCGGGACGAGAGGTGGGCGCATCGCCCGCGCTTCGACGAGGACCGGCTGCAAGCCGCACGTCGCCATCCCGGGAGTCCCGAAGGGCGGGTCCTTGCCGGCATCAAGCGGCTGGGGGCCATGCGTCGCGACCAGCCGGCGCTTGCCGGCAGCGACATGCGGCCGTTCGAACTCGATTCACGCTATCTCATCGCCTTTCATCGAACCGGCGAGCAGGGACGGATTACGGTGATCGGCAATTTCAGCGAACATCCGGTCTTTGTTCCGCCGGCACCGCTGATCGCGGCGCTCGGCGAACGCCCTTGCCTTGAGCTGTTGACGCAACGATTGCTCGATCCGAATCTAGGCTTACAGGTCGAAGCCTACCAATTGTTGATCGTCAGCGCCGAACCGAGGAGCCAAGAGTCATGAACATCGAATGTGTGGTCGACGCACGGGCCAATGTCGGCGAGGGCCCGGTCTGGGATAACGTCGCGGGGGTCCTCTGGTGGACCGATATCGAGGGCCGCAGGATGCATTGCTTCGATCCCTCGAGCGGCGTCGACCGGGAATATCCGATAGCCGAACGGGTCGGCTCGTTCGCGCTGCGCGACCAAGGCGGCTTCGTTCTGGCGATCGACAGCGGTTTCGCTTTCTGGTCCCCCGAGCGGCCGGACCATCTGGATCATCTGCATGATCCCGAGCCCGAGCGGACCATGAACCGCTTCAACGACGGCGCCTGCGATCGCCAGGGCCGCTTCGTCGCCTCCTCGATGAACCTCGAGAACCCGAAGCAGGCGACAGCCGCCATCTATCGCTTCGATTCGGATCGACGCTGTGAGCGCCTCCTGGACGGCATTCATGTCGGCAACGGCATCGCGTTCTCGCCGGATGGCGGTACTGCCTACGCCGCCGACACCGTCGCGCAAACCGTCTGGCGGTTCCGCTACGATCTGTCGACCGGCAGCCTTGCCGATCGGCAGGTCTTCATTTCGACGGAACAGCTCGACGGCATGCCCGATGGTGCCACGGTCGACGCCGACGGCCGCTATTGGCTTGCCGGTGTTTTCGGCTGGCATCTTTACGTGTTCTCACCGGACGGCAGGCTTGAGCGAACCATCGAAATGCCGGTGAAAATGCCGAGCCGGCCGATGTTCGGCGGCGACGATCTCGATGAACTCTACGTGACCAGCATCGCCGGCGCCGGCGATGTCGATCCCGAACAGCCGCAGGCAGGCGGTCTGTTTCGCATCACGGGGCTCGATACCAGAGGCCTTGCCGAGCCCCGCTTCAAGGGCTGATCGCGCCAATCTCTTGGCTTTCAGCAGGCATATCAACATCTGAGACTAGTTTGCGTCGAGGGCGGAACCTCGCGCCGAATCACGAGTTACTCGATCGCCAGGTGTGAAAATAATTTCATGAGTTAGCCAATAAACTTCATGGAATGGTTTAAGACTGTGCGACGTCCTAAAACTCAAATAAGATCGTTTCGAGGACCGTAGGTACGACGTCGCTATCGCCGACTCGCAAATGCCCATTTGCGCCAGACGGTTGCGACAAAAACGGTCGGCGAACCTCAGCAGTCGCCCAAGGGCGCGGAGCAACAATAATGTTGGATACAAGGATTGGATCCAGGCCCCTTGTCGCCATCGGGCTTGACGCATTCGAGCCGACCGAGCTCGAACGTCGCCTCGCGGACGGCAGCCTGCCCAATTTGGCCCGGCTCACGGGCAATGGCGGCGTCCAGCGCATGCGACCTGATGCCGCAGGATTTGGCGGCATGTCGTGGCGCAGCTTCGTCAACGGCCTGCCGGTTGGCGAACATGGCTGGTACTTCTCGAAAGTATGGCGACCCGACACCGGCCGGATCGAGCTGGCGACGACGGAATTCCTGCGCATGCAGCCCTTTTGGCAGCCGCTCGTCGATGCCGGCATGCGCCTCGGGCTGATCGACGTGCCGCACGGCCCCGATCCCGACGCGGCGTTCGATGGTGTCTATCTCAATGGCTGGCAGACCCACGACGTCGAACCGCTGAGATCGAGCCCGCCCAACCTCCTTGGCGAGATCGAGGAACGCTTCGGTGCGCCGATTCTGCTGCCGGAACGCTATGGTCCGCAACAGCCGTCCGACCTCGTGGCGATGCATGCGAATGTTCTGGCCGCGACCCGACAGATGAGCGAGATCGTCGAATGGCTCCTCAAGCGCGAGCATTTCGATTTCTTCATGGTCGTGCTCGGCGCGACGCACCGCGCCGGCCACTATTTGTGGGATCTCTCGCAGATCGATCGAAACCGGCTTACGCCCGAGGAACGGACGCGCCTGGAAGGAAGCATGGACGACGTCTATGCGGCGTGCGACGAGGCCGTCGGACGCATTGCCGCCGCGGCCCCGGACGCGGCCGTGATGGCCTTCTCACCGCATGGCATGGGCGCCAACACCGGCTGGAACGACGTCATCGCCGACCTCCTGCATGGCCTCGAGCGAAATGGCGAGACCACCACAACGCACCGCGCCGGGCTGCGCGATCATCTAAACGCTTTCCGCCGCTCGCCGATTGCACTGAAAGCCTCGCGCCATATGCCTCGCCGCTTGCGCGGTGCGGTCGCCAAGGCATGGTCTTCCAAGATGCATGACTGGTCGCGAACCCGATATTTTTCGCTACCTAACGAAGTCGTCGGCATGATCCGGTTGAACCTTGAAGGCCGCGAGCCTGCGGGCATCGTCCCGCCCGAGGACTACCCCGCTCTGTGCGAGGAGTTGGTGTGGCGCATGTCCGAACTTCGGGATGTCGAGACTGGCGAGCCCATCGTCAGCAAAGCGCACATCACCGACCATTCGGTCCCGCACAATGCGGAGTTCCGCCGCTATCTGCCGGATGTCGTCGTCGAATGGGGCGAACGGCGGGTGACGGACAGCATCGGCGTGCGGCTGCCCGGCGGCAGGGATCTCCGCTGGCAGCGCGGGCGGCGCATCAGTTCGGGACGCAGCGGCGATCATCGGCAATATGGCTGGGCGACCGGCGGCATGGTGTTCGATACACCGATAAACGCGCCGCCCACGACGGTTGCGCTCGCGCGCTCGTTTCAGGCACGAGCTAATCAAAATCGCGTTCAGGCAGCACCTCTTCACGAGTACGCATGACGCTGCCGAATTTCGTCATTGTGGGCGCGGGACGAAGCGGCACCACATCTCTCTACCACTATCTGAACCAGCACCCCGATGTCTTCATGAGCCCTTTGAAGGAGACACGGTTCTTCGCTTGGCGCGCCGAACGGCGTCGCCATACGCCCGATCTCGAAAGCGCGTTCGGCCACCATTTTCCGATCCGCGAACTCGAGCAATACGAGACACTCTTTAATGACGCGAATGATGCTCCGGCCAAAGGCGAGGCAACGCCCCGCTACATTTTCACGCCCGGCGTGCCGGAGGCGATGGCGGAAATTATTCCCGATGCCAAGCTTGTTGCCATCCTTCGAGAACCGACCGCGCGGGCATTCCGGCATTGGCTGGGATATAAGACGGACGGCAACGAAACCCTGACGTTCGAGCAGGCTGTAGAAGACGAATTTCCTTTGCTCGACCGGGACGTCTCATTACATGAGACGCATTATTTGCGGCCAGGCTTTTACTTTAAGCATCTTCAGCGTTATCTGGACTATTTTCCGAGAAATCAGATGCTCATCCTGCTTTACGATGACTTGTCGGCGTCGCCATCGGCAATCATGAGCCAGATCCTGAGCTTTTTGAAAGTCGATGAAAACGCTCCGATCGATATGTCGCTCAGACATAATCCAACCGGGATTCCGAAAAATTCTACGATCGAGAGGTTGACCGGGAAAAACTCGGTCTCGCAAGCCTTGAAGCGTCACTTGCCGCGCCGGATCCGCGCTCCGCTCTATGCCGCCGCCATGCGTTTGCGCGCCGAAAATCGCCGCCAGCCGGAAATGTCGCTGCAGCTGCGCCGGCGTCTTCTCGAGGCGTATCGCGAAGACACCGAGGCACTCGCGGCTTTTCTGGATCGCGATCTCTCGGCTTGGCAGCGATTGGAAAACCACTGAATATATCGGTGCCGACGCTAAAGCAGAGTTCAAACCGGCGATGAAAACTTCATGATGATTTGATAATCGGCCGATGCAGCGAGTGGGGAGCGCGTCGGCACCGAAAGCACCTGATGATAGGAGTACTGACTTGGATACCCGATTACTGTCGAAACCAGTGCTCGCGATTGGTCTCGACGCATTCGATATTTCCGAACTGCAGCGCCGATTGGCCGAAGGCGCGCTCCCTAATATAGCCAGCCTCGCCGATGCCTATTCGGTGAGGACACTCGCTCCCGATACCGCAGGCTTCGGGGCGATGGCTTGGGTGAGCTTCGTCAATGCAATGCACACCGCCGAGCACGGCTGGTATTTCCGCAAGGTGTGGGACCCCGAAACCGGACAGTTCAAACAGGCTTCGGACGACTTTCTCCACGACAAGGCATTCTGGCAGCCCTTGCAAAGGGCCGGTATGCGGCTCGCTCTGATCGACGTTCCCCGTGCACCCGATCCGGGCGAAGGGTTCAACGGGGTCTATCTCAACGGCTGGCAAACCCATGACGAAGCGTCCTTACGCTCGAACCCGGAACAACTCCTGGGTGATCTCTACACCCGCTTCGGCGCTCCCAAACTGCTGAAGGAAAACTACGGGCCTCAGCGCGCATTCGATCTTCTGGCGATACGCCAGCAGACACTTGATTCGATCCGTCAGATCACGGAAATCACCGAATGGCTATTGAGGAACGACCGGTTCGATTTGGGCATCGTCGTCATTGGCGGGGCTCACCGTGCGGGCCACTATTTGTGGAATCTTTCCCAGATCGACCGCGATGGGCTGGAGCCGGCGGAAGTGCGCGCACTCGAAGCCGCGATGGACGATATTTACCTCGCCTGTGACGAGGCCGTGGGCCGCATTGCCAGCGCGGCGCCCGATTACTCGGTGATGGCTTTCGCGGCCCATGGGATGCGGGCCAATCCTGGTTGGAACGACGCTTTCCCGGACATTCTAAGAGCGATGATTGTGCCCCAGGCGTCACAGCAGCCAAGTTTCTCGGTTCGCGACGGTCTGCACAGATTTCGACGCTCACCCCTGGCACTCCGATTGTCGCGCAAACTGCCGGGCCGGATCAATGGTATGGTCTCGCGGGCCTGGGCATCGAACATGCACAACTGGTCGAAAACGCGCTATTTTTCCCTGCCCGGCGAGGTCGTTGGCATCGTCCGCTTGAATATCGCCGGCCGTGAGCCGCAAGGTATCGTGCCGATGGATCAAGCGCTTGAATTAGCCGAGGAGCTCGCCGCCGATCTCAGGGAATTGCGGGATCTGGAAACCGACGAATTGCTGGTAAGCGATATCCATATCACCGATCACCTCATTCCGGCCTCCATGCCATTCAGGCTTAATCTCCCGGATGTCATGGTGGAATGGCGCGATCGGCCGATGATCGACAGTATCGGTGTGAAGCTGGCCAATGGCCGCGAGTTGCGGTGGCCGCGCGGCCGACGCGTCACCTCCGGGCGAAGCGGCGATCATCGTCAATATGGTTGGATCATCGGCGATTTTGCGATCGAAGCCGCCGGCAACCAACGACCGACCACGGTGGATCTTTCCCGCACCCTGGTCGGTCGCATGGCGCAACAACGTGTCTTTGCCTAGATTCCGAGAGTGTGCGTATTTAGCTTTCCGGTGGCCGCGTTGCCGCCGCCTCGGGTGTCTTGCCTAACAGTAATCGGGCATCGCTCATCGTGATGATTCCGAGGGTCGCGAACAGAGCCAGCTGGGCGAGACCCAGTGCCGCGATCTCGATCACGAAACCGAGGTCACGCGTGTCGATCATGAAGGCGGCAAGAGCAATCGGCAGGCTTGCCAGACAGAGCGTCAATAGATTGCTTGGTTGCAGCCAGTTGCCGATAAACCTCCAGGCAAAAACTCCCGCGGCGATGGCCGCAACGATGCTCCCGAATGCCGTGCCGAGCGCCGCACCTATCGCCCCATAAGCCGGCACTAATGCCGTGACCCCTAGAGCGGCTGCAACGACGCCATAAAGACCGGTTATCACCACCTTGCCCGGCCTCGACGCCGCAATCACAGCGCCATTGAGGACATTCATGAACGTGAAGGCCATGCCCTGTCCGACGACGAGTATCGCCAGAATTGCGCCGCCCGCCGCGTAAGGCTCGCTGAAGAGCAGCCGCATGACATTGTCGCCCTCGATCATCAAAATCATTGTCGTGGGCACGAGCACGATGAAAAGAGCGCGCGTGACCCCCGAGAGGATCGCCAGGGCCGCCGCACGGTCGCCCCGCCCCAAAGCTGAGGCAATGCTCGCGACGATGATGCTGGAAACGCCCAGTGCTAGAATGACGGGCAGGCGGGCGATGCTGTTGGCCGCCGCATAAAGGCCTTTGGCATCGCCGGAAATCGCCACGCCTGCTGCGCCAAGGGCCCAGAGCCCGATCCCGGCCAAGACCTGATTGCTCACGCCTCTTACGGAAAGAGGTACAGCCAATGTCCAAACGGCTTTGGCTGCCGCACCTGAAGGCCGCGCCCGGATCCACCGAACCGCGATCATGGCAACCGTGAGTCCTATCGCCGAGGCCGCAACATTGGCGATCAGGGCCCCCTCGATGGTCGTGCCGATCACCACCAAGACGGCAATCGCCCCCATCCGGCTCAGCGCATAGAAGGCGACCGTCATGGCCGCCAGATGATAATCCTGCCGTCCATTCAAAATGGCATTGACGACGAAGAACATGCCGTAAAGCGGGATGTCCCATGAGGCGAGCAGGAAGTACCCGACCTGATCCGGCATACCCAGTGAACCCGCGAGCCACGGCGCCGCCAGCCTGAAGACCAGGAAGATGCCAAGATAGATGATGGCACCGATCAAAGCGCCGGTGGCCTCCATCGAGGCCCGGCCTTCGAACTTCTCGGCCACCAGCTTGGTCAGCGCTTGCGGCACACCGAGCCGGCCGACGATTTCAGCTGTCAGCAAAACGGAATAGACAATGGCATAGGCGCCGAAGATTCCAGGCCCGAGTTGGCGCGCCAGGACCACCGCCACCACGTAGCCCGCGATTGTCGTAAGGATTTGCGCAGCGACCTGCATCAAGACAGCGCGGGCACGAAATGCCGAAGTTATGGTCAAATGAATTCCCGAGACTATAGCCGCCGAGCCCGTAGCCGCTCGCTTGGAATGCCTCTTAAGCGCAATGACAATCGCCGGCGCTGCGACGCGTTCGCCATCGTCTCGGCGCGACATTGACGTCCGAGTGCGCGGAAAATTACATAAAAAATGTGATGGAACCTCCCAACAAACTTTGGATTTTGTGCTTGACTTGAGTCAAAAATCTTCCAAGGTTGCGTAGAGTTATGTAGGTCGGCATGGATCAGGTGGAAGTCTCTGGGTCACGCATTACCCGCAATTGGTGGATTATGGCGGACGTCGATAAGTCTTCGTGTAATCCGTAGCCAGTATTATCCCTAGTTTGTACTGTCTGAGTACATGAAACATAACCTCAAACTAGCGACAAGGCAAAGAACGTTGCTTCCTTAAAGTGACGGAAATTGCGTTGAATTGGCGAATCACTAATAACATATAGTTCAGGGAGTTAGGCGAATGCCGACACAGTTCGAGGTCACGGCAGTCGATCTCGGGATCCTGATCTTCTACCTCATCGCCTCTCGTGTGCTCGCATTGTGGTTGGTCCGCGGACAAAGCGGCGATACCAGCGGCTTCTTCTTGGGTGGCCGCAATTTCACTTGGCCCCTGATCGGCTTTTCACTGTTCGCCACCAACATGTCCGGCGCATCCTTTGTCGGGCTTGCCGGTGCCGGGTATAATTCGGGCATTTCCGTCTTCTCCTATGAATGGATGGCCGCCGTCATCCTCGTCATCTTCATCTTCTTCATTCTGCCTTTCTATCTGCGCAGTGCCGTATTCACCATGCCGGAATTCCTTGAGAACCGGTTCGATCGGCGCTCGCGATATACACTGGCAACACTCCTGCTGTTTTTGAACATGTTCGTCGATTGCGCGGGCGCACTCTATGCCGGCGGGCTCGTTGTCCAGACCTTGTTCCCGGAATGGCCGCTATGGTGGGGCGTGCTCATCCTGGCGCTGCTCGCGGCCGTGCTCTCCGTAACGGGTGGCCTGGGTGCGGTCGTCATCTCGGACACGATCCAGGCCGTGGTCCTGATCGTGGGCGGTGCCATTATCTTCTTCGCTGCCTGGGCCGCCATCCCTTCGTGGGACGCCGTGCGGGCAGCCGCGCCCGAGGGGGCCCTGAACATCATCCAGCCGCTCGACAGCGAGGCGCTGCCCTGGCCGGGCCTGTTGACGGGCGTCTTGATCATCGGCACCTATTTCTGGTGCTCCAACCAGCTTATCGTGCAGCGGACACTGGGTGCGAAGAACCTCAATCACGGCCGCTGGGGTGCGATCTTCGCCGGCTTCCTGAAGCTGCCGATCCTCTTCATCATGATCCTGCCGGGCGTCATGGCGACCGTACTCTATCCCGACCTGCCGAGCCCGGATCTCGCCTTCCCGACATTGGCGTTCGATCTTTTGCCGGTTGGCGTTAGAGGGATCATTCTCGCGGCCCTAGTCGCCGCCATCACTTCGACCGTGGATTCGATTCTGAATTCCGCCTCGACCATGGTGACGATGGATTTCGTTCGGCCGATGCGGCCCAAGACCTCGGACCGGTCCCTCGTCATGGTCGGCCGGCTGACGACGGTGCTGGTGACGGTCGTCGCCGTGCTGTGGTCGCCGCAGATCCAGAACTTCCCGTCGCTCTGGCAGTACCTGCAGGCGGTCCTGTCCTATGTGACCCCGCCGGTGGTCGCCGTGTTCATCGTCGGAATCTTCTGGTCACGGGCGACCGCGACGGCAGCGTTCGCGACACTCATTCTGGGCATTGCGGGAGGTGTCGTCGCCTTCATCGGCATCGAGGTGATGGGGATGGTCTCGCTTCACTTCCTCTATGCCGCCGGGATTTCGTTCGCGACCAGCATCGTCCTCTTGATCGTCATCAGCCTCATGGGTCAGGTACCCGACCAGGAGCGCGTCGCCCAGCTCGTCTGGACGCCCAAGCTCTGGACCGAGGAGAGCCGAGACCTCGCCGGCACACCCTGGTACCAGAACTACCGCTATCTATCGGTGTTGCTGCTGATGACGACGGCGGTCATCGTCGGTGCCTATTGGTGACCACGCGACCCGGGGAGACATCCGCAATGATCAGGAAATTGTCACGCCGCACCGTTCTGGGATCAGCCGGACTGGGTCTGGCCGCAGCGCCGCTCTCGATGCGGCAGGGCCTGGCCCAGTCCGACGGCGAGGGCGTCACACTCAACTTCGCCTATGGGCCGGACGAGACGGGCTCGGTGCAGGCTATGATCGACGCCTTCAACGCCTCTAATGAAGGGCGGATCAAGGTCAATTGGGTGGTCGCCCCGGCCAGCACCGATGCCTTCTTCCGCAACCTCGAATCCGATTTCCTCGCCAATGCCGCCGATATCGACCTCTTCGCATCGGACGTCATCTGGACCGCGGAATTCGCGGCGCGCGGCTGGATCGAGGATCTGTCGAGCCGGATTTATAATGAGCTCAATCCCGAACAGTTCGTAACGGCAGCCCTCAATTCGACCTATTACCGCAGCCGCCTCTGGGGCGTGCCATGGTATACCGACGCCGGCATGCTCTACTACCGCAAAGACCTCCTCGAGACGGCAGGGGCGACACCCCCTGAGACCTGGGACGATCTGGCTTCGACCGCGCGCTCGATCATGGAGGCCGAAGGCATCGCCAATGGCTTCGTCTTCCAGGGTGCGCAATATGAGGGCGGGGTTACCAACGCGCTCGAATTCATCTGGTCCGCCGGCGGCCGCGCCTGGACCCTGCAGACCGAGGTCGTTGGCGCGTTCGGCATGGCCGCCATCGATCCCAACGTCATCGTCATCAATTCCAGGGATTCGGCACGCGGCCTCGACAAGGCACGCGAACTGATCACGAGCGGCATCGCGCCCGAAGCGGTCACGACATTTCTCGAGCGCGACGCACTCCGCGTGTTCGCCGGCGGCGATGCCGTCTTCATGCGCAACTGGCCCTTTGCCTACGGCCTTTTGGGCACCGGCGAATTCGGCAGTGTCACGCAAGACCAGGTCGGAGTGGCGAAGATACCGACCATGGAGGCGGGCGGGCGGTCCTACAGCTGCCTCGGCGGCTGGAATTTCGCGGTCAATGCCGATTCGCAGCAAAAGGACGCCGCCTGGGAGTTCATCAAGTTCGGCACCGAAACCGCGCGACAGGCGGAATTCGCCCGAAGCGGCGGCTTCCTGCCGGCACGGCTGGAACTCTATGAGGACCAGGCCTTGCGCGAGGAGATCCCCGTCATCGGGCTCGGCGAGGCCGCCGTGCGCGCCGCCCGCTCCCGTCCGAGCTCGCCGATCTACTCCCTGCTGTCGCCCAGGCTCGCGGTCATGTTCAATCGCGTCCTCACGGGCGAGCTCGACGGCAGCGAAGCAGTCGCCCGGGCCGCACGGGAATTGCAGAACATCGTCAGCAATGCCGGCCGCCGGGGCCGCTGAGGGACAGTGAGATGAGCACCTATCCGACCAAGATCGTGCTGGCCGTCGACGGCTCCACCGAGGCCAAACTCGCCGCCAGACACGCCATCGAACTGGTCAAGCTGACCGGTTCCGAACTCCATGTCGTCCATGTCGGCCTGCTCTCGCCCTGGGTCCATCCCGACACCATGTCGCCGCCGCAATTCCAGCGCCTGAAAGGCGACGCGCAGAAACGGCTGAACGACGAGGTCAGGGAAATCGAGCAGGCCGGCGGCAAGGTCACCCAATCCTATGTGCGGATGGGGCGGATCGAAAGCGAGGTCATCCGCCTCAGCGAGGAACTGGACAGCAAGCTCATCGTCATTGGCAATCGCGGCGTCGGCGCCCTCGCCCGGATTCTTCTCGGCAACGACGCCGAAAGCATCGTCCGCCATGCCCCCTGCCCGGTCCTGGTGGTGCGCGAAGGCGGCTGACCCCGCTCCCCGGCCGGCCGGCGCCGCGCCGCTTGCCAAGGCCCGCAGTGTGTGATCCCTGCGGCTCCCGGAGCCCGCAAGACCGGTTCATGCCCGCAGGATCGAGTGATGTCAGACCCCTCCCCGCAACCCGAGTCCTTCCCCATCATCGATGCCCATCATCATTTCTGGAACATCGAGCGCAACTACCACCCCTGGCTGCGTGACGAGCCGCCGATCCCGTTCCGCTTTGGCGACTACTCGGCCCTCAAGCGCACCTATCTGAAGGCCGACTACGACCGCGATACCGAAAGCTTCGAGATCGCCGGTAGCGTCTATGTCGAAGCCGAGTGGGACCCGCGCGACCCCTTGGGCGAAACCCGATGGGTGCACGAGATCGCGGCGCAATGCGGCTTGCCGAGTGCCATGGTCGCCCAGGCCTGGCTCGACCGCGACGATGTCGAGGCGGTGCTGCAGGCCCAAGCATCCATGCCGCTCGTCAGAAGCATCCGCCACAAGCCGAAGGCGGCACCGTCGCCGGATCTGGTCGAACCGGACGTTCCGGGCTCGATGAGCGATCCACACTGGCGGCGCGGCTTTGCCATGCTTGAGGAACTGGGCCTCGCCTTCGATCTCCAGACACCGTGGTGGCAGTTGCGCGAGGCGGCGGAGCTTGCCGAAGCTTATCCAACAACGCAGATTATCTTGAACCACACTGGCCTGCCCTCGGACCGCAGCCCCCTGGACGGCGGGGAGGACGGCCTCAAAGGATGGCGTCAGGCCATGGCGACGATCGCACTCTGTCCTAACATCGCCGTCAAGATCTCGGGTCTCGGCGTGCCCGGCCAACCCTGGACCGCCGATGCCAATCGCCGCATCGTCCTGGAGACGATCGAGCTCTTCGGCGCAGATCGCTGCATGTTCGCAAGCAACTTCCCGGTCGACGGCCTCTGCGCCACCTTCAAGGAAATCTTCGACGGTTTCATGGCCATCACCGCCGAATTCGACGAATCCGACCGCCGCCGCCTGTTCCACGACAATGCCAGGCACTACTATAGACTAGAGCTTTAGGCGCACCGCCTGCCGGCCACCGCGCCAATCCATCATATTGCGACCGGAACCGCCCATGCAGACCGACGAAACCCGCACCAGCCTCGATCTTTTGAAGGAAATCGTCGAGACCAAGGACGGGCTGATCGAACGGCCCGAAGGCGGTCAGCCCTTCGAGATCGTCTCGGACTACGCGCCCGCGGGCGATCAGCCGACCGCCATCGCCGAACTTGTCGGCGGCCTGCACGAGGGCCTGAGCGATCAGGTGCTCCTCGGCGTTACCGGCTCCGGCAAGACCTTCACCATGGCGCATATCATCCAGCAGCTGCAGCGCCCGTCGATCATCCTCGCCCCCAACAAGATCCTGGCAGCCCAGCTCTATGGCGAAATGAAGTCGTTCTTCCCGAACAACTCGGTCGAATACTTCGTCTCCTATTACGATTACTATCAACCCGAGGCCTACGTCCCGCGCAGCGACACCTACATCGAGAAAACCGCGAGCATCAACGAGCAGATCGACCGCATGCGCCATTCGGCGACACGCGCGCTCTTCGAGCGTGACGATGTCATCATCGTCGCCTCGGTCTCCTGCATCTACGGCATCGGCTCGCCCGAACTCTATGCCCGCATGACCCTCACGCTGCGCGCGGGCCAGCATGTCGAACGCAGCCAGCTCCTGCGGGCACTCGTCGAAATGCAGTACCGCCGGAACGATCTCGACTTCTCCCGAGGTGCTTTCCGCGCCCGCGGCGACAATATCGAAATCTTCCCGGCCCATCTCGAGGACAAGGCCTTTCGCTTGTCGCTGTTCGGCAACGAGATCGAATCGATCGCCGAATTCGATCCCCTGACCGGCGAGAAAACCGGCAAGGCCGATCAGATCCGGCTCTACCCCAACAGCCACTACGTCACCCCGAGGCCAACCCTGCAAAAGGCCATCGGCAACATCAAGGTCGAACTCAAGGAAACGCTCGAGGAATTCCGCGCCAAGGGCCAGTTGCTCGAAGCCGAACGGCTGGAACAGCGCACCACCGCCGATCTCGAAATGATGGTGACGACTGGCTCCTGCCCCGGCATCGAGAACTATTCCCGCTTCCTTACCGGCCGCAATCCGGGCGAGCCGCCGCCCACCCTGTTTGAATATATTCCGGACCATGCCCTGGTCTTCGTCGACGAAAGCCATGTCACCATCCCCCAGCTCGGCGGCATGTATAAAGGCGACTTCCAGCGCAAGAACACGCTTGCCGAGCACGGTTTCCGCCTCCCCTCCTGCCGCGACAACCGTCCGCTCAAATTCGAGGAATGGAACAGCTTCAGGCCCGAGACGATCTACGTTTCGGCGACCCCGGGCCCCTGGGAACTCGAGCAGACGAGCGGCATCTTCACGGAACAGGTGATCCGCCCGACCGGCCTCGTCGATCCGATCGTCCTGGTCCGCCCGGTCGAGCATCAGGTCGACGATCTGCTCGACGAATGCCGCCAATGCCGCGACAAGGGCCTCAGGGTCCTGGTCACGACCCTGACCAAACGCATGGCCGAAGACCTGTCGGAATATATGCATGAGCAGGGGATCAAGGTCCGCTACCTGCATTCCGATATCGATACCCTCGAGCGCATCGAGATCATCCGCGATCTCCGCCTCGGCACCTTCGATGTCCTGGTCGGTATCAACCTCCTGCGCGAAGGCCTCGACATCCCGGAATGCGGCCTGGTCGCCATTCTCGATGCCGACAAGGAAGGCTATCTCCGCTCCGAAACCTCGCTGGTCCAGACCATCGGCCGCGCCGCCCGTAATATCGACGGCCGTGTCATCCTCTATGCCGACAAGATCACGGGCTCGATCAAAGCCGCCCTCGAGGAAACCGACCGCCGCCGCAACAAGCAGCTCGCCTATAACGAGCAGCACGGCATCACCCCGCAATCCATCAGGAAAAACATCGGCGACATCATCAAGAACATCGCCGAGCGTGACTATGTCACCGTCGATCTCGGCGAGGATGCCCCGCCAACCCTCACCGGCATGGACCTCCAGGCCTATATCGGCGAGCTCGAAAGCAAGATGAAGGAAGCCGCATCCAACCTCGAATTCGAGGACGCCGCCCGCATCCGCGACGAAATAAGACGTCTCGAAGACGGCGAACTCGGCCTCCCCACCCCCTCCGGCCGAACCAGCGCCCAACGCTCCAACGGCAAAAGCGGCAACAGCGCCCTCTCCCCTTGGAAACCCTCCCGCTCCCGCGAAGACAAACGCCGCGCCGCCGACGCCAAAAAACGCGCAGGCTCCCGCCTCCTGGCCGGGAAGTAAAGGCAGGAAAAAGCGAGGATGGACGCCATCCTCGCGCTCCTGCGGTCACGTCAATTCGAATGTCGAAAGAGCGAATCTCCTGGTCATCGAAGTTCCTGCTGATGCGCCGGCGCGCACAGAAGCCTTGAGCACCAAGTGACCACGGCAAACTCGCACGCTATTACTAAGAAAGGGTAAACACTGCTCGCCAATGGCTTGTTGACCCTTGATGCAAAGAACTATTCGCCACTGCGTCTACCGATCCCCTTATTTTATTGCTATCATGTTTTGTGGATGTTGATGGGACGCGTAATGAACTCCAAAACGGTGCAGGAGCTCTCATTCTGGAACTTGAGAGGCCGGATGGTTCAAGATATCCATGAATGATTGGCTTGGCGAAGAACGCATTGTGGGAGCGATTGAATCTAATATTTTCGCGTGAACCTCACCTCCGTCTGATCTTCAGCAGCGTGTCACCGCAGCGTTGCACCGCGTACTCTGTCCGGATTTGCTCTCCACCCAGGCCCCGCTTGCAACAACTAGCGAACCACGTGTGGCAGGTGCAGAAAAATAGGTCCGCGAGAATTCTTGCATGCCAGCCGGCTCGGTCAGTGCTGCGAGCAGTGGAAATGACCCCGGCAGCATTCGCACTCTGACCTCTACACCGTGGAACGCGATAATCTTGCGGGCGAGCGGACATCGGTGAATGTCGTCCGAAATTGTCGATTGCCGCTACATCATTCCCCCTGGCGGCAAGAGAGCTGGCCTTCGCTGCCTCGATAATATCGGATAATAGTCCTAGTATTTCTCGACTGATTGTGCTATCATCGACGGAGTTGCGATTTTTGGAGTTCGTTGACGTGAATAGTGATCAGATTGCCGAACCCGCACCCGGGAAACGAGGCCCCAACACGCCCGAGGGCAAAGCGCGGTCTTCGATGAACGCGCTGAAGCATGGGTTTCGGGCGGAGAAGTTCCGGCTGTTGCCGGAGGAGACGGTCGAGGAGTTCGTGGCGTTCGCGGCGGAGATCAGGAAGGACTTAAAGCCCAGGTGTGCGATGGAACGGCAGTTCGTCGAGGCCATCGTCATCGCCTTCTGGCGCGAGATGCGGGCGGATCGGATGGAGGCGGATGTGATGTCCGACATGCCGCCGACGAGCCCGGACCGGGTGCATGGCAGCAATCTCGTCAACAAGCCCGAGAATCGAGCGTCGCTGGCGACCATGCTGCGCTATCGCGGTCAGGTGTCGATGGATCTCAAGCGGGCGCTTGCCAATCTCGCGGACTATCGAAAGGTGCACGGTTCGGCGCCT
>JBGSYN010000210.1:0-3366 GCA_041750975.1 Geminicoccaceae bacterium | reverse complement strand
GTGCCGGCGGTACCGACACGAGTGGCTCTTGGGCCGGTGCCTGAGGTTGAGCCGGCGCCGGCGCGCGCGGTGCTTCCGTCGCCCGGTTCCCGACCGGCGGCGCGGGTGGGCTCGGCATGATGATGGCAAATGCCAGACCTGCTGCCAGGCCTGCGGCCACGAACATGGCGCTCTCCGTCCTCTAACATCGTCCCCTGATCATATAGACGCCCTGGGCGCACACCCCAATGCTTGTCTGGGTGTCCCTGGGCCTCTCCGGGCAGACGGGCCCGCCGGAACGTGGCGGGCTGCCCTGCGAGGATCAGGCGGCGAGCGGACTTTCGAATTCCACCAGGGTCTCTTTCGAGGGCACGGTCAGCGGCCCCTGATCGCTGAAGATGACGCAGTGCTCGCTGCCCAGGCCGTTGAAGTTGGTCCGGAACACCGAGCTGTAGGCGCCGAGCAGTCCGACCTCGATATGGTCGTGCGCCGCCACGTCGGCCGGCAGCCAGTGCGGTCCGGGCATGCTGTCGATGCTGTCGCAGGTCGGGCCGAACAGATCGAAGCCGATGCGCCCGGTGCGGCTCGGCCGGATCAGACGCATCGGAAAGCACGGCCCGAGCCATTTGAGCTCGGCCAGATTGTTGTAGACGCCGTCGTTGATGAAAAGCTGGCCGCGCTTGCGCAGTTCGACCCTGACGACGGCCGAGGCGCAGTCGGCCACCAGGGCGCGGCCCGGCTCGCACTGCACGGCGCAATCGAGCCCGGACTCCCGGACCGCCTGCTCGATGGCCTCGGCATAGGTCTCGAATTCGGGCTCGTCGCCGACATAGAGTGCGGGAAAACCGCCGCCGACGTCGAGATGATCGATCGGACCGGCCTCGGCGACGATCGCAGCGGCAATCCGGACGGCCTCGGCATAGGCCCGGGGCGAGGTGCATTGCGAGCCGACATGAAAGGTGATGCCGACCTCGCCCGCCACCATGCGCGCCGCCCGCAACAGCGCGGGCGCCTCTTCGGGCAGGGCGCCGAACTTGCCGGACAGCGACAGCAGGGCTGCGTCGCCCGGTACGGCAATGCGCAGCATCAGCTCGAGATCCGGCGCGCCCCTCGTCATCTGGACGATCTTGGCGAGCTCGTCGCGGTGATCGAACGCAAACCGCCGCACGCCGTAATGCTCGTAGGCGCTGCGAATCGATTCCGCGCTCTTGACGGGGTTCATGTAGTGGCAAACGCTGCCGGGCACGGTTGCCCGCACCCGCTCGAGCTCGTCGAGCGAGGCCACGTCGAACTGGGTGATGCCGCCCTCATAGAGCGCTCGCAACACGATCGGGTGATCGTTGCACTTGACGGCATAGAGCACGTCGCCGGCAAAGCTCGACCTTATCGCGCTGGCGCGCTGGCGCGCCCGATGCGGGCGAAGTCCGAGAACGGGTAATGTGGGTGCAATAGCCGTGACCAACGCTCGCGCGCTGGCGAATGACTGGATCATGCCGACCTACCAACCGGTGAGGGTTAAATGGATCGGAATGCCGCCGCCGCGCGCGCCGCAGTGCATAGGCTTCCTAGAAACGAGAGCGGTATATGCGGTATTGCCCGCCGAATGTCCACCCCATGGGCCAGAGATTCATGCAAGGCTGTGTCAACCCCACCGCACGGCCCCTCCTCTTGACGCACGTCGTGCGTGTTACCATCACGCGCGCACGCGATCATCACAGGCCGTCAAACGCCACCATTCGGCCGCAATCGGTCATCTATTTGGCCGGTGCGTAGTTCAAGCGCGTGTATAACGGCCGGAAGCCCGATTTGATGATGTTCTTGTAGGCGTGCTGCGGGTCGCCTGCGATCTCCTCGCCCGTGGTTGTGAACATCGTCTCGCAGCCCAGATCCAGCGCGTCCTGGAGACGCCGCGCCATCAAGCCCGACTGGCTGCCGCGCCTGCGAAAATCCGGGGCCGTCGCCCCCCAGTCGAGCCAGGCTTGGCGATCCCTGATCAGCATCGATCCGGTGCCGGCAATGACACCGCCCTCGACGCTGACATAGACGTGCCAGCCGGGCCGCCCGATCATCAGAGCTATCCAGGGTGCTGCCGCGTCGCCGAGATCGAAGGCATCGGCGATGATCCGCCCGATGGCGGGGCCGTCCGCGGCCACCGCCGGGCGCAATTCCAGAGCGGTCGACGCCTCGGGCACGGGATCGCGGCCCCGCTCGAACTTGACCCAGCCTCGGGCCCATTCGAGCCCGGCCTTCTCGAACCAGCCATTGAGCCTCGCCGAATCGACGTCGGGATGAACATGCACGAAATAGCGCTCGCACCCCGCCCCCTCGTAGGCCGCGATGATCGACTTTACGGTTTGTTCGATCGCCGGCTGCCGCAGGCCCAGCCCGATCGCCCGATTGATCACGACGGCAGTAGAGGGCAGGGCCGACGCCACACCCACCCAGGCATCGGCGATCTCATGCCGCGTCACCCCGAGTTGTGCCGCAAGTTCCGGCGTCAGTGAATCGAACAGGTCGATCAAAGCCGCCCGCTCGATGATTTCCGCATCGTGCGCCATGCGTCGACTCCCTTCTGGCCAGCCGCCCCTGGTCCGGCGACGCCATGCCTGAAACCCCGATCACGCCCGAGCCGGCAGCAAAGCTCCGTCGGGTCGAGACGACATTGGCACGAAAGGCAGCTTGAGGTCGAGAGGGTGCCTACAACCACCTTGTGTGATGCAACGGCACCTTCTCCTTGCGATGCACGACCGGCCGCTGCGGCGTGGGCTCAGGTGCAGGCGATAATTCGTTCGTGCATTCTGGCGTGGGAAGGGTTTGCGAAAGGGGCGGCGCGCCCCTCTCGCCCTCTCCGCGGGATGGTGGTTCGGGTGTGGGTGAGGCCAGTGGGGTCTCTTTTTCGACAGTCGGCAAATCGTTCGTGTAATTTGCGTTCGCAGGTTGGGGCGCGGGTACTAAATCGTTCGTGCAATCTTCAACGGGCGCCGAACCATGTGCGTTCCGATAAGCCGCAAGGTTGGCAAGCGCACGCTTGAGGTCCATCGATACCTGACCGCGATACCGTAGCATGGTCGCAAGCGACGCCCGATTCTCGGGCTTGTTCACCAGATTGCTGCCATGCACCCGATCCGGGGTCGTCGGCGGCATGTCCGACATCACATCCGCCTCCATCCGATCCGCCCGCACCTCCCGCCAGAAGCAAATGACAATGGCCTCCACGAACTGCCGCTCCATGGCGCTCTTGGGCTTTAAATCGTTCCTAATCTCCGCCGCAAACGCCTCGAACTCCTCGACCGTCTCTTCCGGCAGCAACCGAAACTTCTCCGCCCGAAGCCCGTGCTTCAGGGCGTTCATCGCCGATCTGGCTTTGCCTTCCGGTGTCTTGGGGCC
>JBGSYN010000209.1:0-3330 GCA_041750975.1 Geminicoccaceae bacterium | reverse complement strand
GGCCGGACTGCATTTCGCGCTCCCGGTCCGTCGGATCGAGTGGCCCGACCTGCCCAAGCGCCCCCTTGTCGCCATCGATCCCGCAGGAGCGCCGATGGGATCGACCATGCCGCCGTGGGGGGAGGTCACGCTCGCCTTCGGCACGGAGCGCGGCGGGCTGAGCGACACCCTTCGCGCCCGGGCGGCGCGCTCGGTCTCGATCCCGATGCGTGCCGGCGTCTCCAGCCTCAATCTCGCGACCTCAGTGGCGATCGTCCTTTATTGTGGCGCCGGCGGTATGCTCAGTGTGTCGCCTCCGTCGCCTTCGTCGTCTGGCGCGCGTCGCGCCGCCTCTTCCGGGCCCGAGCGGTGATCAGATTGAGGGATTCGACGCCGATCGAGAAGGCGATGGCGAAGTAGAGATAGCCGCGCGGAATATGGAATTGCAGGCCGTCCGCGACCAGCGCCACGCCCACCAGCAACAGGAAGCTCAGGGCCAGCATCTTGACGGTCGGATGGCGCTGGATGAAGCCGCTGACGGGTCCGGAGGCGATGAGCATGATCAAAATCGCGATTAACACCGCAGCGATCATGATCTCGACATGATCCGCCATACCCACCGCCGTGATAACGCTGTCGAGCGAAAACACCAGATCGAGCACGACGATCTGCGCGATCACGCTGGCGAAGGAAGCCGTGCCGCCGCCTTCGGCCTGATGCTCGCCCTCCATCGTGTGATGAATTTCCGCGGTGCCCTTATAGAGCAGGAAGGCGCCGCCGGCGATCAGCACCAGATCGCGCCAGGAGAAATCGAAGCCGGCCAGCGCCAGAATCGGCTGCGTCAAACCGATGATCCAGGAAATGCCCAACAACAGCACGACCCGCATCGCCGCCGCCAGCATCAGGCCGATGAACCGGGCCCGCGCCTGCTGCGCCTCGGGCAGCCGGCTCGAGACGATCGAAAGAAAGATGACGTTGTCGATGCCGAGGACGATCTCGAGCGCCGTCAAGGTCAGCAACGACGCCCACGCCGCAGGATCCGTCAGTAGTTCGAGCACGCGATACTCCCGCTTTTCGCGTCGCAAAACACCTGATCATCGGCCAAGTTCCTAGTTGTGACGGTGTCGCATCCGCAGAAATAGTGGGGCTTCGACCACAAATCCGCCGGGAGCGGCTCTCGACAGGAGACCCTATAGGTCCTTAATTTGCGGCGGGTATCCAAATGGTGCCGAAGATAGAGCAAAGAGATGACTGTGGGGAGGGCCTCATGGGGCGGTTTTCGGCCGTGGATTTCGGTAGTGCCGCCGATGATTACGGACAATGGAGGCAAGGGTTCCCGCCCGAATTCTTCCAACGGCTGGACACACATTCTCTGGGCGTTGCAGGACAAAGGGTTCTGGACATCGGAACGGGAACCGGCCTCCTGGCGCGCGCTCTCGCATTGCGCGGCTGCCAGGTAACCAGCCTCGATCCGTCGCCGGCATTGCTTGCCGAGGCGAGAAGCGCGGATGAGGCTGCGGGCGTATCGATCGAGTATTATCCGGGTCGTGCCGAAGCCACGGGACTGGAAGCGGGTGCTTACGATGTGGTGTCGGCAGCGACTTGCTGGCATTGGGTCAACCGGCTCGAGACGGCTGCGGAATGCCGTCGGCTATTGCGGCGGGATGGCAAGCTCCTTATCGCTCACCTCGACTGGCTCTCATTTCCGGGCAATGTGATCGACACGACCCTTGAGATTATCAACCGCTTCAGCCTAGCGCGAACTTCCAGGCCTATGTCGTTTCAATACCCCGGATAGCTGTATGAATTAGTGGACGCGGGCTTCGATGAATGGGAGATTTTCGGCTTCTCCATAACACTTTTCATCGCCATTGTTATTTTTGCGCACCGTGGTCCAGATCTGGGTAATGGGCATGCCCTCGCTCGCTCCGTTTTCTATTCGCGTGCTTGCGAGCGATGACCTGCCGCTGGTGCGGTCTGTGATGGAGGTCTTCGGCGAGGCTTTCGACGAAGTTGAAACCTATACCGGATCGCCGCCGGATGCCGGCTATCTCGAGTGCCTGCTCCGCAGCGACCAATTCATCGCACTCGCCGCACTGAGGGATGGCGCGGTTGTCGGCGGCCTCGCGGCGTATGAGCTCTGGAAATTCGAACAGGAGCGTAGCGAGATTTACATCTACGATCTTGCGGTTTCGGCAGCGCACCGCCGCCAGGGTATTGCGACGGCGCTCATTCAAGAGCTCAGGAGCATCGCTGCGCAACGCGGCGCCTATGTCGTTTTCGTGCAAGCCGATCGAGGTGACGATCCTGCCATAGCGCTCTACACGAAACTCGGACGCCGTGAGGACGTGCTTCATTTCGATATCGAGGTGCCGTAACCGTGCGGGTCTGCGAGAATGTCCGGACTGTGGGCGTAGCGTCGGGGCGCCGCTGCGGAAGGTGGCAGGAACGCGGGATGCGAGGCAATGAAGAAATCGGGTCGGGACGTCGAGCATTGGTCGGGCATCGCCGAGGAATGGATCGCCTGGGCACGAACACCCGGCCATGATGCTTTCTGGGCTTATCGCGAATCGTTGCTGGGCTTCATCGGCCGCGGCACGGGCCTTGCGCTCGACGTCGGTTGCGGGGAAGGACGCGTCTCCCGCCTGCTCAAGGAATGCGGTTACCATGTGACGGCGACCGATCCGGTCGGCCAACTGGTCGCTGCGGCCAAGGAGGTGCGGTCAGCCGACGGATACGCTGTGGCGCCCGCCACCGAACTGCCCTTTGAAGGCGGCAGTTTCGATCTGGTCGTCGCCTGTAACGTGCTGATGGACGTCGAGGATGTCCCGGCCGTCTTGGAGGAGATCGAGCGGGTTCTCCGCCCATCGGGCACGCTTATGGTCTCGATCGTCCATCCTTTCGTGGACCGCGGCCATTTTGCCGGTTCCGAGCCCGACGCTACCCTGGTGCATCGAGACAGCTATTTCGGCCGCAAGCGTTTCGAGGAGGCCGAGGAGAGCAATGGCTTGACCATGAATTTCGCCGGATGGTCGCAACCTTTGGAGAATTACATGGCCGCCTTCGAGAAAGCCGGTCTCGCCGTCATCTCGATGCGGGAGCCGGTCCCCGAAGACGGCGCCGGCTGGCGGCATTCGCAGCGCTGGCGCCGGTTCCCGCTGTTTCTCTGGCTGAAGGCCAAGCCATTGCCGGCGTAATGGCTACGGCCAGCGGGTGTGCTTGTCATGCAGCACGGTGCGGCGATCGAATGCCGGAAGGCGGGTGCTACGGAGGTCCGCACCCGTCAGGTTGGTCTTGGCGGGGAAATCCATGTGCCGGATTTCGCCGAGCAACGCTTCGGTCAGATCGGCG
>JBGSYN010000208.1:0-11315 GCA_041750975.1 Geminicoccaceae bacterium | reverse complement strand
CGTTTGCTCCGGGCGAATGCGGAGGTTCCGCCGGGCACTAGGGCGATACGGATTCCAGCGCCCTTGCCAACTCCCTTGGAAGGCGCAATGGCCGGCCCGCCAGATCGATCGTAGCCAAGGTTATCGACAATTCGGCAATCGGCATCTCTCCCCGGGCCACGACCTGCTTGAGCACCATCCTGGCCCCTCTCGCATGCTCCAACTGAGAATGAACGGTAAGTTCATCATCCAGCATGGCCGGCCTTTGAAACTGCGCGGTGATCTTATGAACGACGATCAGGAGGCCAAAACGATCCCGTAAAACCTTGTGGTCCAGTCCCGCAGTCCTGAGCCACTCGGTTCGGGCCCTTTCGGCGTATTTCAGGAAATTGGCGTGATAGACGACGCCACCTGCATCGGTGTCCTCATAGTAGATCCGAAGGCGATAGCGATGCGCTGAATTCATCAGTCCGGTGGATCTTCGAACAATGTCGGCTGCCCGCCCGGCTGCGTGATCGGCTTCAAACCAAGATGCTCCCACGCACCCTTTGTCAGCATGCGTCCGCGAGGCGTTCGCTGCAAAAGTCCCTGCCGCAATAGAAATGGCTCGACGGTTTCCTCGAGCGTGTCGCGCTGCTCCGACAAGGCCGCTGCAAGCGTCTCGATTCCGACCGGCCCCCCGCGGTAACTCGAGGCGATGGCGTCCAGGAAACGGCGATCCAAGGCGTCCAGGCCCAATTTGTCGACCGAAAGCTGCACCAGGACAGCATCCGCAATCTGTGCAGTGACCGCCCCCGAATTATCGACATCGGCAAAGTCGCGCACGCGTCGGAGCAGCCGTGTCGCTATTCGAGGCGTCCCGCGGGATCGCCGGGCAATCTCCTTGGCCCCCTCGGGCACGACCTTGAGATCGAGCAGTCGCGCCCCTCGATGAATGATCTCTTCCAACTCCGCATGGTTGTAGAAATCGAGCCGCAGCAGGATCCCGAATCGATCGCGCAGGGGTGTCGTCAAGAGGCCGGTTCTGGTGGTGGCTCCGACCAACGTGAACGGCGGCAGGTCGATGCGGAGCGAGCGAGCGGCGGGGCCCTCGCCGATGATGAGATCGAGCTTGAAATCCTCCATCGCCGGATAGAGGATTTCCTCGATGGCGGGAGACAAGCGATGAATTTCGTCGATGAACAAGACGTCGCGCGGCTGCAGGTTGGTCAATATCGCCGCCAGATCGCCCGCCTTGGCGATGATCGGCCCCGATGTCATGCGCAGGCTGACACCGAGTTCCGTCGCGATGATTTGCGCAAGCGTCGTCTTACCGAGACCCGGCGGACCTGCGAGGAGGACATGATCGAGCGCTTCCTCTCGCGCCGAGGCCGCCTTGATGAAGACCGAAAGATTGGCGCGCAATTGTTGCTGGCCGATGAATTCGTCGATTCGGCGGGGCCGCAGCCCTTCATCCCGATCCGTCTTTTGCGCCTCTGCCGCGAGAACTTGATCGGTCATCCGCTAATTTCCCGAAGCGCCTCGCGAACCAGCTTATCGACCGGAATGTCGTTCTCCGTTCGGGCCAGAACATGATCGACGGCGATGAAGGCCTCGCTCCGGCCATACCCCAGATTGATCAAGGCCGACACCGCATCGTTGCGCGCGGACGGATGTTCGATCGCTCCGGCATGGGCGACACTCTTGAGCGCGCGTGCGGGCAAGCTCGATTCTCGGTTCTGGAGTTCGGTGAGAATTCTCGTGGCCAATCGAGGTCCCACGCCGGAGACACGTGTCAGCGCCTTCCGATCCTCGGAAGCGACGGCGATCTCGAGTTCCTCGATTTGAAGCGTCGAGACGATAGCGAGCGCCAATCGCGCGCCGACACCCTGAATGCTTTGCAGCAGCACGAACCAGGCCCGCTCCGCGGGCAGGGCAAAGCCGTAAAGCGATATGTCGTCTTCGCGAACCTGCATGCGGACATAAAGCTCGGTCATTTCGCCCGCTCTGGGGAGTTGATGCAATGTTCGGCCCGTACAATGAACCAGATAGCCCACACCGTTGACGTCCAGAACCACCGCATTGTCGCCGATATCGCGGACCATGCCTCGAAGATAGGCGATCATCCGTTCAAGCCAGACTTGGGTGCAATTTGATCCTCGCGGCGGTCTCCAGGTGATGGGCATGGCAGATGGCGACGGCCAACGCGTCCGCGGCATCGGAAACCAGCTTGCCGGTGCGCGGCAGCAGAATCCGGACCATGGTCACGACTTGCGACTTGGTGGCAGCACCGGTTCCGGCAACTGCCCGCTTCACGGTCTTGGACGCGTATTCGCCAAGCGGCAGTAAGCCGTGCGCGGCGGCCAATACTGCTACGCCGCGAGCCTGGCCGAGTTTCAGGGAGGAAGCCGCGTTTTTGTTCACGACTGTCTCTTCGATCGCGGCCGACGTCGGGCGAAACGTTTCGATCTGCTCTGCCAGTCCGGCATAGATTTCGACGAGCCGGCTCGCCAAACTGCCTTCCGCGTCGCTGACGACCCGGCCGCACGCGACAAACTCCAGAGTTCCTGCCTCTGCATCGACGACACCCCAGCCGGTAGCCGTCAGGCCGGGGTCAATGCCGAGAATGCGAATCAACTCGCAAGTTGCTCCAAGATCTCGTCGGAAACGTCGAAGTTGGCGATGACGCGCTGCACATCGTCGCTTTCGTCAAGCACTTCGATGAGTTTGAAAAGTGTCGGCGCCTTGTCGTCCTCGATCGGGACCAATGTCTGCGGCCGCCAGGTCAATTCAGCTTGTTCCGGGGGGCCGAACCTGGCTTCCAGAGCGTCACTCACCGTGTTCAACTCGTCGGCATTGCAAAGGATCTCATGCCCTTCATCGCTGCTTTCGCAGTCCTCGGCACCTGCCTCGATCGCCGCTTCCAGCATCTCGTCGGCCGTCGCCACATCTGCTGCAAACCTGATCTGACCGACCCGGTCGAACTGGAAGCTCACACTATTGGTCTCGCCGAGCGTTCCGCCGTTTCTTGAGAAGGCGGCCCGGACGTCGCTTGCCGTTCGATTTCTGTTGTCCGATACCGCCTCGACAATAATCGCAACACCGCCCGGACCGTAGCCCTCGTAGCGGATTTCTTCATAGGCCTCGGCATCGAGGCCCTGAGCCTTTTTTATTGCTTTTTCGATATTGTCCTTCGGAACGTTCTCCGCTTTGGCCGCCTGGATCGCCATGCGAAGGCGCGGATTCAGGGCCGGATCGGGAAGCCCCATCTTCGCCGCCACCTGGACTTCGCGAACCAGCCTCGTGAAGATGCGAGCCCGTGCGGCGTCCTGACGATTCTTTCGATGCATGATGTTCTTGAACTTGGAATGTCCTGCCATTGCCTGAAATTCAGCTGTTGAGCGGGCGGTCGGATCATACTGCAATGGGGCGAAACCTACTCTGGTTCCCGCGCGATTGCCAATTGAACGACCTCATAGGTTCGGACCACGCATCTGTCTTTAACCTTTATGCAATTTGTTTCTGGCAGAACTTGGAGGGGCGTATCGACACCGCACGAATTTTCTGAATAACTCAGCCGTGAGCAACGAAATGCTTTCCACCGCCAGAGATTCCTCAAGCCCCGAGCAGCGCCTCAGCGAAGCCGGCAATCGGCGGTTGTTTCACCGCTATGCCGTTGGCCTCGAGGCCACGGTCCACTCTTCGGACGCCAAATTCGCATGCAAGGTCATGGACCTGTCGTTGGGCGGTGCCGGTATCCAGCCGGGATGTCCTGATCTGGTCGGTGGCAACGTGCGATTGCACATCGAAGGAATTGATCTGGGGGATGGCCTGGCGGCCGAGGTGGTTCGCAGCGATATCGACCAATGCAATTTGAGGTTCACCCTGAACGAGGGGGAAGAAATCGCTCTGGTGATGCATCTGATGGCTGACCCGGCGACACGAGAATAGGGTTGTGTGTGTTTCGGTGGCGCAAGGCCTCGATAATCGTGCCGGGCCAGCGCACCCGTCGACACACCTACTCCCCCACGGAATCGGATGCTTCTCCGAGCCACATGTCGATCGGGTTGATCCAGCATTCTTCAAATGCAACTACCTGCCGGACCACGATCAGCCGATACTGTCGCCAGGCGGATCTTTATTTCAGTGCCAGCAAACCAGACCTTTGGTCTTGAATAGACAAATCATCTAAGAGATTAGATTGCACCACGACTTATACTAAAACCGAGAATTATTTTCGATTCATTTGTCGTGCATTGTTTTCATTTTCCAGGCTCGACAATGCTTTCTATTCTGATATTTCCGCGGTCAACCGTGATGGATTCGGCCGGGATACTGCTTTTTCACAAAATTTCCGTCAAAATTCCGCCTTATCGATGACAATCTCCAAGACTGCTGGAACCTATTTTTTGTTTCGAAATGTAAATTTATGGTTGATAATTCATCTTAGTTTTGTTACTAATGGTTTTGTCAAGTCAGACGGTGCCTCCCTCCCTCATTGCGCCCTCGCATGCCTCCGGTATGCGAGGGCTCCTTTTTTGCGAGAGCCGCTCAACGGCTCCTCGTCAAAAAAGAGGAACGCAATGGAAAACGAGTACCCCGAAGGTCAATTTGACCAGGAGGGCCCACGTGCCCTCAATGAAGCCAACGCCGCCGCACCATTGTTCGGTCGTCCCCTCCAGGACCAGGACATCGATATGAAGACCTCGCTGGACGAGGTGGTCAGCGCAGCCGTGCTGGTCACGACCTCGTTCAGAATGCGCGATGAACAGGGACTGCTTTGTGCACTGCGCCTGCTCTCGAACGCGGTCCAGGCCCTCGAAAAGGACCCTGCATCCAGCTAACGGCGTTTTTTCCAGGGCTCTCTCATCCGTCAACATTTTCTCCTCCACCGGCACGCCGCACGCCATTGTTTGATCCAATCCACAAGCCTTTGGTGCGATTCTGAAGGCGGCCCAAGCATCGGCCTGCGATTCCACGCCGATCTTGATCCGTCGGCTTAGCTTCCCCAAATGCACCCAGGTCCGCGGCACATTGGGGCCGCATTGCATTTCGGGTTGTCTTTCATGCTCGCAGACCACCGTGCCGATACCTGGCACGGAACTACGATCCTTTCCGTCAGAAAAGGCAGTCATGTCGTCATTGCCGGCGATGGCCAGGTAAGCTTCGGCAACACCGTGATGAAGGCGAAGGCGCGCAAAGTCCGTCGTCTCGGCGGCGGTCGCATCATCGCGGGTTTCGCCGGCAGCACGGCCGACGCCTTTACGCTTCTCGAACGCCTTGAGGCGAAACTCGAGCGCCATCCCAATCAATTGATGCGTGCTTGCGTCGAGTTGGCGAAGGATTGGCGGACCGATCGATATCTGAGGCGGCTCGAAGCCATGATGGCCGTCGCCGACGCCGAGGTTTCCCTCGTCCTCACCGGCAACGGCGATGTTCTTGAACCTGAGGACGGGCTGATCGGCATCGGTTCGGGCGGCCCGTTCGCGCTCTCCGCAGCCCGTGCGTTGGTCGACATCGACGGTCTTTCGGCGGAGGACATCGCCCGACGAGCGCTCCGCATCGCCGGAGACATCTGCATCTTTACGAATGACGAAATCACCATCGAAACGATCGAGCTCTCATGACCGCCCTTACTCCACGCGAGATCGTCCACGAACTCGATCGCTTCATCATCGGCCAAACAGCGGCGAAGCGGGCGGTGGCCATCGCGCTGCGCAATCGCTGGCGCCGCCAACAGCTCGAGGAAACACTCCGCGAAGAGGTTCTGCCGAAAAACATCCTGATGATCGGCCCGACCGGCTGCGGCAAGACCGAGATTGCGCGACGGCTCGCCAAGCTGGCCCAAGCACCTTTCGTCAAAGTCGAGGCGACCAAGTTCACCGAAGTCGGCTATGTCGGCCGGGACGTCGAGAGCATCGTTCGAGATCTCGTCGAAGTCGCCCTCAAACTTACCCGCGACCGTTTGCGGAGCGATGTGACCGCGCAGGCCGAGAGAAACGCCGAGGATCGGGTCCTCGAAGCCCTCGTCGGCGGCAGCGCCAGTCAGGAGACCCGCGACAAATTCCGCCGCCAGCTGCGCGATGGAGCGCTCGCCGACCGGGAGATCGAGCTCGAGGTCCAGGACACCGGCAGCGGCGGGATGCCCACCATCGATATTCCGGGGATGCCCGGCGCCCAAATGGGTATGGTCAATCTCAGCGACATGCTCGGCAAGGCGTTCGGCAACCGCACCAAGCGGCGCAAGATGAAGGTCGCCGAGAGCTATGACATCCTCATCGAGGAGGAAAGCGACAAGCTCCTCGATCAGGATCGTGTTGTCCGGGAAGGTCTCAGTCTCGCCGAGCAGGATGGGATCGTCTTCATCGACGAGATCGACAAGATCAGCGGCCGGGAAAACCGCGGTGGCGACGTCAGCCGGGAAGGCGTTCAGCGAGACCTGCTGCCGCTGATCGAAGGCACAAGCGTCACGACCAAGCACGGTGTGGTCCGCACCGAGCACATTCTCTTTATAGCGTCAGGTGCGTTTCACCTCGCGAAACCCTCCGATCTGCTCCCCGAACTGCAAGGCCGGCTGCCGATCAGGGTCGAACTCAACGCGCTTACGCGGGACGATCTGGTCCGAATCCTGGTCGAGCCGGAGGCGAGCCTGATCAAACAATACATCGCGCTGATGGCGACCGAAGAGGTAGCACTCGACATCACCGACGATGCCATCGAGGAAATCGCGACGATGGCGCACGACATCAACTCGCGTGTCGAAAATATCGGTGCGCGGCGCCTGCAAACCGTCATGGAGCGGATCGTCGAGGAAATCAGCTTTACGGCCTCGGACCGCGGTCATGAAGAGGTTACGGTCGACCGCGACTATGTCCGCGAGCAGGTCGGCGATTTGGTTTCGGGCGCAGACCTTTCGAGGTTTATACTGTAGCCTTCCGATCCTCCAATCAGGCGGCTGGACGAGCGTTGCGCATTTTCACGGCGGCATTAGGCACCGAATCCAATACCTTTGCGCCGATCCCGACCGATTGGCGGAGTTTCGAGGAGGCGGGACTCTATGCACCGGGCGAGCATCCGGCCGAGCCGACCCTGATCACCGCGCCGACCTGGGTTCTACGAGAACGGGGCCCGAAAGAAGGCTGGACGGTGATCGAAGGCACTTGCGCCTGGGCCGAGCCCGCCGGCACCGTCTCGCAATCGGTCTACGAACGTCTGCGCGACCGCATACTCGACGAATTGCGCGCCACCCTACCGGTGGATGCCGTCATGCTCGGCATGCATGGAGCGATGGTCGCGCATGGCTATCCCGATTGCGAAGGCGATCTCTTGAGCCATGTGCGCGCGAACGTCGGACCGGATGTGGCGATCGGCGGCGAACTCGACCCGCATTGCCACCTCACCCAGGATATGGTCGACGCGGCTGACATTCTGATCTGCTTCAAGGAGTTTCCGCACACCGATTTCGTCGCGCGCGGCAGGGAAGTCGTCGAGTTGACCGCGCGTACGGCCAGGGGCGAGATCAAACCGCGGATGTCGCTCTTCGACTGCCGGATGATGGGTAGTTTTCCGACCAGCCGCGAGCCGATGCGCAGCTTCGTCGACGAAATCATGGCCCTCGAGGGCAAAGACGGCGTGTTGTCGATTTCCCTGGGCCACGGCTTTCCCTTCGGCGACGTGCCGGAGATGGGGACACGGACCCTGGTGATCACCGACGATCGACAGGCCCAAGGCGATGCGCTCGCAGCCGAATTGGGCGAGCGACTGATCGCCATGCGCGGCAAGACAGCACCGCCATTCATGAGCATCGACGAGGCCATCGACTGTGCCATCTCGCAGGCTGGGCCGACCGTGATCGCCGATGTTACGGACAATGCGGGCGGCGGTGCCGGCTCCGACGCAACGGCCTTCATTCGCCGGATCATGGAACGCGGCGTCGCGGATGTCTGTGTCGGTCCTCTATGGGATCCGATTGCTGTCCGGTTCTGTCACGGCGCCGGCGAAGGTGCAAAGCTGCCGCTGCGCTTTGGCGGCAAGGTCGGCCCCTTTTCCGGGCAACCGATCGATGCCGAGGTCGAAATCATTCGCTGCCTGCCGGAGGGAATGCAGACCTTCGCCGAAGCCCCTATCGCAATGGGCGCTTCGGCTTCGATCCGCCTGGGCGGCATCGAGGTTGTGTTGGTCAGCCGAAGGCGGCAGGCATTCGGCCCCGATCTGTTCTCGAATCTCGGGATCGATCCGACCGCCAAGCGTATGGTCGTCGTCAAATCGACCAACCATTTCTACGCCGGGTTCGCGCCGATCGCCCGCGACGTTCTCTATGTCGATGCGAACGGTCCGTTGCCGCGCGATCTCACCAAGCTTACCTACCGCGAGATCGCCCGGCCCAAATGGCCCTTCGATCCCGATATCTTCGAGTAGTCAGCGTTTCAAAGCTTCGAGATCGGGCAGCGGCCGCGCCGTCGTCGGATCGCCGGCAAGGGCCTGTTCGAGTGCGTGAGCGACGCCGAGGACGAAGCGGTCGGCATTCTTTGGCCCGCAGATCTGAATGCCGAACGGCAGTCCCTGCTCGTCGACGCCACAGGGAATGACCGCCACAGGGTGACCCAGGAGCGTCAACCCGTAGGTTATCGCCAGCCAATGGAAATAGGTTCTGAGCTTTTGGCCGTCGATCTCCTCGACATAGAGCTGGGTCCAGGGAAAAGGCGACACGGCCGCAGCGGGACAGACAAGAACGTCGAATTCCTCGAAAAAGCTCTGCGCGCCGCGGTAGAGCCTCGTCTGCTCGCCATGTGCCCAAGCGAAATCCGCCAGGCTCAGCTTCAATCCCTGCTCGTAATTGGCACGCGTATTGGGCCCCAGGCTCGCCGGGTCGGTTTCGTAGCGCTGGCGGTGTGAAGCCAGAAAATTCACTGCGCGAACCGTCTCGAAGACCTCATCGGCGCCCTTGAGATCGGGCGCTGCCTCGCTCGCCGCCTTGAAGCAGTGATCGAGCACCGCCACACGATTGCTGAATGTCCGGCGGATTGATTTCGCCACAGGTGCGAACCCCAGATCCTCGCTCCAAGCCAGCCGCAGGCTCGACAAATCGGTTGGAACGGGAGCGATGAATTCGCCCGGATCGACAGCGCCTGCGAAAGGATCGCGCGTGTCGCTGCCGACCATCGCCGAGAACAGGAGACAGGTGTCGGCGACGTTGCGGCCCATCGGCCCCAGCACGGAGATGGGGGTCCAACCCAGACCGCGGCGCTCGGAAGGCACGAGCCCGGGCGTCGGGCGAAATCCGACCACGCCGCAATAGGCTGAGGGCGTCCGGAGCGAGCCGCCCGTGTCCGAACCTGTTGCCAGCGGCAGCATCGAGGTTACGAGCGATACCGCAGCCCCGCCCGATGAGCCGCCGCAGATCAGATCGGGTGCAAACGGATTGCCGGTGGCGCCATAAACCGGATTGCGGGTATTCGCACCTGCCCCCCATTCCGGCACGTTGGTTTTACCGACAATGATGGCCCCTGCCTCGCGCACCGCCGCCACGGTCCGCTCATCCCTCGCCGGCACATGGTTCTCGAACAGCTTGGAGCCGAAAGTCGTGGTCAGCCCCTCGGTCTCCTGCAGATCCTTGATGCCGATCGGCAGGCCATGCAAGAGGCCGAGCCGCTCGCCCTTGAGCACGGCCGTTTCCGCTGTCCTGGCCTCGGCTCGAGCCCGCTCGAGACAAGTCGCCGTGATGGCGTTAAGCTTCGGATTGACGTCGTCGATCCGCTCGAGACAGCTTGCCAGAACCTCGACCGGCGAGACCGCCTTCGATCCGATCAACCGCCGGAGTTCGACCGCCGTCAGATCGCACAGCATGGCCCCGGCGCTCATGAAAATGCCTGGTGCCGTTCGACATCGCTCCAGCCGATCGGATCCAAAGGATAGAGAGGACGGCGAACGCGCTGGTAGCCGGCAGTCAGATAGTCGCTCGGATAGACACCTTCGCATTCGACATAGATGATCTCGTCGCTGATCGCTGCGAACCCCCGGTAGAAATGATTGGTCGATTTGAGGGCGAGGATCTTCCGGTCTTTCGCCGCAATGCCGAGATTGGTGAAGATCGTCGGCTCGAATGCCTGCGTTCGATAGGTGTTCAAGATGACCTCGATGCCGTCGACCTGGATCACGGCACTCGGGCCGAGCGACACGACGGCCTCGACGAATGTTTGCGTCGCCTCCTCCGCAATCGTCTTGACGGTGACGTCCGCATCGATCGGCTCACCGATCCCGGCGCAGGACTTGCCGCCGAAACGTAAAGTCAGCCTAGCGCCCTCGCCCGCCGCCCGACAAACGCGTACCGCCATCGGATCCCAGATCGTCGCGAACGCCGCGTCATCGACCCCGGCTTTGAGCATGGCCTTCAAGAGCACCGTGTTGTCGCCGGGCACGCCGCCGCCGGGATTGCCCCAAACGTCGACGAGCACGACGGGTCGGTGTGGCGATCCGATCGCCTTGGCGATCGCCGCTTCGGGCGTGAAGAGTTGCGGCATGCTCTTGCCGTGGTTCTCGAATAGCTCGCGCGCGAGTTCCTTCGCGATGCCGTGGCCGTAAGCGTGATCGCCATCGACGGTGATGACGACCTTGGTCCCCATTTCCGGCACGTCGGCGGCACGAAAGCCGTGGGCTACCGAGACATTGAGGATCTTCGGATCGTCAAGCTCGATCCGGAACATCTTCGCGAGGAAGCTCTTCATCGGCTCCCGGCTCGTCGGCAGGACGTCGATCATCCGACAATCATAGACCGCAAGCTCGGGCTCGATCTCCTTGCGCAACGCCAGATCGACGAGTGCCACGAGTTCGCGGGCGCGTTCCAGTGAATCGACATGCGGGAACTCCTTGTAGAGAACCGCAATGTCGAGGGCCTCCGTCATCGCCTGCGTCCAGTGGCAATGCGGATCGAATTCGGCGGCAATCAAGACCTCCGGGCCGACGATGGCCCGCACGCGCTGCAACAGGTCGCCTTCGCAATCGTCATAACCATGGGCCACCATGGCGCCGTGCAAGCCAAGGACAACGGCGTCGACCGGCAAGGCAGCCTGAAGCTGACTCAGGATTTCATCGCGCAGGAGTTCATAGGTGGCGCGATTGACGGTACCACCGGGCGGAGCCGAAGCGGCAGTACCTTCGATGACCTCCCAGCCCTTTTCCGTCGCTCGTTGGCGCAGCACAATGAGCGGGCCGGTCACCGTGGTCGGACGATCGGGATGCTCACCCGGGCGCGCCAGTAGCTGCTCCTTAAAGCTCTGCAGATCGACCGGAAGCGGCGAGAAGGTGTTGATCTCCGTCGCCAGTGCCGCCGTGAAAATTCGGCTCATGCGCATTCCCCT
>JBGSYN010000207.1:0-14698 GCA_041750975.1 Geminicoccaceae bacterium | reverse complement strand
TGATCTCCGCCGCGAACGCCACGAACTCCTCGACCGACTCCTCCGGCAACACCCGGAACTTCTCCGCCCGAAACCCGTGCTTCAAGGCGTTCATCGCCGACCGCGCCTTGCCTTCGGGTGTCTTGGGGCCGCGTTTCTTGGAGGTAAGCCGGTCTGAATTCGTTGCTTCGATATACGGGTCGGACGACGTTTCTGGCATGAAAGTACCCCTTGTCGCATCGTAGGTTGTCTAGCGCCTGCTTATCATGAATGGCGAGGCGATTCAAGGAAGAACGTCCTATTTCATAAGAGAGTTTCGCTCCTCTGCCGGCGGAACCGGCATTCCGAGCGTATTGCGCAGATATGTGGTGGCGACGGCTAGCCTGTGATGTTTACCCGGGAGCCGGGATCGGGCCGTGTGATGCAGGGCGATGCCGATCGACAACAAGCGCGCGTCATCGCCGATCTCCCGTCTTCGGGAAACGTCTTCAGTGTAGCCGACCAAGGCATCGGCAAGTGCCGCCGGGCCATGAAAGTAGAGCAGCGAAGCGAAATCCCATCCGGGGTCGGCGATTGTAGTGTCACCGAAGTCGATCAGGGCAGCCAATCGACCTTCTCCGAGAATGAGCTGACGCTCATGCAGGTCGGAATGACAGAGGACACCCTTGCGGTTCGCAATAGTCGTTCGAATGGTATGGATTGCGCTTTCCAACGAGCGTGCAAGCTCCGGGTCCGTCCGACCGATCGGATGCTCGGCAAGTTGTTGTCGGCCGGCAGGCAGAGGGTTTTCGAACCGCGTGTAAAGTCCGGCGAGTGCGGACTTCTCCGAGCCCTTGAACAGGCCCGGCGGCGCAATCGAGGGAACCCCGTAGGCTTCGGTCGGGAGACCGTGCAGAATGGCCAGGGTTCGCCCGAGATCCGTGGCCACCATCGTGCCGAGAGCACCTCAGGCGCCATGGGTGCCGGGAACAAACAGATCCAGCATCCAGCCGGCTTCCGGGCCGACATCGGGAAGGTCGGACGAACTCAGGATCGGCTCGGCGATAGCCGCACTCCTTGCCGCCATCGAATTGCGGAGGTGGATTTCGGTTTGTAGGCCAATCCGGTTGGGCTGCCTTGAGAACAGGCGCAGCACATAGGACCGTTTCGGCGTCACGATTTTCCAAACCTCGGAGGTCGCGCCGGACGCAAGAGGTTCGATGGAGGTCAGCGGCTCGCCGATGGCCTTGACGAGCGCTCTGAGATCAATGTTCGGGACCGGCAAATTCATGGGTCGGTGATGATCGGTAAGTCACCCGTGGGCGTCGGCTCTTTGGCTCGGAAGTAGGAATCGTGGGGATTTGAAGGGGATTTCGGAAATCCCCTTCGCCTTTCTCTTTCTACAACCTGTTTGGTATCAGGCCGCCAGGGTCGTGGTGGTACCGAGGCTTTGGGCGCGTTTGAGGAAAGCCCTGTTGACCGGGCTGTGCGGTTTAAGGGCGAGGCGTTCATTGGCGAGTGCTGTGGCGGTATCGCGAAGACCGCCGCGGATGGCGGCCTCGGTCAGCGTCCAGTCGATGACATCGCGCTGCGCATGGCTGCCGCCGAAGCTGTTGACGATGGACCGGCCTCGATGGAGCAGTTCCACCGCGTCCGCATAGTTCCCGTGCCAGAAAGCCCTGAAGCCTTCGATCAGGGGCAGGCCCGTCGCCTGGGCCCATCGGGCGGTTTCGCCGATGCCTTGGGAACGGTAGGCGCCGATCAGCCGCTCGACCTCCGTCTCGCGGCCGGCACCAAGATAGGCCATGGCGGCGTGCCAGTCGTTGAAGGGGTAGAGTTTGCCATCGGCATGGGCCTGCCAGGCGGTCGCCACCTCGCCCCAGCGGTCGCCGACGTCGAGACCGTCGAGATGGGCGCGCCAGAGCAAGGCCGAGGCATCGACGAGGTCCAGCGCGATCGGGCTGCGGTCGCCGCGGATGCGCCCGTCATAGAGCGTCATGACGTCGTCGCGTTCGCCGAGATCGAGGTGATAGAGCGCCTTGTGCCACCAGTTGTGGACCTTGAAGAAATTGTCGTCGCCGGACCAGTGCTGCTCACGGGTCCGCATCCATTCGACGCCGTCCTTGGCCCGGCCTTGCATTTCGAGGACATGGGCAACAGCGTGGTGGGCCCAGCAATCGAGCGGCTGGCGTTCAGTGGCTTCCTTGCCGATGGCCTCGGCCCGGGCATAGTCGCCGGTCTCCTCGAGGCCGAAGGAATACATGCCGAGGACGAACGAATAGCCCGGGCGGTCCTCCGACCAATGCGCCAGGGCGCGGGCGATCCGGTCTCTCAGATCGCGTGCATTGGCGCGATAGAAATCCATGAGGTGACCGACCTGGAGGGCGACCAGGTCATGCGGATACCGCATGGAGTGGTGATCGAGCATGGTGGCCGCCTCGGTCCAGTTATTGGCCAGAAGGCGGTCGAGCGAGGCGGTGAGCGAGGCTTCGGGATCGTTCATCTTCAGGGTCTTGACGTGGGCGGTGATGGCGATCGCTTCAGCCGTGGCCTCGGGCTCGGTGGCAAGGCCGTAGAGGCAGGCCTTAAGGATATGGGCCATGGTGAAGTCGGGGCTGGCGGCGATCGCCTGGTCGAGCAGAGCCACGGGATCGCCCCGATAAATGTTGAAGGCGGCAACCGCGTCGTCGTAGTGGGCTGCAGACTCCGAGGTCGCGCCGGTCAACGCGTTGCCTTGACGGTCGGTCAACATGTACGTCTCCATGTCGATTGTGCGGGCTGGAAAACAGTATCGCTCGCCGTGCGCCGATAGCCAACCCGTGGTCGAATCTTTCAGCGCGGGGCCTTTCGTGTCGCGGTCAGCTAACTCGTCCGTTCGCACCGGTCTGTGGTGTTTCCCACAGTTCCCTGCGTCGTCAACTGCGACTCGCAGTACTTGCAACGAGGATTGGGCAGACATGCCGTCGATCATTGCCGATGGCCTCGTCGACACATGTGAAGCGGTGAATGTCGGTGGAGAATGGTTTCGAGCGCTGATAGCCGCCGCTGCCCGGAACGGGCGTGGCCGATGCGAGCCTGCATTATCCGCTCTCGCGGGCAGGCTTCGACCAAGCATCGATTGCGGATTGATCTCGCTTGTCCGGTGCTTCTCTGCTAGATTGTCCATTGCGCTTTTGTAAAAGCGCAGACAACCAATCAGGGGGACCTTCGATGCCGCATTTTCTGTGGTATGGCAAATATACGACTGGCACGTTCAAGAAATTCATCGATAAGCCCGAAGACCGCTCCGAGGTCGCTAGGAAGCATATCGAGAATGCCGGCGGCAAGATGCACGCGTTCTACTACGTATTCGGCGAGGACGACATCGTCATTCTCTGCGAATTCCCGGATCATGAGAGTTATGCAGCGACGATCATGGCGGTTGCAGCGGGCGGTGCGCTCTCAGGCGGGCGAACCACCGTGCTGATGACCGCTGAAGAGGGCATGCACGCGATGAGCAAGGCAGGCCCGTTGATGTCCGGCTACAAGCTGCCCGGCGGCTGATTTCTCAGTGAGCGTGGGGGTCTCAGGGGGAAGTCGGATTTCCCCCTGACCTCAAGAGTCGAGCGTCGGAACCGCACCGCGCTGCTGAGGCTGTCCTCTCAAACTGGCAAGCAACCGTGTATAGGGATTGGCGGTGAAGGGTATGGCGGCGATGATCGCGAGGGTGTGCCGTTTGCCTTTGTGGCGGAGTCGCTCATAGAGGGCACGGACCGGGGGATTGGAGCGAAGGGCGGTGGTGGCGGCCATGAAGAGGGTCCGTCCGAGGCGTCTTCGGCCGCCACTGATATGGCATTTTCTCTGGGTTGTGCCGCTGTCGCGTGTCATTGGCGCGAGGCCGGCCTTGATCAGATCGCCCGGGCGGCCGGTCGTTGCAACCGGGAAGGCGAGCTGCCACCGGACGAACTCGGTGAGCGCGAGAGGGGCCAGCCCCTTTCGCGATTTCTTAACCTTCTCCTGTTAGCAATTCGGCATCGAAGCCGTTGGCGGACGTGGTCATAAGGGCGGGTTGTCGCGCAGGCGGGTTTCAAAAGGCGGTGTTGTGGCCCCAAAGGTGGGTGGCTGATCCGATCAGACGCCACTAAAGTTGCTCGTGCTTCTTAGGCCCCAGTTCGAGGAATGATAAGGGTTTGATGATGGGTATGCCACGAAATGGCGAGAGTCGGAGAACGTCGACGTCGCCCATCACGATGGAGTTGGCGCGGCCCGCGACCGCGAGTTCGAGGAATTTGTCATCCTTGGGATCGCGGCAGGCCTGCACGCTTTCGGTGATTTCGACGAACTCGCTCACGCGTCCGAGCGGGAGGAAAAATGTTTGCCGATCCTCTCGGGTTAGGTAGGCGTCGAATTTGGGCCTCGAGACTACATCGCTCAGTTCGTCATAGGTCGCGGCGGACATAAGCAGTGTACCCCATTCGAGGGCGTGGCTGACAGCCCGGCTCGGCGTTGAGGCCGGTGTCAGGAGGCGGCCGATCAGGACATTCGGGTCGAAGACGGCGCGCAGAGGTTCAGTTATCTTCCGCCAGAAGTTCTTCGAGCTTCGGTTCGGTCAGGCCGCTTGCAGCGGCGCGTTGTCCTATTCTGTCGCAAAACGTGTTGAACATCTTCGATGTTCGTCGAAGTCGGGCGAGCATACTCGTCGGCCAATAGAATGACCGCGACATCTTCCTGTTCCTTGCGGGTGGTAACCGGCTCGCGTTGCACATCTTGCAAGACCGTGCGGAGCTCCTTTTTGGCGTCACTCATGGTGACAAATCTCATTTGCCGATCCCGATAGCCTTGATCACTCTCTTGGTCATGTGATTCGATCCTGATCCGTTCACAAGTTCAGAGAACGAACATTTGGCGGGGATGTGCGAAGGGGCCTTGCGAAGGCCCCTTCGCTTTTTCTTAACCTTGTCAGGTTAGTAATTTCGCATCGAAGCCGTTCGAAGACATGGTCATGAGGGCTGGCTTTTCGCGCAGGCGGGTTTCGAGGGCGACGTTGTGGCCCCAGAGGTGGCGGATGTGGGCGAGGGTTTTCTCGGCGTTGGTCATGTCGAGATCGCGCCCGTCATGTTCGTGGGTCATGTAGAGGGTGCGCTGGCTGCCGTGGTCGGCGTCCTTGACCCTGATGACGGGCATCGAGTTGGTGCCGGTATTGGCGATCAGCGAGCGCTTGACCTGCTCCCAGTTCTCCTCGTCCGAGACCTTGGTGACGACGAGGTGTTCGCCCCGGGGCTTGTAGGCGAAGAGATCGAGATCGCGGGCGAGGTCTTCGGTAAGGAAGCGGCGGAGGAATGCGGTATCGCGGTCGGATTCGCGAACCTCGAACATTTTTTCGCGACCTTTCGGGGTGCCTTCCTCGCCAAAGCGCTTTTCGATGTCGTGCCAGATGACGAATCCCACATGGTAGGGATTGATCGAGCCCGGATGGGGGCAGATCACCTGGTTGTGGCGGACCAGGAACTCCATGTGCAGTTCCTGCGGCAGATCGAGGGCGTTCATGATCTTGTGGTGCCAGTAGCTGGCCCAGCCCTCGTTCATGATCTTGGTGTCGATCTGGGGTATGAAGTAGCGGGCTTCCTCATCGACGATGGTGAGAAGATCGCGCTGCCAGTCCTCGAGATCGGGGCGATGGTCGCGCACGAAGAGCAGCAGGTCTTCCTCTGGCTCCAGGGGCGTGCGGCCGAGTTCGGGCAGGACCGGCTCGGTCTTGGTCGTCAGGTGCTCGAAGCCGGTGGTTGCCGGGTGCGCGGCCTCGATTTGGCGGTCCCTTTGTTCGCGTCGGCCGAGCTTGCGAATCGCCTGATTGCGGCGGCGGTTGAAGGCGAGGCCGTGGGCGGCATCGAAGAACAGCTCGACGGCTTCCCAGCCGATCGAGGGGTCTTCCTGGTAGCGGCGCACGCGATCGGCGCGGGCCTTGAAGGAGGCGAGGGTCTCGCCGGCGTCGGTGGCGCTGGTGAAGGTGAAATTGTTCTTGAAGAAGTCGTTATGGCCGTAGACGTGGGCGATGGTCAGGATTTGCAGGCAGAGGCTGTTGTCGCGCATCAGGTAGGCGAGGCACGGGGAGGAGTTGATGACCATCTCGTAGGGCAGGCCGGTGACGCCATGGTCGTACATGGTCTTGGTTTGTTCGAAGGCCTTGCCGTAGCTCCAATGCGGGTAGTGCGACGGCATACCGTGATAGGCCATGTAGCCGAGCATCGAATTCTGGTCGCAGACCTCGAACTCCTGGGGGTAGGTATCGAGGCCGAACTCCGCGACCAGCTCGCGGATCCGTGTATCCCAATATTCGAGATCGTTCAGATCCCAATTTGCCATGCGTGATCCTCAGAGAGTGAGCGGTTTCGCCATAGTGTGCCACGAGGGGCAGCCGGATCGAAGCGGATTCAGCAGTTAGACATCAGAGAAATCGTTCGCTTCGGGCCGTGCGGCAAGGGTTTAGGGTCGTTTCCGCAAGCATGGCTGCAAGCATCGGTTCGGCCATGCGCGTTCCCGAGGCTCGAGGTCCGGCGGAAGGTGGCGGCGCAGTGTGCTTGGCGTGACTGATTAGGTTGCGCGGGCGCCTTCCGGTGGGACCTTTGGCGAGGTCACCGGGTGCGGCTCGGGGGCAGTTGGCTCGCCGGTCGGTTCTGGCTGCGGCGGTCTCAGGCGATCACGATGCGAAACACGAAGTCCGAATGCTCGCCGCCGGCAATGACGGTATTCTCGCCCTTCTTGAGGGCGGCCCGGACCTGCGGGAAGTCCTCGCCCACGACCTCGCCATTGACCCTGGTGCCGAGAGTGCTGGTGGTATCGCTGACGACGACGCCGGCGTCGGTTTCGAGGATCGAGAAATGGAGGCGGGACAGCCGGTAGGGTTTGACATCGCGAATGGCGAGATCGATTTCGAAGCTGGGACTGGGCTCGCCGTCCTCGACGCGCCGGCCGACCGTAAAGGGAAATCGCCCGACGATCAGTCCCTCTTCCGGGACCTCGATCGCGGTGCGTTCAGAGCCGGCGAAGATCCGTAGGGCCACAATTCCGCCTTCTTTTCCTCCTGTCTGTTGCGTCGTCACGAGGGGTGCCCGTTGTGGCGCCGCCTCCGTGGAGGTTGGGACCTGCCTGATCATGGCGGTACTATGCCTTTTTGAGTTGTGCAATGCTACTATTCGGTCGTCTGCCGCGTGCAGTCGTTCGCACAAACGCAAGAGGGTCTGTAGCGCCAAATCGCGATCGCCGCTGATCCGCGACAAAAAGCTCTCAATTTCGAAGAACTCGACGAGGGTCGGAATCTCGGCCGTCACGGTGGCGTTGCGCACACGCTGTTGGATCACCCCCATCTCGCCCACGAACTGCCCTGCGACGATGCGGCCGAGTTCGAACTGCTCGGCGTCCACCTCCTTGGTGACGCGGACCCGGCCCCGAACGATCAGGCCGACCCGCTCGCTGGGCTCGCCCTCGCGGAAGATCGCTTCGCCTGCGGCGAATTCTTTAGCCTGGGACGGCTGGATCGGCACGGCGGCGGGAACGGCACGGTCGGACATGAGGGTGGGGCAGGCTCTTCAGCGAGAGGCGGGTCGTCAGCGGCCTTCTGGCGAATTCATGCGGCTTCGTCTACACCTCGTTCGCACGCCACCGTGTTACCTCGCCCGGGGACTTTGGGAGACGCTATGACCGCCGAACCGAGCCAGGACGATCTCCACGACCCGCGCACGCTACCGGATGCGATCACCATGCTGGCGCCGCTCGAGGAACGACTCGCAGAGCGCACGCCCGCGATCTTTCTCGATTTCGACGGCGTGCTCGCGCCGATCGTCGACCGTCCGGACATGGCGGCGGCGTCGCCTTCGATGCGCGAGGCTGTCCGCCACGTCGCCCGTCATTGCCGGACCGCCGTGATCAGCGGCCGCGACCGGCTCGATGTCGAGGTGCTGCTGGACGTGCCGGGCCTCGTCTATGCCGGCAGTCATGGCTTCGATCTCGAGGGACCCGACGGTATCCGGTATCTGGCGGGCGAGGACTGGCTGCCGATCCTCGACCGCGCGGAGGCCGCTCTGCAGGCGTTGTTCAAGGACCGAGAAGGGGTCTTGATCGATCGCAAGCGCTTCGCCATCGCCATTCACTTCCGTGGCGTGCCCGAGGCGCAGCATGAGGCGATCGCCAAGGAGGTCGCGTCGATGGCCCAGGACTATCCCGAGCTCAGGCGCAAATCCGGAAAAATGATCTGGGAGCTGCAGCCGCAATTCGATTGGCATAAGGGCAGGACCGTGGCGTGGCTGCTTGAGCATTGGCCCCGACCGGCGCGGCCTTGGCTGCCGATCTATCTGGGCGACGACGTCACCGACGAGGATGGCTTCGAGGCCGTGGCTGCGACCGGGCTCGGCATTCTGGTCGATCCGGACGAGCGGCAGACCCGGGCTACCGCCATGCTTCCTGATGTCGAGGCGGTACGGGTATTTCTCGAAGCTCTGGCAAAGCAGCGTGGCGCGGCCGGAGAACCTTGACGCCGCGGCTTCTCGCAACGGAGTTGATCCCGGCGCCATTATTGGCCCGGGCCGACCACCTCAAAAGCGTGATCCGATTTTGGGTGCGGCTGGATATTCTCCCCAATCGCTAGGGTACAGCCGGGCTCCCCTTGATCGTCGATTGGACCTGCGGCCGGCTCGAGGGCACCGACCCGTGCATCATTATCCGCCACATCAACTAGGGCGCGAACGTGGTGGAGCCAACGCCGGTGTTCTCGTCGGTCACGGTCCCGCTCGATGGCATGGAATTCGTAGAACTCACCATGGTCCGGCTTATTCACGGCAGCACCAACACCGCTGTGCAGCACCTCCATGATGCCGATGTTGGTCCATGCCCCGTACAGGGTCCACCTTGCCGGCCAGATGCCAGACGACGCAGGCTGGAATCGAGCGCAACTCGGATCACGGTCCGATCTCCTCCAGGCTGGACCTGAAAGGCAATGAGCGATGATCGCAGGTGATAGTCGGAACGCGGGCGATCACGATCGGTGGGGACATTGGCGATCTTGCCACTCGCCTGGAACGATCTCGCGACGCGGATCTGGATCATCGCCGTCGCCCGATCGGTCCAGCTTGCATGGGCATGTTCGTCGAGGGCGAGACCGTCCCGCGGGACGGCGATACGGTTGGTCAATGCGGGCATCATCGGGCCGGACGAGGAACCTGCCATTGTCGAACCTCCGCTCCGCCATCGCCTCACGGCATAACCCGTCCCTGTCCGCTGGTGGCGATCGACCAGGGGGTAGGGCCCGAGGTCATCCCATGCAGCTTGCCAAGGGCCATGCAGCTTCCCTAGGGCCATGCAGCTTCCCTAGGGCCATGCAGCTTCCCAAGGGCCATGCAGCTTCCCAAGGGAGAGTGCGGGAACCCGATCGCGTCAAACGCTGCCGCCGGTCGCTTCAACCAGGATGGAGCCGCTGAGATTGAGAGGCCCGCTCGCCCGGATCGGCGCGGCCAGCCGGATACGAAGGCGGCCGTAAAAAAAACCCGCATTCAGGAACCGACCAGAACCGTGCGAGTTGCAAGGTGCCTGGCGGCGCACCGGAACTCCGGTGTGGGGAATTATGGGGACTGTCGGCTTGGAATGGAGCGGGCGATGGGAATTGAACCCACGACATTCAGCTTGGGAAGCTGACGTTCTACCTCTGAACTACGCCCGCGACATTTCCGAGATTGCGGCAAGTTGGGTTCATTTGCAAGCGAATGCGCGCGTTTTCACGGCGGCAGGTTGACGTCAGCGAGCCGCGTCACTAATCAGGAAGGCCTTGGGAAGGGCGCATAGCTCAGTTGGTAGAGCAGCTGACTCTTAATCAGCGGGTCCTGGGTTCGAGTCCCCGTGCGCCCACCAACAAAATCAATGAGTTAGGTGACCGCATTTTCCAGCGCCTGTTTTCAGGTAAGCGGAGGGTAAGCATTAGGTCGACGAAGCGCTCGAGCTCAGAAAAAGAGTTCAGCAACTGAGCTAAGCCTCCTTTCTCGAATGTCCGTCCATGCCAAGATGGGCTCTATTTGCGTTCCACAGGGGAATGGTTCTAGTGGTTTGAGCTCACCTAAAGGCTCATAACCTGAAGGTCGTAGGTTCAAATCCTACCCCCGCAACCAAAATAATCCTTACATTACAAATATATATACTGCCTCCGCCAGATCCCACGCGTCCCCCTGCAATCCATGTCAACACGGTGTCAACAAAACAGTGACGGTCGATGATGCAAAATGTCGTCCGCATCTGTGCGGGCAGGCTATGACGTGGTGAGATCGATCACCGAGATCGGAATGCTTTTGGCAAACCATGGCCGAACCTCCTTTCCAGGAGATCGATCAGGGCTTGCAAAGATCCTCGATTGGGACCCTGACGGCATAAGCGGCACCTTTATCCCGATCTCGCATCATGATGATAAGGTCGTGGCGGTGACGCGCGGCTATGGCACTGCCGACAAGCCCGAGGACTTTCTCGACAGCTTCACCAGCTATGTCAGAAACAATGTCAATACGATCGCGGCGTTGACGGTCGTGGTGCAGCGCCCGCGCGATCTGACCCGCGCTCAGCTGCGCGCGCTGCGTTTGGAGCTGGACAAGCTCGGCTATTCCGAGGCCAATCTGAGGCGGGCCTGGAGCGATGCCAGGAATGAAGAGATCGCGGCTTCGATCATCGGCTTTGTCCGGCAGGCTGCGATAGGCGACCCCCTTATTCCCTTTGAAGAACGCGTGCGTGAAGCAATGAAACGAATCCTTGCAAAGCGCGCCTGGACCGATCCGCAAAAGCGATGGCTCAAACGTATTGCTGAGCAGGTCGAGCGCGAGATCGTCGTTGACCCTGAAGCCCTTGATCAGGAGCCGTTCCGCAAGGATGGCGGGTTCAAGAGGCTCAACAGGGTCTTTGACGGCCAGCTCAAGGCGGTGCTCAGCGAACTCAACGAAGAATTATGGAGGCAAGCCGCATGAGTGAAAGATCAACAACAACCGTTATTGTCGCCAAGCTCTGGAAGGAGTGCAAAACTCTTCAGTCGGCTGGCGTGTCATACCACAATTACGTCACCGAGCTGACCTTCCTGCTGTTTCTCAAGATGATGGAAGAGACTGATCAGGAAGAACGCATCCCCAACGGCTATTGCTGGGCGGAGCTGTCGACCAAGCAGGGCGAGGAGCAGCTGACCTATTACCGCAAGATGCTGCTGGAAATGGGTGATCCGAAGTTGACCACCGATCCGATCGTACTGGCGATCTTTACCGATGCGCAGACGCATATCCGACTGCCCAAGGATTTGAAGGCGCTCACTACCGCGATCGACAAACTCGATTGGTTCTCCGCCAAGGAAGACGGGCTCGGCGATCTCTATGAAGGACTACTGGAGCGCACCACCGCCGCGACCAAGACCAAGGCGGGGCAGTATTTTACGCCCCGGCCGCTGATCGATTCAATTGTTCGGGTGATCCAGCCGCAGGCGGGAGAGGTGGTACAGGACCCGGCTGCCGGCACGGGCGGGTTTCTGATCGCCGCCGATCGCTACATCAAGGACCGCACGGACGATCTCTACAAGCTGCCGACGGCGCAGTCCTACTTCCAGCGCCATAGCGCCTTTGTCGGGCATGAATGGGTGCCGGACACGCACCGGCTCTGCCTGATGAACCTGCTGCTACATGAGATTGAGAGTCCGGTAGCGTGCGAAGACACGCTGTCTTCCGCCGGCGAAGGGCTGGGCAAGGCCGATGTCATCCTGACCAATCCGCCCTTTAACAAAATGACCGGCACCGTGAACCGGGCGGATTTTTCTGTGACGGCGGCAGAGCGTGTCGGGCCGATGCCCTTCCTGGAGCATGTGGTCAGGGCGCTAAAGCGGGGCGGCCGTGCCGCCATCGTCATGCCGGATAACATTCTGTTCGGGGATGGCACAGGCACAGCGCTGCGGACCTGGCTGATGAATCTGTGCGATCTGCACACGATCCTGCGCCTGCCGACCGGTATCTTCTACGCCCAGGGCGTGAAGACCAACGTGCTGATTTTCACGCGTGGCAAGACCGACAACGGCAACACGAAGAACGTCTGGATCTACGACATGCGGGCCAATATGCCCGCCTTCGGCAAGACGCGGCCCCTTACCATGGCAGACTTCGCCGAGTTCGAGAAGGCCTATGGCGATGACCGCTTAGGAATGGCCAAGCGGCAGGATCAGGGTGAGACCGGGCGATTCCGTTGCTTTACCCGCGAGCAGATCAAAGAACGTAACGATAATCTCGATATCGCCTGGCTGCGCGATGAGAGCGGAGATGCCGAGGAGCAGCTGACCGAGCCGGATGAGATCGCAGCCGCCATCATCGGGCATTTGCGCAATGCGCTTGATGAGATAGAGGCGCTCACCGAGGAACTGGAGCCCGAAGCGGCCAAGGAGGTCGCATGAGTGTAGGGGCCAAAGGGCGTTCGCTAGAGCTTTATTTTATCGATGGGAAGCCGGATGGCATGTTGACCGCGGAGGTCTTCAATTGGACCGGTCATGTTTTGATGACTCCGCGCACGCAGATTACTGCGGCGCTGTCTCGAAAGGAGGCCAAATACACCGGGGTCTATTTGCTGTTTGGCGAACAGGACGTTGAACCATACGCCTATATCGGTGAAGGAGAGGACATTAGTGATCGGATTCGTAATCACGATACCAAGAAAGATTGGTGGAGCAACGCCGTTCTAGTTACGTCAGCGGCAAACAATCTCAACAAAGCTCATGTGAAATATCTTGAAGCGCGACTCGTTGAAGAGGCAAGGGCCGTCGGCCGCGTTGCTCTTGAGAACGGCAACACGCCGTCGCGGCCGGGACTATCTGAAGCGGCTCAAGCCAATATGGAGTCCTTTCTCGACTATCTGCTGATGGTGCTTCCGGCTCTGCGCATCGACATGTTTCTCAAGAATACACGCCCGGCCACAAGCCGGCAGGACGAAAAACATGAAGCCCCTGTGCCAGTGTTCGAGCTGGAGACGAGAAAGCACGGCCTCAAGGCCATGGCCCTTTTGGACGATGGCGAGTTTATCGTTCAGGCTGGATCTCTCGCCAGACCCAGGTGGGCGGGTAAGGGCTCTGAGAACACGGCTTGTGCTCAGCTTCATTCCGAGCTCGTCAAGATGGGTGTCCTGACGCCCAACGGCGATCTTTCCGTCTTTTCAGATAATTATGCCTTCAAGAGCCCGAGTGCTGCCGCCGCGGTCGTCAATGGGCGTCCTGCCAACGGAACGATCGAATGGAAAGTTAGGGGACTTGGTAAGACTTATAAAGAATGGGAAGCTGATCAGCTCGCTCACAAAGAAGCGCTAGGTGCGCCATGAGTGAGTTGCCGAGTGGCTGGGCAGAAGTAACGATTGAACAAGTCGCGGATTATGTGCAGCGCGGCAAATCACCGAAGTATATCGAGCACAGTGACCTACCGGTCATAAACCAAAAATGTATTCGGTGGTGGGGAGTCGATGAAGAATATCTGAAATTTGTCCATCCCGATCAGTGGGGGTCGTGGACTGAAGAAAGATTTGTGCGCCCCGGCGATATTCTATGGAATTCCACGGGAACCGGTACGGTAGGCAGGGCTTGCCTTTTTCGAGGACTGTAGTCCGCAGAAAAAGTCGTTGTCGATAGCCACGTCACTGTTGTTCGAGCAGGAGCGGTTTGTTTGCCCGAATATCTTTTCTCCTACATCAAATCGCCTGCTGTCCAAAACAGCATCGAAGACATGCATACAGGTACCACTAACCAGGTGGAATTAAATAAGGCCGCAATAAATGCGGTTAAGTTGCCGCTCGCTCCTTTGATCGAACAGGGCCGAATCGTCTCGAAACTTGACAGCCTGTTTGCGCGGACAAAAACGGCGCGTGAAGACCTGTATCGGATACCGGGGCTTATTGAGCAATATAAGGCGAACTTGCTCACAAAACTCTTCAGTGGTGATAACGATAAGAAGATGAAACTGGAGGAGCTTGTTCCTCAAACCGCTCCCATTCGATACGGAATAGTGCAACCAGGCGAAATAAAAGATAAGGGCATTCAGCTTATTCGCGTTTGTGACATGATGAACAATATTATAGCGTGGGAAGATTTGCGACGTGTCGCGCCCGAAATTGACAAAAACTATAGCAAAGCTCGGGTGCAGAATGATGACGTGCTCGTTTCCGTTGTGGGAACCATAGGGCGGGTGGCAATTGTACGGGGTCTAAACGAGGCAACCAATATTGCTCGTGCCGTTGCGAGAATTAGACCTGACAAGGAGCATGTGCGCCCGGAGTGGCTGTTGTGGCGCCTGCAGGCCGAAGATATGCAAGCTAGGTTTCAAGGTGATGCACGAGAAGTTGCTCGAAAAACGCTCAATATTGGCTTGATTAAAGAGGCCGAAATATTCGTGCCAAGCGTATCCGAACAAGACAAAATGCTTTTACAGATTGAGCGAGCATTCAGCAAGATTGCAGTAGTATCAAAGGAAGTCAGGTCCGCCCTCAAGATTCTGAACCGGCTCGACGAAGCAACCCTCTTCAAGGCGTTCGAGGGCAAGCTCGTTCCTCAAGATCCCAACGATGAAACGGCGTCAGTTCTGCTGCAGCGCTTTAGGCTCTAAACCCATTTATCATATTGAGTAATATTGTATAATGTGGTTTTTGATGGACAAAGAGACATCAAGGACCGTGTTATGACCGATTATCTGTTCTGGCTTGACGACGACGCCTGGTCATTGATCGAGCCAAT
>JBGSYN010000206.1:0-2534 GCA_041750975.1 Geminicoccaceae bacterium | reverse complement strand
AACGACGCGACGGAGCGGTACGCCAAAACGGCGCAACGACGACGTTAACGCGTCGAGCACCGGCTCCTCCCGGCCCGCCTGCAGGCCTACGGCAATCAGCCGTTGCAATTCTTCGATGTCTTGTCCCATTGTTCCATCCGTCTTGAACCGGAGCCTCCCGGGGCTCCCCTTGACCTCGCGGGTCGTTATAGCATGACCAATGACCGAATGTGTCAGTTGGTTGCCGTCGAAAGGGCGAAATTCGGATTTTGCAGCGCGCTAAAGTTCACCTTGTGGGTGCGGGTCCCGGCGACCCTGAGCTGTTGACGCTCAAGGCCGCCAAGCTTCTGGCACGAGCCGACATGATCGTCCATGACCGGCTGGTGAGCCGCGAGATCCTGGACCTTGCCCCATCTGCCGCCGAACTGGTCGATGTCGGCAAATCCCTTGGCCTGCATCGCGTCACCCAGCCGGGCATCAATCGGCTGCTGGTCGAACTCGCCATGCCGGGCCGCCTGCTGATCCGGCTAAAGGGCGGCGATCCGTTGATGTTCGGCCGTGGCGGCGAGGAAATCAGCCATCTCCTGGCGCACGGGATCGACGTCGAAATCATTCCCGGGGTGACTTCGGCCTCGGGTTGTGCCGCGGTCGCGGGCATACCCTTGACCCAGCGTGGGCTGGCGACGGGCGTGCGGTTCATCACCGCGCACATGCAAAGCGACGACGATAGTGCTGTCGATTGGCGCGGGCTGGCCGATCCCTCGACCACCCTTGTCGTCTTCATGGGTCTGGGCAAGATCGAGTGCCTCGCCCGGCGCCTCATGGCGGAGGGTCTGGAACCGGCGACGCCGGTCGCCGCCATCGAGAACGGCACGCACGCCGAAGAACGCGTGATCCGAGCCGATCTCAGGACGATTGCCCAGTGTGCGGCCGAGCGGGAGCTCGAAGCACCGGTGCTCTTCATCATCGGCAAGGTCGTGGCGTCACTCGACGACTGGCGGCCGGGCCGATTACCGGTTCCCGAAATTTCGCCCTCCCCCGATCATGCGAATTGGCCGCGATACGGAATTCTGCCCGATCATCCCGTGGCCCAACGGAGACGCTGATGTTCAAGAAACTTGCCGATGGTTTTTACGTGGCAGCCCAGCTTCAGCCGGACGACTTCGCCGAAGCCAAAGCGCTCGGTATCAAGACCGTGATCAACAACCGGCCCGATGGCGAAGCCACCGATCAATTGCCGGACGCTCTGGCACGTGCCGAGGCTGAGCTTGCGGGCCTGGCCTATCGATTCGTGCCGGTAGTCTCAGGCGGCATTTTTCCGGATCACGTGGCGCAGTTCGCCGAAGCGGTCGACGCCAGCGAGGGTCCGATTCTCGCTTATTGCCGTTCTGGAACGCGCTCGACCAATCTCTGGGCGCTTCAGGCCGCCCGTCATCTAGCGCCCGACGAGATCATCGAGGCTGCAGCCGGCGCAGGCTATGACGTTTCCGGCCTGCGCCCGATGCTCGACCAAATTTCGGCGACGCACAAACACAAATGATGGCCCCCTAAAGCATCTGGCGTGCGAGAAAAACCAGCCATGTCGCGAAGGCGAGGCCGGGACCGAAGGGCAGGGCTTTGAAGCGGTCGTTCAGCTGACCGGTCAGGATCGCCGCGGCCAGCGTCACAACGGAGGCGATCAGACAGGTTTCGGGCAGCCAGAGGCTGCCGTTCCAGGCGCCTGCCGCGGCCAGCAACTTGGCATCGCCGAGGCCAAGCCCGTCGCGTTTGCGCCACATTTTGTAGGCTCTGTTGATCACCCAGAAAATGGCGAAGCCGGCAATCACGCCGACGAGCGCGTCGATGGTCGTGAGACCGGTAAGACCGAGCCAGGACCAGGTTGAGGTCACGGTAATGCCGAGACCGATGATCAAGAGGATCAAGGTCAGGCTGTCGGGAAGCTCCAGGGTTCGAAGATCGATCAATGACGCGAGCAACAGCCACCAGCCCAAAAGGGCCGCGATTGCAGCACCCGGCATCGGCACGAGCCAGAAGCTGAGAGCGCCGATGAGGCCTGCCGCCAGTTCGGCGATGGGATAGATGGCCGCAATGGGCTCGCCACAATGCCGGCACTTCCCGCGCGCAAGCAGCCAGCTGAGCACCGGAATCAGATCGAGCGGGCCTAGCGGCCTGGCACATCGAGGACAAGCGGAGCGACCCTTCAGAGCGCCGAGCGGATCATGATCCCAACGTAGCGCTGCCGTGACCGCAAAGCTGCCGACACAAAGGCCGATCAGAAATCCGAATAACGCAACCAGATCCAAGCCGGACGCAATCGCCAAAGGCGTTTTCTGCTCAAGTCAGCTGAACCGGTCACGAAAAGGGTCTGGTCTCCATTGGTGACGGCAGCGGTGGACGAGCCAAGGCCGGTTCTCGAACAATGACGGCCTCGAAGGGCCGGAGCTGTGGCACCTGTGCCAGTGCTACCATCGGACGTGGCTCGGGCTGGGGCGACGGCCTCTGGGGCAGTCGCACGCCGGCCTGCGGTTGCGGCGCGCTGCTGAGCGGCGTCGGTG
>JBGSYN010000205.1:0-3662 GCA_041750975.1 Geminicoccaceae bacterium | reverse complement strand
CGCCAGCGCCCGCGCGCCGCGGATCAGCGTCAGCTCGCCCCTGAGCCCGTCCGTGCCGAGCGCCATGCAGAGCCGCGAGGCCAGTTCGAGCGTGGCATCGTCGACCTTGATGCGGTCGATCCGGTCGCGCGCCGCGAGGATCGAATGACGAAGCGCCGCCTCATCCTCGCGCCATTGCACCGCGAAGGCTTCGGGCGCCCGCTCGAAGCGGTCGCGCCGTCGGACCACCTCGATGCGGGTCTCGATATCCCCGGGCGTGCGCACCTCGACCGAAAGACCGAAGCGGTCGAGCAGCTGGGGGCGAAGCTCGCCTTCTTCCGGATTGCCGCTGCCGATCAGCACGAAGCGGGCGGGATGGCGCAGGCTCAGGCCCTCGCGCTCGACCACGTTCTCGCCGGAAGCCGCCACATCGAGCAGCAGATCGACCAGATGGTCCTCCAGCAGATTGACCTCGTCGATATAGAGAAAGCCCCGATGCGCCCGGGCCAGAAGGCCGGGCTCGAACGCCTTCTCGCCGCGGCTCAGGGCCCGCTCGAGGTCGAGGGCACCGACCAGCCGGTCCTCGGTGGCGCCGAGCGGCAGGTCGACCACGGGAATGGGGACAGTGGCGGCTTCAAGGTCTTGGTCGGAGCCGCAGACCGGGCAGGTTTCGACGCAACTGGCCCGATTGGTCTCGGGAGGGCGGTGATAGGGGCAGCCCTTGACCACCCGCATCGGCGGCAGCAATGACGCCAAGGCCCGGATCGTGGTCGATTTGCCGGTGCCGCGATCGCCGAAGACGAGAACGCCGCCGATGGCCGGCTCGATGGCGGCGATCATCAGGGCCCGCTTCATCTCGTCCTGGCCGACGATCGCCGTGAATGGAAACGTTCCTTGCATCACTTCCTCATTGCAGTGCAGGGCGCATCAAGCAATCCGAACCGGCGCTGTCCAGTGTGCTTGACAGATTCGGCGCCGGAATGGTGTCTTCGCGCTGAAGGAGTGCCCATGAATTCGTCACACGCTTTGGCTTTTCCCGATCCCGCAGCCGAGGAACACCTCCTCTTGGTCGACGAGCTGGACCAGGTCCTGGGCACGGAGGAAAAGCTGCGCGCGCACCGCCTCGGGGTCCTGCACCGGGCTTTCTCGGTGATGATCCACGACGCCTGGGGACGCTGGCTGCTGCAGCGGCGCGCTCCCGTCAAATACCATTCGGCGGGGCTCTGGACCAATGCCTGTTGTGGCCACCCGCGGCCCGGCGAGGACACCGGAATCGCCGCCGCCCGCCGGCTCGGCGAGGAGATGGGGTTCACCTGCTCCCTCACGTTCCTGACCAAGGTGCGCTATCGCTCCGAACTCGATCAGGGCTTGATCGAGCATGAACTCGTCAGTGTCTTCGTCGGCCGTCATCATGGCCCCGTTCACGCCAACCCCGATGAAGCCGATCTCGTGCGCTGGATCGCGCCGGAAAGCCTGCGGGAGGAAATGACGCAGCAGCCCGACAATTTCACCGTCTGGTTCAAGAAATATGTCGACGAGCTCTGGGAGCCGCTGACGGCCATGACCGCCGCTTCCACTGCCTCCGTCAGGGCCTGACGGCATTCAGACGACACGGTTGAACGGCTCGCCCTCTATCACCGCCTCGGTCATCTCGACCACCTGGTCCCAGAGGATCTGCATCGCCGAATCGCTGGCCCAGGCGACATGCGGCGTGACGATGACGTTCGGCCGCTCGAGCACAGCGAGGAACGGATGATCCTCGGCCGGCGGCTCGCTGGTGAGCGTATCGAAGCCGAAGCCCGAGATCAGTCCCTCGTCGAGCGCTTCGACCAGATCGGCCTCGTCGACCAGCCCGCCGCGGGCGGTGTTGATGATGAGCGGCCGCCGCGTCATCTTGCGGAATTCGGACATCGCCAGCATGTTCCTGGTTTGCGGCGTCAAGGGGCAATGCAGCGTGATGATATCGCTCCGTTCCAGTACCTCCTCGAACGGCGTATAGAGCGGGCCCAATCCATCCACGCCCTTGTGCGCCGCAAAGAGCGGGGTCATGCCGAAGGCTTTCGCGATCTCGGCAACACTCTGGCCGATCGCTCCCTCGCCCATGATGCCGAGCACGGCGCCCCTGAGATCGCCGATCCGATGATGGAAGAAGCAGAACTGCTCTGACTTCTGCCATTCGCCCGCAATTACGTCCTGACGGTAGCCGGTGATCGAGCGGACCAGCGCCAGGATCAGCGCGAAGGCATGTTCCGGCACCGAGGCGGTCGCATAGCGCCGGACGTTGCAGACCGGAATGCCGCGCGCCTCGCAGGCTTCGATATCGATCACATCGTAGCCCGTGGCGGCGATGACGATGGCCTTCAAATCGGGCAGCCGGTCGAGCGCTTCCTTGCCGATCGGCGCCTTGTTGGTGATCGCGATGTCGGCGTCGGCAAGCCTTGCCGCGACCTCATCGGGCGCGGTGCGGTCATAAGCCTGCCAGTCATGGGGTGCTTCGGGCCGCTTCAGATCGACCGACGGTCCGATCGTCGCTCGATCCAAAAAAACTATCCGATGCATCAGGCACGCTCCCTCGTCTAACTATGTCCGGCCTGCTTGCCACGAATGGGCGCTACCCTACAAGTCGCGCCGGACAGTCACGCCATTGGGGTTGACCGGCAGGGCGACGGAGGATCGATGCGGCTCTTTACGATCGGCGACAGTTTCGCGCAGGGCTTCATGTCCGGCGGTGCCGCCCGCACCGATCTCTGCTTCTCGACGCTCCTGGCGCGCGCCCTCGAGCTCCGCCCCGGCTTCGACTACATCCACCCCGACTGGCCGCTGGGCGGCCATCCGGTCAATCTCGAGCCGATCTTCCGCAATCTGCAGCGGATCTTCGGCACCGAGGTCAGCGGCGCCTTCGACTGGCTCAGGGCCCGGGTCCTCATCGCCGAAGCCCTCGACCGCATCGAGGATTATTACGAGGACGGCGATGGTGCTGCCCACCGCTCCTATCCGGGCGGCATCGAGGCCTTTCACAATGTCGCCGTCCGCGGCTTCGATATCGCCGATTCGTGGCTGGTGACACCGTCGCTCTGCCGCGAGGCGATCGCCTCGCCGGGCGATTTCGGCAGTATCTTCGGCGATCTCTCGCCGGTCCCCGACCACAGCTTCTTCCGCACCGCCCTTACCGTGCTCAATCCGTCCAGAGCCCGCGCCTACGATCAGTATTCCGCGATGGACTGGCTCGGCCACCATGCCCGGGGCGAGGGCGTCGAAAACCTCCTCCTCTGGCTCGGCGCCAACAATGTCCTGGGCGTCGTCCAGGGGCTCAGCCTGACCTCGACCGGCTCGAGCCGGATCCGTCCCCTGACCATGCGCCACGGCGAACGGCGTCAGTTCACCTTCTGGACGGTCGACGATTTCGAGGCGGAATACCGCGCCCTGCTCGACCGCGTCGAAGCCGCCATGGCCGACAATCGCGACCCCCACTGGCGCGTCTTCATCGCCAACATCCCGCCCGTCACCATCTCGCCGCTGCTACGCGGCCGCGGCATCGCCCGGGAACAGGCCGACCCGTTCGGCGTCCTCCCCAAGGCGACCTATTTCGACCACTACAATTATGTCTTCATCGACAAGGAGGCGAGCGATCCCCAAATGAGCGATCCCCAAATGAGCGACCCGAGGTCCGGCCTCGACCGCCT
>JBGSYN010000204.1:0-8979 GCA_041750975.1 Geminicoccaceae bacterium | reverse complement strand
GCATTTTGCTGTAGGAAGGTTATCCGAAAGGGGCGACCCGCCCCTCTCGGGCTCACCCGGACATGGTGGTTCGGGTGTGGGTGAGGCCGATAGAGCGCTAGAATTGCTAACGGCTAATTCGTTTGTGTAATTTTCATCAGCAGCCTCGGCGGCGGGCGGGAAATCGTTCGTGTAATTCTCGTTTGCGGGCCCCGAGATGGGGGCGAAATCGTTCGTGTAATCTTCCTCAGGCGCCGAACCGCGACCGTTCCGATAAGCCGCGAGATTGGCAAGCGCGCGCTTGAGGTCCATCGAGACCTGACCGCGATAGCGCAGCATGGTCGCCAGCGAGGCGCGGTTCTCGGGCTTGTTGACGAGATTGCTGCCATGCACCCGGTCGGGGCTGGTCGGCGGCATGTCGGACATGACATCCGCCTCCATCCGATCCGCCCGCGTCTCCCGCCAGAAGGCGATGACGATCGCCTCGACGAACTGCCGCTCCATGGCACCGCCGGGCTTTAAATCCCTCCTGATCTCCGCGGCAAAAGCCACGAACTCCTCAACCGACTCCTCCGGCAACAACCGGAACTTCTCCGCCCGAAACCCGTGCTTCAGAGCATTCATCGAGGATCGCGCTTTGCCCTCGGGCGTGTTGGGGCCGCGCTTGGGTGGTATCTCAATGGAAAAAGACTTCTCGGCATCCTGATCGGGACCAGATTCGGCCATAATTCCAGGCTCCTTGCATGATTACACGGGTGACAAGGAGTAGCACACATCTCAATATAGATCAAGGAATATAATCATATCACTGGTCTTGCAGAGAAAAACCGACCCCGTTCGAAACACATCGGTCTCAGCCGTCAAAGATTCAATGTGTCTATATCCGGGCCGTTCTGACCAAAAATGATGCTGCTCTTGCTAGAGGACTTTGCTCAGCCAATAAACGGTGATCCCGATTGCCAGCAACCACAAGGCGACGATCACGCCGACCGCCGTGCGGCTGGTGGGCAAATGCGCTGCCTGGTCGGCCCGGTTCCGACATTCGGCCATGAGCTCCGGGGGAATCAGGCGGATGACCAGGACCATGCCGAGCGGCAACAACAGCAGGTCATCGAGATAGCCGAGAACGGGGATGAAATCCGGAATCAGGTCGATCGGGCTTAAGGCATAGCCAAGAATCAGCGCTGCGAGCATCTTCGCATGCCACGGCATCCGCGCATCCCGCGATGCAAGATAGAGCGCGTGCATGTCCCTTTTGACAGTCCGCGCCCAAGCAGAGAGTCGTCGAACCGGCGAAGTGCTCGTTTGGTCATTCATCGATAAAGCGGTGGCGCGTGGTCCGCATCATGTCAATTATGACGAAAACTCGCTCAAGAACGGCGATAGCCCTCGCCGCTACGTTCCCATGACAAAATAGGTTCAGGCAGCGGCTTGGACACCAACCGTTTCTTTCTTGGTGACGAAAGCCAGATCGTAACGGGACGACCGCAAATCCACAGTTTACGGGAGACCACATATGGTTGCCTGGAGACCGCCGTCCATTGAGTTGACGGAACCATTTATGGCTGCTCGATGATTGATAAAAACTCCGCGTGGCGGTTGGCGGAATCGACACCGGCGTATCAATGCTATCGCTGTTGTCGCATCGCATTTGCGGGTAAGGCGTTGAGCCAGGCATGAGATGTCACGGGCACGCATCTCTTGGAAAACTTGCGTTGAGGAGAACGAGGTGCGTATCCAGCTTGGCTGCGAACTGAATTACGAGGTCCCTAACCCCACTCCGATGATCGTCATGCTGAACGTGCATTATTCGCGCGTCGGCTTTTTCGAAGTTCCGGACCAACTGCGGACGACACCGCCCGTACCGATTCAGAGCTACCGCGATACGTTCGGCAATTGGTGCAATCGGCTGGTAGCACCGGCCGGGCGCTTCACGCTCGGCACCAACGGCATCATCAAGAACGACGGAGCGCCCGACCCCGTTGCATGGGATGCCGTGCAGCATCCTGTCGAGGAGCTATCCCCCGAAACGCTGCTCTTTCTCCTCGGCAGCCGATATTGCGAAACCGACTGCCTCTCGGAGGAAGCCTGGCGCCTCTTCGGCAATACCGCGCCGGGCTGGTCTCGCGTTCAGGCGATCTGCGATTTTGTCCATAATCATGTGACGTTCGGCTACGAGCACTCCCGCGCCACCCGGACGGCGGCGGAAACTTATGCAGAGCGCCACGGAGTCTGCCGGGACTTCACGCACCTCGCGGTCGCCTTCTGTCGCTGCATGAATATCCCGACCCGCTATTGCACGGGCTATGTCAGCGATATCGGCCAACCGCCGCCTTATGCGTCCATGGATTTCGCGGCCTGGATGGAAGTCTATCTCGGCGGCAAATGGTGGGCTTTCGATCCGAGAAACAACCGGCCCATGGTCGGTCGGGTCCTGATTGCGCATGGCCGTGATGCCGCCGATGTGCCCCTTACCCATACCTTCGGGCCGACCTCGCTCGTCGGGTTCAAGGTCTGGATCGACGAGGTTGCCGCTTGAGCGGTAACCTCGATCAGGTTCTTTGCGCTCGGCTCCCAATTGGCAGCCCTCGGTTGATGCCGTTAGAGCCTTGATGATCCGGTCCAGATAAGCAGGCAATTGTTGCAAAGTTCAACCATGACCCGGGGATCATCATAGGAGAGCATTATCATAAAGTTGCATGACGCGGACATGACTGGTTCGGAATTCGTCGACGTGAATCTATCGAACAGTAGATTTCACGATGTCAATCTGAGCGACACCAAATTCGATGACGTCAATCTTCAAAATGTCGAAATCACCGATGCCAACCTGACCGGCATGACCATCAATGGAATTCCGGTGACCGAATTGCTCGAGGCCTACGAGAATTCCAGGCGCTAGAGGCGAAGAGCAGCGGCCACTCGATCGAGCGGCCGCTGCTCACTTGCGGCCTACATCCAGCCGCGTTCGGTATAGTATTTTTCGGCACCCGGATGGAGCGGAGCCGAGAGGGCTTCGGAGATCATCTCCTCTTCCTGCAGATCGGCGAAGGCAGGATGGAGTTGCTTGAAGTCGTCGAAATTGTCGAAGACGGCCTTGACCAGATTATAGACCGCTTCCTCCGAGACATCGGCTGAACTCACCAGCGTAGCGCCAACGCCGAACGTCTCGGTGTCTTCGTCGGAGCCTCGATACATGCCGCCCGGAATAACGGCGGTGCGGTAATAGGGGTTCTTCTCGACGAGCTGCTCGATCGGGGCACCGGAAACATCGACGAGGTGCACATCGCAGGTGGTCGACGCTTCGTTGATGGCGGCGGCCGGGTGGCCGATGACGTAGACGATCGCATCCATCTTGCCGTCACAAAGGGCCTGCGCCATCTCCGAGCCCTTGAGCTCACCGGCCAGAGACAGATCGTCGACGGTCATCCCATAGGCATCGAGAACGACTTCCGCGGTGGCGCGGGTACCCGATCCCGGATTGCCGATATTGACCCGCTTGCCTTTGACGTCCGCGAAGGTTTCGATGCCGCTGTCATTGAGTGCGACGACGGTGAACGGCTCCGGATGGATCGAGAAGACGGCGCGAATATCTTCGAATGGCCCCTGCGGCTCGAATTCGGACGTGCCGTGCAGCGCATGATACTGCCAGTCGGACTGGGCGACGCCGAATTCCAATTCGCCCGAGCGGAGCGTGTTGATGTTGTAGACCGATCCGCCGGTCGATTCGACGGAACAGCGAATGCCATGGTCCGCGCGGTTCCGGTTCATCATCCGGCAGATGGCGCCGCCCGTCGGGTAGTAGACGCCTGTCACACCGCCGGTGCCGATCGAGACGAATTCCTGGGCTTCCGTCATGGTCGGCACGGCGAGGGCAATCACCGCGGCACCTGTGATGGCGCCTAATGTCCTACGCTGCATGGTCCTTTATCCCTCGATAGTTTTACCACGTGTAATCTTTGGCAACCCGCTCAAACCACACGGGTTCCGATTGCGATTATTCTAGCGCCATAATTTTTTTTGACCAGTGTGGCGCCGATGCTCCAAGAAGGGTGCGCAATCAGGCAGGCAACCAGAGGGGGCAACGATCGTGGGGCAGCGACCCAATATTCTGCTTATCACCGCGGATCAGCAGCGCGGCGATACTTTCGGCTTCGAGGGCTCGAAGGTCAAAACTCCGCATCTGGACATGATGGCGGAGGGCGGCACGGTATTCGGCGCCTGCATCACACCGAATCTGGTCTGCCAGCCGGCCCGCGCCTCGATCCTCTCGGGTCTGCTGCCACGCACCCACGGTGTCGCCGATAACGGCATCGATCTCCCGGTCGAGACCGGCGAGGCCGGATTTGCCGGTCAGCTGGCCAAGGCCGGCTACCATACCGGCTATCTGGGCAAGGCGCATTTTGCGACCTCCCATACGTTCGAACCTACGGGAAAGCCTGAGTGCCGAGGCAGCATGGAGCGCTACGGGTCCGACTGGTATGGCCCGTATATGGGCTTTCAGCATGTCGAGCTGGTGGTCGAGGGCCATAATCGCTGGGATCCGGCGCCGCCGCCCTCCGGCCAGCATTACGAGCGGTGGTACTATCAGGACGGTCGCGGCGAGTTGAAGAACAAGCTGCACCGGATGAATGTCGGGCCGGACACGCTGGACGCGCCGCAGACCTGGCACTCGGCCTTGCCCGTCGCCTGGCATAATTCGACCTGGGTCGGCGACCGCACCATCGCTTATCTGAATGCCCATGCCGAGGATGCCAAGACGGCGGACCAGCCGTTCTGCGCCTGGGCCTCGTTTCCCGATCCGCATCATCCGTTCGATTGCCCGGTGCCCTGGAGCCTGCTGCACGACCCGAGCGAGGTGGATCTGCCGCCCTATCGTACGCTCGATCTCGACAAGCGCCCCTGGTGGCATCGCGCCAGCCTCGAAGGGGAGCCCAAAATCCGGGAGGATCTGGCCGAGGTTCGAAAAAACTACAGCCGCATCGCCACCCTCGAGGACGCGCAACTGCGGCAGGTGATCGCCAATTACTATGGGATGATCTCGCTGATCGACCACAATGTCGGGCGCATCATGACGGAACTCGACCGGCTCGGTTTGGCGGAAAACACGTTGGTCATGTACGCCACCGATCATGGCGACTGGCTGGGCGACCATGGTCTGCTGCTGAAGGGTCCCATGCCCTATGACGGATTGCTCCGGGTGGGTTGCCTGATGAAGGGTCCGGGCGTGCCCAAGGCGACACGTTGCACGGAACCGGTTTCGACGCTCGATCTCTCCGCCACGGCACTCGATGCGGCCGGTGTAACGACGCCCGAGCATTGGCACAGCCGTTCCCTCCTTCCGGTGGCGCAAGGTCAGGAAGAGCGGGCTTTTGCCTATAGCGAATGGGATCTCAATGAATCGCGCTGCGGCGTCAAACTCGAGATTCGGACCGTCCGCACCAAGACGCACAAGCTGACGCTGGAGATGATTTCAGGCGCCGGCGAACTCTATGATCTGGTCGACGACAAACATGAGACCTCGAACCGGTTCGACGATCCGGCGCTGCAAAATGTGCAGAAAGAGTTGACGGCAATGATCCTAAGCCGGCCCGATGATGCTATCGATCCCATCGAGCCGGTAGGCATGGCCTGATTTTTCCACTAGTGGATAATTAACGTCTTTTTTAGGGAGACTGGAAAATGTTGAAACGACGTGATGCATTGTTCACCGGCGCCGGCCTGTTGGGCGCCTCGATGCTGCCGCACATTGCGCGCGCTCAGGACTATCCGGACCGCCCGATTACCGTTGCCATGATGGCGCCGGCCGGGGGTGCGACCGATATCGGCACTCGTCCGATCACCTCCATGCTCAAGGAATCGCTGAACGCTCCGGCAATTGCGCTGCAAGACATGTCGGGCGCGGGCGGCATTCAGGGCCTCGACTATGTGATGGCGCAGCCGACGGACGGCTACACTTGGGCCGGCATGAACGATGTCATCGAATCCTTCCCGAGCCTCGGCCGCATCGATTACGATTGGCGGGCATTCGACTTCTGGATGTCGGCCGGAACCGCCTGCGGCATCTGCGTGCCCGCCTCGAGCAAGATCGAGACCTTCGAACAGTTCATGAACGAGATGACCGACAAACCCGGCCAGTATTCGGTCAGCTCGACCCCCTCGGGCTCCCTCTGGTCGAATGTCGCGGTTTATCTGCGCAGCAAGAGCGGCGTCGATTTCAAGCTCGCCAATTACAAGGGCGGCGGTCCTTCCGTCCGCGCCGTACTTTCCGGCGAGACCGACTTTGGGTGCATGGGTGTCACGCCCATGGTCAATTTCATTCAGGCCGGCCAGTTGCGGTGTCTTGCTGCAACCGTCCCGGAAGAGTGGGAGACGGCGGGAACCGTCATTCCGAGCATGGCGCAGTGGATCAAGGACCCGCTCTTCGTCAAGACATTGCCCTGGACCAATATTCACGGCATCGCCCTGAAGAAGGGTGCCCCCGAAGAGGTCAAGGACAAGATCACCGCCGGCTTCAACGAGGCCATGGAGAGTTCGGAGATCCTCAAGGTTTACGCGGATAATGCCTTCTTCCCGTTCCAGGTTACGCCACCCGAGGCCAATGAGCTGATGGGGGCCAGAACCGCACTCCAGGCCTATATCGTCGAGGCGGTGCTCGGCAACGCGGTCAAGACCCGCGACGAGCTGGGCATCGAAAAGATCGAAGACTCGGTTTGAACGAACCGAGCGGCGATGAGGCGGAGCTTGCCAGGCGACGCTCGGCAGGCTCCGATCTCATCGCCGGTGTCACGATCCTCCTGATCTCGCTTTATGTGCTGATCACCTCGGTGGCCATGCCCTATTATGGCGATGCGGGTCTGGTGAGTTCGCCCGGCTTCACGCCGGGGCTGATCGCACTCTTCATGATTGCCTTATCGTTGGCGCTCATCGTCAGAAGCCGCCGGTTCGCCTGGCCCAATTTCTTCTGGGCGCGTAGCGAACGCACGGTGGAGAGCAGGCGGGTGCTGTCCTGCCTCGGGATTATCGTTGTCTATGCCGTATTGATGCCCAGGATCGGCTACCCGGCCGCAACGTTCCTCATGCTGGCGGCGTTTCAGCTGGCTTTCTCCAGCAAACTCGCCCTGCGTTATGTGCTGATCTGGGCGGTCGGGTTCAGCGCCGTGCTCACGGCTGCACTTTGGTATTTGTTCGCCAAGATATTTCTCATCCCCTTGCCCTGAGATTGCGCTGATGGTCGAGCAGTTCCTGAACGTCATTACCGACCCGATGGCGCTCTTTACCTGTCTTTGGGCGATTACCCTCGGCATCATTATGGGTGCCCTGCCGGGACTGACGGGGCCAATGGCGATGGCGCTCCTGTTGGGCGTCGCCTACACCATGTCGACCGAATATTCGGTTGTCGCCATGATGCTGATCTATATGGGCGGGGTTTACGGCGGCAGCATGTCGGCGATCCTCCTGAACGTGCCGGGCGCACCGGCTTCGGCCGCAACTGCCCTCGACGGCCATCCTCTGGCGCAGCAGGGACAGGCCGGGCGGACCATCGCCATGGTGACGATCAGCTCCTTTTTCGGCTCGCTGATCGCGGTTGCCTTCATGGCCTTTTTGACGCCGACCCTGGTCAAGTTCTCGCTGCTCTTTACGGCCTGGGAACTGTTGCTGTTGGTGATCCTCGGGATTCTCATGGCCGGCAGTCTCTCCGGGGACGATCCTGTCAAGGGCTGGCTCGCCGGCGGTATCGGCTTGTTGCTGGCGCAGATCGGGCTCGACGACCTCCACATGCATCCCCGCTTTACCTTCGGCTCACATTATCTGGAGGCGGGACTCGGCCTGGTGGCGGCGATCGTCGGGCTATTCGGGATCAGTCAGGTCCTGGTCACGATGAGGAGCCCGGATAGCGGACTGGTCGCCATCACCCGCAATGTCGGCCGCATCATTCCGCGCTGGTCCGATGTCAAAGGCCGTTTCCGCGTTATCCTCCAATCCGGAGTCATCGGCACTTTCATCGGTATTCTGCCGGGCCTCGGGGCCGATATGGGGGCCTGGGTCTCCTACGATGCGGCGCGCCGCACCAGCCGTGTGCGCAAGAATTACGGCAAGGGCGAGATGGAGGGGGTGATCGCCGCCGAGACCGGCAATAATGCCGTGGTCCCTGGCTCGCTGATCCCGGTCATCGCGCTCGGACTGCCCGGCAGTGCCGGTGCGGCGATCATCATGGCCGCACTGTTCCTGCACGGGCTCAGGCCGGGCCCGACCTTCATGTTCGATAATATCGGGCTCTTCGAATACATGGTCGTCGGCCTGTTTATCGGCAGCTTTTTCATGCTGTTCGTCGGCCTTATTCTGGCCCATGTGATCATTCACATTCTCCTGGTGCCGCGTGAGCAGATCATGGCCGTCGTCGTGGCCCTGGCCGCGATCGGCGCTTATGCCTCGAAGCTCCAATATGGCGATGTCTGGATCATGATCGCCTTCGGCGTCCTCGCCTATGTCTTGAGACGGCTGAAGTTTCCGCTGGCCCCACTGGTTCTGGGACTGGTGCTCGGGCGGCTGTTCGATGAGTTCCTGCGCAACGCGCTCACCATCTCGGGCGGCAGCCTGATGCCGATCTTCGAGCGCCCCGTCAGCCTCGTCATTTTCATCGCACTCGTGATCTTCTTCTTCGCCAGCACACCGATCCTGCGTGAACCGCTGAAGCGGCTGTTCGGGGGCAATGGCAGGGTGACCGAAGGCTCCTGAGCCGATCGGTGATCAAGAAGTCTTCCATGTTCGAAGCCTATGAGGACATGTCGCCGGTCAAGTTGTTCGCGTCCGGTCTAGCCGCCGAGGCCCGTGCGGCGACGGCGTGCCTGAAATCCTTGCCGGAGCATCGCTTCATGATCTTCGCGCAAGGCCGTACCGGCTCGACCCTCCTCACGAGCTCGCTCGATTCCCACCCGCAAATCCGCTGCGCCGATGAGGTCCTTCGGCGTCCGCGGCTATTTCCGGTACGATTTATCG
>JBGSYN010000203.1:0-4803 GCA_041750975.1 Geminicoccaceae bacterium | reverse complement strand
AAGATGCTCAAAAGTCAGATCCATCGCAAGAAGCCGGCAGGCAGACCGATGCCGAAGTCCATGGCCCGCGCCAATGCCAGGAAATCCTCGACCCGTGCCCGGATCGAGCATGTCTTCGCCCACCAGAAGAACCGCTTCGGCCTGTTTATCCGCACCATCGGTCTGGCCCGCGCCGAGGCCAAACTGACGCTGGCCAATTTGGCCTACAACATGGACCGGCTGATCTTCCACGAACGCCAGATGGCGACAGGATGAGTCCGCCCAAAATCAGCGAAAGCCACTCAACCAACGGCGCAATCGGCAAAAAGCCACCGAAGTCAGCCACCAGCGAGCCGGCTCGACCGCTCAACCCGGCAACCGACCTCAATCGCTGCTAAATCGACACGTTAATGCGGGTGTCAAGCTACCTGATACAAAGCCATGGGGCACTCGAAGCTGTCCCTTTCGAAACGAGATCATGGGACTTGGACGGCCTCAACGCAGTGGTCGCTTCTTAGGCGCCTTTGCCGGCGTCATCTCTTGCTGCCATCTGGCGTCGGAGCAGCCGGATCAGGTCGATGATTGACAGCATACCAACCAGTTGGTATGTACCATTCATAAGGAGGAAGGCATGCCCAAGACCGACGCAAAACCGGATGCGAGATCCAAGCTGCTCGACGCCAAGGTCGACGATCTCTGTGCGCCAGCTGGGGTGACGAAAGGCGCCGTCTTCCATCACTTCAAAAGCAAGGATGACCTCGGCGTCGCCGCTGCGGACAATTGGTCGGAAACGACGGGCGGTTCGTTCGTGGATGCGCTCTATCGCGATCATCTGGTCCGGTATTTGGAGCTGCCGTTCCTGTCAATCAGGCCTGACACCCAAATCGAACACTAGCCAGAACGGAGCACTCACAATGTCCGTTACAACGCGCCCCACTGTCACTGTCTTCGAACGTTCGCCCGACGGCGGCAGGGGCTTGGCGCGTGACATGCGCGTTCGCTGGGCGCTTGAGGAAGTCGGCCACCCCTACGATGTCCGCCCGGGCTCCTTCGCTGCAATGAAGGAGCCCGCGCACCGGGCGCTCCATCCGTTCGGACAGATCCCGACCTTCGAGGATGGCGATCTGACCCTCTTCGAGTCAGGCGCGATCGTGTTCCATATCGCGGACCGCCACGCGGGCCTATTGCCAGACGACGCAAATGCACGAGCGCGCGCGATCAACTGGATGTTCGCGGCGCTCAGCACGGTCGAGCCGCCGATCGTGGATCGTGAGGTCGTCAGCTACCTCGAGCGCGACCAGCCCTGGTACGCGCAGCGTTTGCGCGCCGTCGAGGATCGCATCCGCGGCAAGCTGAATGATTTGTCCCGCCGCCTCGGTGATGCCGACTGGCTCGATGGGCAATTCAGCGCGGGCGATCTGATGACGGTGGACGTTCTGCGCAGATTGGGCGGATCGGGACTGCTGAACGAATATCGGAACCTCTCGGCTTTTGTCGCCCGCGCCGAAGTACGCCCGGCTTTCAAGCGCGCGTTCGACGCCCAACGCGCCTTTTTCGACTCCGCAGCGTCCAAATGAGCAGGATCCATGCGCTACGACCGAAGGGGATTCCCAAGTCGCGCCGCAAGAGACCCAGTTTGTGAGGGATGGGGCGGCGTCAGCTGTGGCAAACCCTCACGATCACACTTGAGCACCAAGGGAGAAATCAGCAATGGAACCGACGATCTACCTCTTCTTTAGAGGCAATTGTCTTGAGGCGATGACCAAGTACGCTGAGGTTCTCGGCGGTGAGATCAAGGACGTCTTCCGGAACGCCGACGCGCCCGATCCGGAAAGCCGCATGCCCGGCAATGACGACATGGTCATGAATATGAGCATGGCATTGGGTCGCGCCACCGTCATGGCCTCCGATAGTAACGAGGAGATGTATGAGAAGCCGCGAGGCTTCCGCGTTTCGATCGCGCCGACATCGCGCGCAGAATTCGACCGCATTTACGCAGCACTCGCCAATGATGCGCAGTCCGTCGAGATGGCGCCCGTGGAAACATTCTGGGCCGAGCGCTTCGCCATGTTCACTGACAGATACGGAACGCCGTGGATGCTCAATTTCGAAGGCGACAAGGTTCAAGGAGAACCGAAATGACCGAACTCATTAGCTGCGTGTGGTTCGACCACGGCGAAGCCAGCAAGGCAGCGGCATTCTACGTTGCCACCTTTCCCGACAGCCATGTCGACCGGGTGAACACGGCGCCGGGAGATTTTCCCGGCGGGCACGAAGGCAGTGAACTGACGGTCGAGTTCACCGTGCTCGGGCGCCGATTTGTCGGCTTGAATGGCGGTCCAAATTTCACGCCGAACGAAGCGGTCAGCTTCATGGTGATCACGGCGAGCCAGGAGGAAACCGACCGCTACTGGAACGCGATCCTCGGCAATGGAGGGGCCGAGAGTGCCTGCGGCTGGTGCAAGGACCGCTGGGGTTTCTCGTGGCAAATCACGCCGAAGCGGCTGCTTGAGCTGACGACCAGTTCCGACCGAGACCAGGCAAAGCGCGCATTCGAGGCAATGATGACGATGCGCAAGATCGACATCGCAGCCCTCGAAGCGGCTGTCGCCAACGCGTCTACAGCCTGAAGGCAGTCAAAGCCCGAAACCCAGGCCATGTTCGGTATCAAGGCTCGCAACACAAAAGAACCTGGGCGTAGGAAACTTGCTGCCTAAACCCCGGGAGCTCGAGGGTGCGGGTTCGCACCCTCGAAAAATCCTCTCTCGCTAAATCGCCGTCAGGCCGCCGTCGACCGTGAAAATGCCGCCGGTCGCGTAGGACGCGAGAGGCGATGCCAGAAAGACGATCATCGGTGCTATCTCTCGGGGCTCGCCGAGCCGTCCCATAGGAATCCGCTCCGCCAGACGCTGTTGCCGTGCTACCGGATCCGGATGCCGATCGTGATTCGGGGTTGTCACGAGGGCCCCCGGACAAACGATATTGCAGCGAATGCCATCCTTGGCATAGGCCGTGGCGATGGTTCGGCCGAGGCCGAGCATGCCGGTCTTGCTCGCACTATAGGCGTGATTGCGCGATGAGCCGCCGAGGGCCGTGACCGAGCTGACGATGACGATGGCGCCGCCCTCGCCGCCTTCCATGTTCTGCGCAAGCATCTGACGCAGACCGGCGCGACAGGCGAGAAATGCGCCCTTGAGATTAACGGCGAAGGTCTGATCCCAGATCAGTTCGTCGCCCTCCGCAGTCGGCACGTCGACATCGTGGAGCTGAATGCCGGCATTGGGGACGACGATATCGATCCGGCCGAAAAGCTCCACGGCAATCCTGAACGCCTGATCCATTTCGGCCCCATTCGAGACATCGGCCTTGAGCGCCAAGGCCTTCCCGCCTTTGGCCTCGATCTCCTGCTGGACGGCTTCGGCGGAAGCGACGTTCAGATCGAGCATTACCACCGAAGCGCCGACTGCCGCCAGGAGCCGGGCGGTCGCGGCGCCGATGCCACCGCCACCTCCGGTAATGAGCGCGGTCTTTCCCTGAAGGTCGATCATGGATTTAACTCGCCCCGAGCGAGCCGAGGATTCGCACCCATGAGCGGATTCCCTTCCTGAAACTCTCGAGTTCGTATTTTTCGTTCGGACTATGAATCCGGTCGTCCTCAAGCGCGAACCCGGCCAGGATCACATCCATGCCCAAGACGTCCTTGAACTCGCGCGAGATCGGGATCGACCCGCCGGCGCCGATGAAAAGCCCCTCGGTCTGCCATTCCTCGGAAAGCGCCCGCCGCGTCTTCTCATAGGCCGGATTGCCGATATCGAACGCGGTGGCACGGCCGGCTCCGTGGGTCTTGAATTCGACCTTGCAATCCGCCGGCACACGGGCTCGGACGAACTCGCGAAAAGCCTCTCGAATGGCGTCCGGGTCCTGATCGAAAACCAGGCGAAACGAGACTTTCGCCGAAGCCTTCGAAGGGATCACCGTTTTGAACCCGGCACCTTGGTAACCGCCGCCCATGCCGTTCACTTCGCAAGTCGGACGTGCCCAGGTCTGCTCGAGCGCCGAGCGATCCTTTTCCCCGGCCGGTATGCTCAACCCCACCCCTCCGAGGAATGCGGCGGCATCGAAGTTCAAAGTCTCCCATTGCGACCTGAGCGTCTCCGGCAGTTCCGGCACGCCTTTATAGAAGCCGGGGACCGTAACCCGACCGCCATCATCGTGCAGATCCGCAAGAATTCGGGCAAGAATATGATTGGGATTGGCCGCAGCCGACCCGAAATGGCCGGAGTGCAGGTCGCGGTTCGCAGCGGTGATGAAGATCTCCTCCGCGTACATGCCGCGCAGCATGGTGGTGATCGCAGGTGTGGTCGCATCCCACATGCCGGTGTCGCAAATCAGACCGATATCGGCCCGGAGTTCGTCCGCATGAGCGTTCATGAAGGGAGGCAGGCTGGCACCGCCCGATTCCTCCTCGCCCTCGAGCAGGACGGATACCGGCATGGGAAGCGAACCCGTGACCGCCTGCCATGCGCGGCAGGCCTCGACGAACGTCATGACCTGACCCTTGTCATCCGAAGCACCTCGTGCCCGGATACATTGGGTGCCGTCCGCGCGCGTCTCGACGAACGGTGCGAAAGGGTCGTGGTCCCAAAGATCGAGCGGATCGACCGGCTGGACATCGTAATGCCCGTAGAAAAGCGCTGAAGGACCATTGGCTTTGCGGTCATGTCCGACAACGATCGGGTGACCGTTCGTAGCCCTGGCAGAGGCCTCGAAACCGATGCTCGCAAGATCGTTCGCGTGCCACTCCGCCGCGGCACGGCAGTCCGC
>JBGSYN010000202.1:0-6033 GCA_041750975.1 Geminicoccaceae bacterium | reverse complement strand
CTCGCTTATTGCCATTTCATTCTGAAAAGGCAAGCAGATACTTGATCAGGCGTGTCGGATGACCTGCTCGTCCGGGCCGAACACATGGAAATTATTGTTGGCGAACCCAAGCTCCAGCAATTCGCCGGGCTGCACCGGCACTTGTCCCTTGAGCTCCACGGTGACGGCACCCTCGCCCGGCAGGGCCACGTAGATGAAGGTCTCGCCACCAAGTTGCTCGGCAACCTGAACCTCACCCTTGATGATGCCCTCACCCGCGTTGACACAGGCTAGATCGGCCGGACGAATGCCGACCGTGACGGGCGTATCCGGCCGGGGTTGATCGGGAAAATCGGCGCTCAGCATTTGTCCTCCTTCGAGCGCCAGTTGCGCATTCCTGCCATTGCCGCCGGCGATGCGGCCTTTGAGGAAATTCATGCGGGGGCTGCCGATAAAGCCCGCGACAAAGAGGTTGGCCGGTTCGTTGTAGAGCTCGAGCGGCGTGCCGACCTGCTCGACAATGCCTTGTCGCAGAACGACGATACGATCGGCCAATGTCATCGCCTCGACCTGATCATGGGTCACGAAGATCATCGTCGCCCCCAGCCGTCGATGGAGCTTGTTGATCTCGACCCGCATCTGCATCCGAAGTTCGGCATCGAGGTTCGAGAGAGGCTCGTCGAACAGAAAGATGCGCGGCTCCCGAACGATCGCCCGGCCGATGGCGACGCGCTGCCGCTGGCCGCCCGAGAGCTGACCGGGCCGACGCTCCAGCAATTCGCCGATCTGCAAGATCTCCGCCGCCTCGTCGACCTTGGCTTTGATCTCGGCGCGTGGCGCACCCATCGTCTCGAGGCCGAATGAAAGATTCTTGCGCACCGACATATGCGGATAGAGGGCGTAGGACTGAAAGACCATGGCAAGCCCACGCTTGGCTGCGTGAACCTCGTTCATGACCTCGCCATCGATCACCACCTCGCCGCCGCTGGTTTCCTCGAGCCCCGCGATCATCCGCAAAAGCGTGGATTTGCCACAGCCCGAGGGACCGACAAAGACGACAAATTCCCCGTCTCGAATATCGAGATCGATGCCATGAATGACTTGGATCGATTTGAAGCGCTTGATCACTTGGCGCAGCTCGAGGCTAGCCATCCCTTGGCGCTCCTTTGGTTTCAGCGTTTGAGAGCGCCAAGGGCGACACCTCTGATGATCAGGCGCTGAAAAGCGAGAAAGACGACGAAGACCGGGACCAACGATAAGGCGGACATGGCGAACAGCTCGCCATACAAGGATTCGCCGCCACTCGAATCGACAAACGCCCGGAGTGCTAAGGGCACCGTGTATTGGCGCATGTCGTTCAAATAGATCAACGGCCCCAAAAAGTCGTCATAGGTCCAGATGAAGGAAAAGATCGCGGCCGTCGTCATAACCGGCATGGAGAGCGGCAGCATGATCCGCCAGTAGATCCGCCAGGGACTGCAGCCGTCCATGATGGCGGCCTCGTCGATCTCGCGGGGAATGCCACGGAAGAACTGGACCATCAAGAAGATGAAGAAGGCATCGACCGCCAGGAACTTCGGCACGATCAACGGCAGGAATGTATTCACCCAGCCGAGGTTCAAAAAGAGGATGTATTGCGGCACCAGAGTGACATGATAGGGCAGCATCAACGTGCCCAGCATCAACGCAAACCACAGCCATTTGAGACGAAACTCGAGGCGAGCAAAGGCGAAAGCCGTAAGGGAGCAGGCCGCAAGATTGCCGATCACCGCACAGATCGCGATGATGAACGAGTTCAGATAAAAGTCGGTGAATGAGACCCGCAACGCCGTCCAGCCATCGACATAGTTGCTCAGATCGAAGGCCGTCGGCAATGAAGTGGGGTTCGAGAAAATCTGGGCTTCCGGCTTGAACGAGCTGCCGACCATCCAAAGCAGCGGATAGAGCATGACAATGGCGGCAACCGCGAGGATCCCATGGCGGATCACTTCTTGGCGGATAGCCGGCTGTTTCTTCATGCTCATCTAGCGGGCCTCGTCATCGTAATAGACCCAATAGCGTGACGAGAAGAACGCAATCGCCGTGAAGATGCCGATGATGACGAGCAGGATCCAGGCCAGCGCCGACGCATAACCCATGCGGAAATTGGCGAACGCCTCTTCGTAGAGGTAGAGCGAGTAGAACAAGGTCGAATCGACCGGGCCGCCGGTCCCGCCGGAGACGATGAAGGCCTGGGTGAACGCCTTGAAGGCCTCGATTGTCTGCAAAACGAGGTTGAAGAAGATCACCGGCGCCAAGAGCGGCAGCGTGATGCGTACGAACTGGCGAACCTGACCGGCGCCATCCATCGACGCCGCCTCGTAGAGATCCTGCGGGATCTGACGAAGTCCGGCGAGAAAAATGATCATCGGCGAGCCGAACTGCCAAATCGCCAGGATGATCAAGGTAGAGAGCGCATAGTCGGGATGGGTCACCCAGGCCGGCCCCGAAACGCCGAACAGCAAGACGAGCAATTGATTGACCAGCCCCTCACCGCCAAAGATCTGGCGCCAGAGGACGGCGATCGCCACCGATGCGCCGAGCAGCGACGGCAGGTAAAAGGCCGCTCTGTAAAAGGCGACCCCGCGCACGCTGCGGTCCAGCACCATCGCCAGCGCCAATGCCGCGGTGAGTTTCAAAGGCACCGACCAGAAAACATAAGTGAAGGTAACTTCGAGCGCGTTACCCAGGCGCTGGTCGTGGAAGAAGGCATATTCGTAGTTGGCAAGCCCCGTCCAACGAGGCTCTGTCAGCAGGTCGTAATCGGTGAAAGATAAATAAAGTGACGCCAATGTCGGCCCGAGCGTAAGCCCGAAAAAGCCGATCAGCCATGGCAGCATGAAAAGGTAGCCAGCCGCATTGCGACGAACTTCGCGACGTAAACGATGGCCGATGGAGAGCGGCACCCCATGCCGCCGCTCTCCCCGTTCATTTACCGCGACAGCAGTCGCTGCCAATGGACCTACCTCCGGTCGTTACGAGCGTTCGAGAACTCGCTCGGCATTCTCGTAATACTCTGTTGCCGCCGCCTGAGGATCTACCTGGCCGAAAGATACCGCCTGCCAAGCCGGCAGCAAGGCGCGGTCGAGCTCACCCGCGTTCTGCGGCGGCGCCGGCGGCAGATCGCCGATCGAGGTCGAGACAATGGCGAGATAATCGACAATCTTCTTCTCGGTCGGGCTGAGCTCCGCAATCAACAGCTCGCGAATGCTGGCATCACCGGTGACGCCGCGCTCGATTTGCAGGATGCCGTTGGCGCCCGGATCCGTGATGAAGAAGTTCATCAGCCTGGCAGCAGCCTCCTTGTCCGGCGACGTCTCCGCCATCGACAGCAGCATCGACGGCTTGAGATATTGTCCGGGTTGGCCGTCCTCCTGGTTTGGAATCATGGTGATGTTGATTTCATCCGGCACCAGCTTTTGGGTCGCGACCAGCTGGTTGGAATGGATGAAATCGAACAGCGCATGGCCAGTCACCATCATCGTCTGCTCCATAGGGCCGGTCGCCTGCGCCTGCAGATCGGCGGGGGGCGTCAGCCCATCCTCCTGCATTCCTTGCCAGAAAGCGAAGAAATCGATGAGATCTTCGACACCATAGCCGAGCTTGCCGTCGGCAGTGTAGAGCGCCTTGCCGCGCTGACGCACCCAGGTTTCAAATCGCGGCTCGTTGCCGCCCATATTGGCGCTGAAATACATGCCCTCGGGCAGCTTACCCTTGAGCTCGTTGCCCATCTGCACGTAATTTTCGTTGGTCCAGGTCGTCGGATCGGGAAGTTCGACACCGAGTTCCTCGAGCAAGGCCTGCTTGTAGACATGGGTCATCGAATTGGCACCCATCGAGACGCCATAGAGGTTGCCGTCGACCTTGCCGGAATCGAGCTGGTTCTGGTCGAAATCCTCGAGCTCGAGGGCATTGCCGAGGAATTCATCGAGCACCGCGAGCTGACCGCGCCGCGCATATTCGAAGATGTAACGGTAGTCCATTTGGATGAGATCGGGCAGATTGCGGCCGGCCGCCTGGGTAGCGAGTTTCTGCCAGTAATCACCCCAGGCGTAGTTCTCCGGCACCACGGTCGTGTCGGGATTGTTGCTCATATAGAGGTCGACGACTTCCTTGGTGCGTTGGTCGCGGTCCGGATTGCCCCACCAAATCAAGCGCACGGTTTCCGCGGCCTCGGCGAAACGGCCGAAGGATGCGAGCGCCGCCGCCGAAGCGCCGCCCGCCAATAGGCCATTGAACCTGCGTCTGCTGAGCAAATGTTTCATTTTCGTCTCCCTGGTGGGTCGCATTCGCTTCCCGACAACATGCTTTTAGGACATATGCTGCCCCTTAACGATACTGCCAAAATACCCTTCTTCAATAAATGAGTGCAAGTCCAATCAATTGCGGAGATAGCCGAGGATGACGTCGATCCCTGCCAATATTCCGAACGACCGGACAACCGGTTTCCAAGGCCGATGAGCAAACGGCGGATAGCCATTGTCGGCACCGGTCATCGTGGCGCCGGCACCTGGGGCCGGGAACTGCTTGCGGGATGTGGCGAGCATGTGGAACTCGTTGGCCTCGCCGACCATAATCCGCTGCGTCTCGAAGCGGCGCGACAAGCCATCGGCGTGACCGTGCCGACCTTTACGGATCTCGCCGATCTGATCGCAACGTCGCGACCCGAGACGCTGATCGTCTGCACCCGCGACGATACCCATGCCGATCAGATCATCCTGGCGCTCGAAGCCGGCGTCGATGTCGTCACCGAGAAGCCGATGACCACCACGGCGGAGATGTGCGGGCGGATCCTCGATGCCGAGAAACGTACCGGAAGGCGGGTGGATGTCGCCTTCAACTACCGCTTCGCGCCCACCTCGCGCCGGATCAAGGAGTTGCTGGCCGCCGGCACTATTGGCGAGGTCGTGTCCGTCGACTTCCACTGGTATCTCGATACCCGGCACGGCGCCGACTATTTTCGCCGCTGGCATGCGTTCCAAGCGTTCTCGGGCGGCCTGTTCGTGCATAAGGCGACCCACCATTTCGATCTGCTGAACTGGTTCCTCGACGCCGATCCGGTCCGAATTTCGGCCCAGGGAGCGCTGCGCAATTATGGCCGCGCCGGGCCCTTTCGTGGTGAGCGCTGCAAGACCTGCGAGCATGCCGGGTCATGCGGCTATTATGTCGACGTGGGCGCCGATCCCTGGCTGGCTGCGCTTTACGAGGAACCCTCTACGGTCGACGGCTATGTGCGCGATGCCTGCGTGTTTCGTGAAGAGATCGACATTTTCGATACGATGACGGCCGTCATGGCCTATGAGAACGGCGTTCAGGTGTCCTATTCCCTGAACTGCATCATGCCGATCGAGGGCTATCATCTGGCGTTCAATGGCACCCGTGGACGCATCGAAGTCCGGATGTATGAGCGTCAGGCCTTCGAGATGCCGGTGGGCATCGATGAAATCACTGTCCTGGGCAATGACCGGACAGTCGAGCGCATCAAGGTCGAGCACGGTCCAGGCGGGCATTTCGGCGGCGATCCGCTGCTGCATCGGATGCTGTTCGCACCCGGCATCCCGGACCCCTTGAATCAGCGTGCAGGATCGCGCGCCGGGGCAATGTCGGTACTTTGCGGTGTGGCCGCGACCGATAGTGCCAAAACGGGGCGCCCGGTCGTGATCAAGAGCCTCATGCAGCCGTTTTGACAGTTGCAAAGAGGACGCGCTTTTTCAGCCAGAACAACAGAAAGAGCGTGAGTGTCATGGCCGTGTAGGCGGCAACGGCATGAGGGGCGAGTGACGGCAGGCCATAGATCAACATGACGTCATTGCCGCCTGGGATGAGTGCCGCCGAACCGCTCATCAGGAAGCCGCCCACGATTTTTTGTCCGAATGCGCGCCACTCGATGGGGGCGATGTGGAACTTGCCCGAAACGGCCGCTGCCGTGATTCCGCCGACCAGCAGGGAGACGAAGCCGATCAGCGCGCAGAGCGGAGGATCGGGGAAGGTCGGGTCGACCAGGTGTGCGGCACG
>JBGSYN010000201.1:0-4091 GCA_041750975.1 Geminicoccaceae bacterium | reverse complement strand
CCCCGTCAACAGCGAGGCCCGGGTCGGACAGCACCGCGCGCAATTATACATCGAGGTCAGGACGATGCCGCCTTTGGCCAGGCGATCGAGGTTGGGTGTCCTGATTTCCGAGCCCATGAAGCCCATATCGGCAAAGCCCATATCGTCAACCAGAATGACGATGACGTTTGGTTTCTTGGCTGTCACGCGCTTGCTCCTTGATTATTCTTGCCTAGACCGCTGTCTTCGCAGCTTCCATACCATCGATAATTTGTTTTTCCGAACCACTCCGGCGGCGTGGATAGGATGAGAGCGCACTTAGCATCAGCCAGTCGGGTAGGGCCCGCTTGAGATCGGTTGGACCCTCGACGTGGATGGCGCTCCTGGCGATTTCCTGTCGGAGCGAGCGGAACCCGCGCCCCGCCTCGACAAAGCGGCGGATATCGGCCTCGACCTTGATGTCGACTTCATAGCCTGGATGCTTCAGGCACATATCGACGACGCCGTCATTATGCACCAGCCAGAATCGCCGGAGTTCGGTCGGTGTGCCCTGGAAGGTGAATTCCATGACGGTGCGGCCCTGTGGCATCGCCTTCGTATTCAGTCGGGTGTGCATGCTCCAGGCGAGGAAGGCCGGATCGAGATCGTCGGTCACCATATCCGGGCCCCAGCGTTGGCCCCAGACGGCGAGATCCATGATGATCGGCTCGAGCTCGGCAGCCGCTTCCGTCAACAAATATTCGTAGCCCCGACCGTCGGGCAACGGCTGGCGCTCGACCAGGCCGGAATGTTCCAGTTGCGACAGGCGCTGCGACAGCAAAGTCGCCGAGATCCGTGGCACGCCCCGATGGATATCGTTGAAGCGGCGGCAGCGGTCGATCAGGCGGCTTACCACAAGAATGGTCCAACGTTCACCGAGCAGCTCGACAGCAAGCGCCAAGGGACAATATTGGCCAAAACCACGTTTCATAGAGCCAGTTTCGCACTCGTCGACAAGGCCCGCAACTCCGGAATCTGGAGTGCTCCAGATTTCTGACTTTTTGCTCCCGACGTTTTCACCATTCTTCCGCCCAGGGCGCTGGACCAAATCAGCGCCACGAAGATGGGAGCCTGATCATGCTTGATACCGAACTTGCCCGGCTAGGCAGCATTCTCGATGGTGCCTTGATCCGGCCGGACGACGCCGATTACGACGAGGTGCGTGCCGTATGGAACGGGATGATCGATCGCAGGCCGGGCGCTATCGCCCGCTGCGCAAATATCAACGATGTCATGGCAGCCGTCGACTTCGCCAGAGAGCACGGCCTCCTGGTATCGGTTCGCGGCGGTGGCCATCATATCGCTGGCACCGCTGTTTGCGATGACGGGCTGATGATCGATCTCTCGGCGATGCGGGCCGTGTCTGTCGATCCCGACCGCAGAACCGCTCTGGTCGAAGGCGGGGCCACGCTCGGCGATCTCGACCGGGAAACGCAGGCCTTCGGTCTCGCGACGCCCGGCGGGGTGGTGTCGACCACTGGGGTCGGCGGACTGACCCTCGGCGCCGGCTTCGGCTGGCTGTCCCGCCTCCACGGTCTCGCGATCGACAATCTGGTGGCGGCCGAACTCGTCACTGCCGACGGCCGTCAGGTCGAAGCAAGCGAGGACGAGAACCCCGAACTCTTCTGGGGCCTGCGCGGCGGCGGCGGCAATTTCGGCGTCGTGACGTCTTTCACCTTTCGCCTGCACGAAGTCGGCCCTGAGGTCCTGTTCGGCCCCACCGTCTATCGCCTCGACGATGCGGCCAACGTGCTTCGAGGCTACCGCGCCTTTGCCGCGACGGCCCCACGCGAATGTTGTGTCTGGGCGGACCTGATAACGGCTCCGCCACTGCCGTTCCTGCCGGAGCAATATCACGGCACCGGGGTTCTGACGCTGATGCAATGCTACGCCGGCGATCCGAATGAGGGCGAGACGGTCCTGGCTCCGCTGCACGAGCACGCCGAGGCGATCGGCTCTGCCGTCATGCCGCGGCCCTATGTCGAGGCGCAGCAGCTGCTCGATGGCGTTTACGAAAAGGGTGCCCGGAATTACTGGACTTCGCGCAATTTCGCCGGTCTCGACGACCCGGCGCCCGAAATGCTGGTCGACCTCGCGAGAACCTTGCCGACACCGCAATCCGACATCCTGATCTGCCAGTTCGGCGGCGCCATTGCCGATGTCGCGCCCGAGGCCACGGCCTACCCGCATCGCCAAGCCGCCTTTGCCGTAGCCCCCGGTGCTCGCTGGACCGATCCATCGGACGACGCGGCCAGTGTTGATTGGGTGCGGGGCGTTACCGCCAAGCTTTCCTCGGGCGGCGGTGAGGGATGCTATGTGAATTCCTTCAGCGAGAGCGAGGGGCGCGCCCGGGACGCCTATGGCGCCAACTTCGAGCGGCTGGCCGCCCTCAAGGCCTGCGTCGATCCGGACAATCTCTTTCGCCTGAACCAGAATATCCGACCTGCCGAAACCTTGGCCCAATAGAGGCAAAGATATGCCCGCGAGGACACATCTTTGCCTGTAATTCGGGCGTGCCCGTTAGCTCGGCTCTATGCTGTTGCCGGCCTTTGAGCGATCAGAGGATGAAATCATCGTCGTCGAGCGATGCCAGCGAGGTGTCCTCAAGGATCAAGCGATCCGCGCCAAAGACGAGATGCAGATCGTCGCCCTTTTGCTTGCCTGCGGCGATGACGTCGTCGAAATCGTCAAGACCGGCGATCGCGGTAAGGTCGATCTCGTCGTCGCCGCTCTCGAAATCCTTGACCCGGTCGACGCCCGCAGTGAAAACAAAACGGTCGGCACCCTCATCGCCGGTCAGGGTATCATTGCCGGTGCCGCCGTTCAGGACGTCGTTGCCCTCGCCGCCCGTCAGCTGGTCGCGGGCCGAGCCTCCATCCATAATGTCGTCGCCCTCGCCACCGAACATCGTGTCCTGGCCCGAGCCGCCCGCCATATCGTCATTACCTGCATCGCCGATCAGCTGATCGGCGCCGCTGCCGCCGTCGAGGCTGTCGTCACCTTCGCCGGCGCGGATCAGATCGTTGCCGCCACCGCCGAAGAATCTGTCATTGCCGCTCTCGTCGGTCAGTGTGTCGTTACCGCCATCGCCGTAAAGCGTATCCTCACCCTTGCCGCCGATCACCCTGTCGTCGCCGAGGCCGCCGCGAACCACGTCATCGTCGTCGCCGCCGTTGACGGTGTCGTTGCCATCGCCGGCATTGAGGACATCCTCGCCGTCGAAGCCGCGGATCAGATCGGCGAATTTCGTGCCGAAAAGCGTGTCCGCCTCATCCGTTCCATTGATAGTTGCCATCGAAGCGTTTCCTTTGAGGTTGAAACTCTGGCCGTGGAAAGGGTCAAGACCTGTCCCGCGACCACGAAGGCAATTTTATCTTCAAGATCGAAAAAAGCAAGCCGACGTTAGAATAAAAGCTAATTTTTCTTCCAAACTTTACCTTATGGAATTTCAATATTTATAATATTCGATAATCTTTTATTTCCTTCCTATAGATGAAAGTCTGCACAACTCAAATAAACAAGATTCAACTTTAGATTGAGGGAACCTGTTGCCGCGGAAGCGATGCCGGATGGCATGGAGACGCCAGACGGCATGTTCCGAATCTCAGCGAGATTGCGCGAGACTTTTGCGCTGCTGCCCCGCCTCGTCGAAATTGGCGGGATCGAGCCAGGCGACGAAGGCGCGTTGGAGCGTCGGCCACTCCTTGTCGATAATGGAATACCAGGCGGTGTCGCGGTTGCGGCCCTTGCTGATCGTCGCCTGCCGGAAAATGCCCTCGAACCGGAAGCCCAGACGCTCGGCGGCACGCCTCGAGGCCGCGTTCAGCGCATGGCATTTCCACTCATAGCGCCGATAGCCAAGCTCGACGAACACGCGGCGCATCATCAAGACCATCGCTTCGGTGGCGGCCGGTGTCCGTTGCAGGCGTGGGGAGAAACTGAGGTGCCCGACCTCGACGACGCCGAATGCGGGCTCGATCCTGAGATAGCTCGCGAGACCCACGGCCCGCCCCGTTCGCCGTTCGACGATGGTGTGGAACAACGGGTCGTCGCCGAGGCAGGTCCGGCGCATC